>NC_021280.1:748881-1123322 GCF_000400935.1 Spiroplasma chrysopicola DF-1 | reverse complement strand
AAAACTATTTTTTAAATGTGGAAAACAAATAATTGCAAAAGAAGGTTTATTATTCGGATATTTTACGATATAATAATCTAAATTTATATGGTTCCTATATAAACTAGAAATGTGCTCTAGTGTCTCTACGATTAGCAATAAAATCACTATAGGCTTCTGAAAACTGAGGATTTCTTCTTTATATTTGCGATGTAA
The DNA here is from genome assembly GCF_000400935.1 of Spiroplasma chrysopicola DF-1. Lineage (NCBI taxonomy): Bacteria > Bacillati > Mycoplasmatota > Mollicutes > Entomoplasmatales > Spiroplasmataceae > Spiroplasma > Spiroplasma chrysopicola. The sequence goes on along the minus strand of NC_021280.1, from coordinate 1,123,127 downwards.
TTTTGAAGGGAGAAAGATTATGCGTATTAAAAAAGCATATACATTTGATGATTTATTATTAGTACCACAAAAATCAACTATTTTACCACATCAAATTAATTTAAGAACAAAGATCACTAAAAATATTGAATTAAATATTCCATTTTTATCGGCCGCAATGGATACTGTAACAGAGTCAAAAATGGCGATTGCTGTTGCTCGAGAAGGGGGAATTGGGATTATTCACAAAAATTTAACAATTGAACAACAAGCAAAAGAAGTTGAATTAGTAAAACGAAATGAATCAGGTTTTATTATTAATCCAATTACTTTATTACCAACAATGTCAGTTCAAGCCGCCGCAGATATTATGATGCAATATAAAATTTCTGGATTACCAGTTGTTGATGAAAATAAAAAATTATTAGGGATTATTACTAATCGTGATATTAAAACATGTGAGGATTATCGTGATCCAGTAAGTAAGTTTATGACATCAAAAAATTTAATCACAACTTCTGAAGATATTTCGATGGAAAAAGCAAAAAGTATCTTATTAAAAAACCGAATTGAAAAGTTACCGATTATTAATAATGAAAATATTTTAACAGGGTTAATTACAATTAAAGATATTAATAATCGCGAAGAGTATCCTAATGCTTGTAAGGATGATAAGGGCCAATTACGAGTTGGAGCAGCTGTTGGAGTTGGAAATGATACGATGGATCGGGTTAAGGCATTAGTTAATAAAAATGTTGATTTAATTGTTATTGATTCAGCGCATGGCCACAGTGAAGGCATTTTAATGATGGTTAAAAAAATTCGTGAGCAATTTCCAAAATTAGGTATTATTGCCGGTAATATTGTAACACCACAAGCTGCAAAAGATTTAATTGAAGCTGGTGTTAGTGGGTTAAAAGTTGGAGTTGGTCCAGGAAGTATCTGTACAACAAGAGTTGTGGCTGGAGTTGGGGTGCCACAAATTACTGCAATTAATGATGTTTATCAATTAGCAAAAGAACATGGTATTCCAGTTATTGCTGATGGGGGAATTAAATACTCTGGTGATGTTGTTAAAGCTTTAGCAGCCGGAGCAAATGCTGTCATGATGGGGTCAATTTTTGCCTCAACATTCGAAGCACCAGGAGAAGAAGTAATCCTTGATGGACGAAAATATAAATCATATATGGGAATGGGCTCATTAACAGCCATGAAAAAAGGGAGTGCAGATCGTTATTTCCAAGACAGTAAGAAAAAATTAGTAGCAGAAGGTGTTGAAGGTTTAGTTTTATTGAAAGGGAAAGTTAGTGATATTATTTTCCAATTTGTTGGTGGTGTTCGTAGTGGTTTTGGTTATTGTGGGGCTCAAACAATTGAACTTTTACAAGAAACAGCCGAATTTGTTGAAATTTCAGCTAATGGGCTAAAAGAATCACATCCCCATGATGTTGTTATTACAAAATCACCCCCAAATTACACAAAATAAAAGGAAAAAAATTAATAAAATCGTATCTTTTAATTGATATTTTTTTGCATTTCCGATATTATTTATATGATGTCTTAGTTATGTAAATAAGGAGGTGTTGAGAATGAAAAGAACATGGCAACCAAGTAAAATCAAGCATAAAAGAACTCATGGTTTTAGAGCAAGAATGCAATCGGCAACAGGACGAAAATTATTAAGTAGAAGAAGATTAAAAGGAAGAAAAGTATTATCAGCGTAATGTTTGGTAATATTTTGTTTTTTATTTCATACTAGTAATGTGAAAAAAAAATATATAGTTAAAAAAAACCATGAGTTTCAGGAAATTATTGGGCTACGTGTTTTTATTAAAACTGATCCTTATTATATTTATTTTCGAAAAAATAATTTAAATTATCCCCGTTTTGGAATCTCAGTTGGAAAAAAGTTGGGGAATGCTGTTCTTAGAAATAAAGTTAGACGGCAAATTCGTAGTATGATTACTATTGACCCGACTTTAAATATTCAAGGTTATGATTATATTATTATTGTTAAAAAGAATTATTTTAAAAATAGTTACTTTATAAATAAAGAAGTTTTATTAAAAAATCTTAAAAAATAGTATTTAGTAGAAAAGGAGCAAACATATGAACTATCGTGATTATATATTTACAGATGGCAAAAGAGTTCGAAAACCATGGTATTCATTAGCATGAAAATGAATTAAAATTGTTTTATATCTTTTTTTACTAATTTCAATGCTATGAGGCTGTGGAATGATGATGGTTCCAAAATATAATTATTGAACAATTATGGATGCTACTGGCCAAAATGTTTATAAACCAGGGGTTTTCTTTGAAATCTTAGTTGGTTTAGGAGCTAATATTGGGAAAGAGCATTTCTTCCATGTTGTTAATGGCCAATTATATGAATATGGTTACTTAGGGATTAGAACATGAGCAGAAGCCTTTACAAAAACAGCTTCACCTTTCTATGGCTTCTTCGTTTTCCCAATTGCCTGATTAATGGTTAACTTAATTAATGGATTTGGTGGTTTAGCAAATGGAGCTGGAATTATTGGAGCTATTTTCTTAACATCATTGTTAGTTCGTTTAATTACCTTGATGTTTAGTTGAAAAGCGCAAAAAAACCAAGATAAAATGCAGTTAATGCAAATTAAACAAGCCGAGATTCAGGCGAAATATAAAAATTCAAATGATCCCGCGGCAAAGCAAAAACAGCAAATGGAAATGATGCAGCTTTATCGGAAGGAAGGGGTTTCCCCATTATCGACAATTGGAGCTTCGTTCTTATCAATTCCATTCTTAATTGCGATGTTTACCGTTGTTAAAGCAACTCGTGATTTAAAAATTGCAACAATTGGTCAAATCTCATTAATTGAAAAACCATGAGAAATGATTCAAAGTGGAAACTTTATTTATCTATCATTATTATTTGTTTATTTACCAATTCAAATTGTTTCAATGATTCTACCAACAATTCTAAATTTACGGAAAACAAAGGTAATTTCAAAAGAGCAGAAAAAGGCCCGTAAGCGTCAATTTATTATGCAAGGAGTAATGATTATTGTCTTCTTCGTTGTTACAATTACAATTGCGGCAGGGGTAACAATTTATTGAATTTTCTCGGCCTTTATTCAAATTTTACAAACATTAGCTTTTCATTTTATTCGTATTCATCGCAAAACAAAAAAACGCGATAGTTCAACAAGTTCGAAATTTAAACAAATGTTTAGTAAAAAAGTAAAATTACAAACACCAGATGGAATTATTATTCCAACAAATGTAACGAAAACAAAACAAGTTAAACAAGTTAAAAAAGTTAATAAAGCAACTTATCAACCGGTTAAAAAGAAAACAAAATTTTCTTTAGGACAAGATAAGAAAAAGAAAAAAGATAATGAATAAATTTAAAGCGTTTTAGAAATAATTTTCTAAAACGCTTTTTGTTATAATCCTAATAATATTTGATATAATAAGGAAAATAAGAGGGAGAGCGAGACAAAAAATGATTAGTGATACTATAGTAGCCCCAGCAACGGCATTAGTGAAACAAGCAGTAGCTATCATTCGTTTATCGGGTCCAGATGCTTATCAGTTAATAAATAAGGTTTTTTCAAAGAAAGTTGAAAAAAAAGAAAATCAAATTACTTTTGGTTATATTAAAGATGATAGCAAAGTAATTGATCAAGTTTTAATAATGTCTTTTGTTGCCCCACATTCTTTTACTGGCGAAGATGTTATTGAAATTAACTGCCATGGTGGTGTTTTGGTGACAACCCAAATTATTAGTTTATTAATTAAAAAAGGGGCGCGTTTTGCTAACCCAGGGGAATTTTCTCAGCGAGCTTTTTTGAACAATAAAATTAATTTAATTCAAGCTGAGGCAATTAATGATTTAGTTAATGCAACAAATGAAACTAGTTTAAAGTTTGCAATAAATAACTTGCAGAATAGTAATTTACATTTAATTAAAAAATATCGTGATCAATTATTAGATATCATTGCAAATATTGAAGTTAACATTGATTATCCTGAATATGATGGCGTTGGAGATGTTAGCGCCGAAGAATTAACCGAAAAATTAGTATCATTAAAAGCGGAAATTACCAGAATTATTAAATTAAGTAAAATTGGGAAAATTATTAATGATGGAATTAATGTTCTAATTTTAGGAGAACCAAATGTTGGAAAGTCATCGTTACTAAATGCTTTAATGCAAGAAGAAAAAGCAATTGTTTCAAATGAGGCTGGAACAACGCGTGATATTGTTGAAGGGAAAATTAACTTAGGACCACTAACATTAAACATCATTGATACGGCCGGAATTCGCGATACTGTTAACGAAATTGAAAAAATTGGAATTAGTAAAGCGAAAAATGAAATTAATCGCGCTGATTTAGTTTTAATTGTAATTGATAGTAGTCGAGAATTATCGCTAGATACAAAAAAATTATTAACCCTAACAGCTGATAAACAGCGAATTATTGTTTTTAATAAGATTGATTTAATTGATCCAAGAAAATTAGCGTTAACCAAATTTAAAACTGAGCGGATTGCCTTAATTTCAACGGTTAATAATAATATTGAAGCATTAGTTAACCAAATTATGGAAAGTTATTATTTTGAAGAATTAACAAAAAATGACAGTTTAGTTTTAGTTAATTTAAATCAAATTTCTTTGTTGGAGAAAGTAGAAAACTTTATTAAAAATGCTTATAATAATATTGTTAATAACTATCCAGTTGATATTGTCAATGTTGACTTACATAGCGCATGATATTTACTAGGAGATTTAATTGGAGAGAATTACGATGACAATTTACTAAATACAATGTTTAGTAAGTATTGTCTAGGGAAGTAGGGGAAGAGATGCAAGGGATATTTGACACACACTGTCATTTAATGTCAGAAGAATATAAAGATGAAGAAACAGCATTAATTTTGGAAGATGCCAAATTTAGTGGTGTTCAATGATTTAACAATGTTGGTTATGATATGGAATCAAGTAAAAAAGCGATTCAAGCAGCAAATGAATTTGATTTTGTCTATGCAACAATAGGAATTCATCCAACAGATGTTGCTCGTTATGGAACAGAAGATTTAAAGGATTTAGATAAATTATTAAATAATAGTAAAGTTATTGCTGTTGGTGAAATTGGGCTAGATTATTATCATAAACATGTTAGTCACGATTTACAAAAGGAATGATTTATTAAGCAGCTACATCTTGCTAAAAAACATGATTTACCTGTTGCAATTCATTGCCGTGATGCGTATGAGGAATGCTTACATATTTTAAAAACTGAAAAGATTAAAAAGGGTTTAATGCATTGTTATTCTGGTGATGCTGAAATGGCCAAAAAATTCTTAGATTTAGGATTTTATATTTCTTTCTCGGGGACAGTTACTTTTAAAAATGCGAGTCAATTGCGTGAAGTCGCAAAAATGGTTCCACTTGATAAAATTTTAGTTGAAACTGATGCGCCTTATTTAACCCCTGATCCATATCGTGGCCAAAAAAACTATCCTAAATATATTGCTTATACAGTTGCCCAAATTGCAAAAATAAAAGATATCCCAGTTAGTGAAATGATTCGAATTACAACAAAAAATGCTTTTAAGGTTTTTAATATTAAGGAATAAAAAAAGTTCTTCTTATTATTGAAGAACTTTTTTTATTTTAATAATGTTGTTGCTTCTTGAATTACTATATCAACATTAGTTCAATCATAAACTTTTGCTCCGGCAGCAACTTGATGGCCTCCGCCATTAAATTTGCTAGCAATTTTATTAACAGCAAAATAACGTGAGCGAAATTCAATACGAATATAATCCTTGCATTCCACAAACATCATTCATATTTTCACCCCTTTAATATCACCAAGGATATTAACTCATAAGGCAATTTGATGCGGGTTTTGCGCCTCAAACTGTGCAAGTAACTCTTTAGTAATTTTAATATAAGCTAAACCTTCTGGTGTTAAGGTGAAATTAGTAAGAATATAACCTTTTAATCGGGCCAAGTTAGGGTTAATAGCATAAATCTCATCATAAGCAGCTGATAAATTAAATTTTGTTTTGGTTAGATGATAGGCCATTGCAAATGTTCGTTCTGATACTGAGCGGTATAAAAATCGTTCAGTATCGGTTACTAATCCTAAAAATAATAAGTGCGCTGTTGCTGGTGATAATTTTAAATTTGTTGTTGTAATAAAATCTGTTATTAATTCACAAGTTGCTGGATAGCTAGCATCAACAATCATGACATCCCCATATTGATCAAGATTAAGATGATGGTCAATTTTAACAACTAATTTTGCTGCTGTTAATCATTTTTCATTTTCCAAATCAATACGCTCTATTGTTGCTGTATCTGTAATTAAGACAACTGCATCATTAAAATCCTCTTCTTGCAATTGATCCATTTCCCCAACAAAAGATAGTTCTGTTGGTAATTTTCCACCAACTAAAACTTTTTTAGTTGGGAAATTATCATTTAACAATGTTTTGAGTCCTAATTGGCTTCCTAATGCATCACAATCGGGTTCAATATGGCGCAAAATAATAAAATTGTCATGATCTTTTAAAATTTTTAAAAGTTGTTCAAACATATACTTCTCCTTAAATATGACTTAATTTTTTATGTTTACTTGTTGCCTTAATTAATTGGCAATCAAGGCGGAATTGTTTTCATAATTCTCAGCGTTCTTTACACTTGTTATTATTTTTTCAATCTTTTTTAAATTTTATTTTTAACTTTTTGATTTGACTATCTTGTTTTAATTTAATTTGTTTTATTTCATAATGGCGATTTTCTTTCACTTTTTTAATTGCATCATTATATTGACCATTATGTTCTTTAATAAGTTCTTTTAAATTAGCAGTTGTTTTATCAGCTTTAATGTTAAAAGTTTGACAGTAACTTAATTGATAAGCTTTTGTTCAACTAATTTTTTCGATTTTTTTTATTTTTCATGCTGTTCGGAAAATATTAATGTTTGTTAAAATGTACAAGGCTTTTAATTCATTAAAAGGAACATCTGTTGTTGTATAACCAAGCATTTTAGCATTAATTGCATAACTAGGTGCTTCTGTGCGTCTAATTACTTTTTTTAATCAATGTACTGTTTTAGGATCACGATTATAGTTAATTTTGTCTCGTACAACATTTGAAAGTCATTCTAATAATAATGAAATAATAATAATTCCAAATAGCAATGCGCCAAAGTCTTCAAATAGGCCACTGTTAAAGTATGCTTGTAAGACATACCCCATATTTCCAGCTCCAACAATTCCTAATAGTGTCGCTTCTTTAATATTAATTTCAAAACGATAGATAATTCATGACATAATTCCAGAATTAACTTGTGGCAAGACCCCATAACGGAATTTTTGGCCATTTGTTAGCCCAGTTGCCGCCAACGTTTTAACAATATTCATATCAACATCATCAAACATTTCTCGGATATATTTTGATAACATTCCAGCTGTTGCAATTGCTAATGCTAAAGCGCCGGTGAATTCACCAATTCCTGTTAAGGAAATAAGAATAATAGCATATAAATATGATGGAATTGGGCGAATAACAGTGGCAATAATAACAAAGATTTTTGCAACATATTTATTGACAACGTTTTCTGATCCCAAAGTTCCTAGGATTAGAGCGATAATAACCCCAATAAAAGTTCCAACCGCGGCAATCATAATTGTTTCTCAAATTAAGTAAATTACTGAGTAGGGAACTGTACTCCCAGCACCATTTTCTGTACCAAATAAAGTTCATCAGGAAATATCAAACATTCGAGCAATGTTTTGCAACGTTTTAGCAATTGTTTCAGAATTTGCTAAGCCTCATTCAATTGTAGTTAAAGAATAGATAAATAACCCAAACATAATTGCAATTAAAACAACTCTTTTAATTCAACCAAATGGTTGTTTTTGATAAACTTTTTCTACAGTTAAATTTGCAATAAACTGGTCATGTTTTAGGTTTATTGCTTGTTTTGTTTCTTGTAATAATTTTTGTTTTTGATAAGTCATTTCAACGGCAAATTCTGCTAAATAAAGTTTGTCATAGCGAACTAGTTGTCCAACTTTTTCACTATATATAAATCATTTTTTAGGGGTTGCTGGATAAGCTGATTTAATTTCTAAAAATTTTTGCTGATCAATAGCTAAGCGTTCAAAGTATTCTTTTTTTGCCTGGGTAATTAAAGTTTTACGTTCCAGTTTTAATGCCTCTTTTTTAACGGTAAACTGTTCTTTTGTTATTGCTTTTTGCTGATATTGTTTATAAAGACCTTCTTTTTTATTTTTTCAATCGGCAAGAATAATCTCATTATAATAAAATAATAAATTATTTTTTCTTGTGCGACGAAGGGTTGGATTTAACATTTTTTTGCGTTCTTTTTCATCTAAAATTTTATCTTGGTCAAAAATAACTCATTTTCGTAAGACATAGATTAAAATCTCTAAACAAACTATTGTTAAAATTAACAGAAATAATAATCAACCAACACGATCTCATTGCTGTAATTGAGCATTATTGTCAATTAAATTCCCAATTCCAACTTTTGCCACTAATCCGATAATTGAAATATAACGAAGATTAGTTTCTAAGGCATAAAAAACAGTTGATAAAATATGAGGAATTACTTGCGGAAAGATTGCGGCACGGAATGAACGGAAGCGATTTGCTCCGGTTGCTAACATTGTTTCAAAGGGAGCCATTTTAACTTGTTCAATTTTGTCGTATAACATTTTGGCACTAATCGCAAAAGTAAAGATTGCAACAGCAATTGAAACAGTTAAGTTATTAAATCCAAAGAATCCAACCAAAATTAATGCGTATGCAAATGAAGGAATTGTTCGGAAAATTGCTAGTAGAATTTTACAAAAACGATTGAAAAAAGTATTATTAATAATATTTTTTGAGGCCAGAATTGAAACTGGAACAGCAATAATAATTCCAATCACAGTTCCTGATAACGCCATAACAATTGTATCTCAAATTGAAATAAATGAACGCGCCAGGAAACTTTTTTGTTGGCCAATTGCCGGGATTTCTTTAAAAGCATTAAAATCCCAGTGTAATAATTCCTTAATTCGTTCTCCTAACCCAGCGAAACTAGTAAAGAATTCGCCTCAGTCGGGACTAATAAATTGAAATCCTAAAATAACAAGAACTACAATAACAATAAATAAGGACCAGAAAAATATTTTCTTAGGGCGATAGACAGGGTGATGATTAATAACAAGGGGTTTTGTTGATGAAAGGGCGGTTAGTTTACGACGAAACATTTTTATTCTGTTTTTTCATATGTCTCACCATAAATATCTTTTAATATTTCTGGTGTAACATCTTTTGCTTTTCCATCAAAAACAATTTCCCCAGCTTTAACCCCAACAATTCTTGTTGCATATTTTAAAGCTAATTCCACGTGGTGAATATTCATAATAACAATGATTTTTTCCTCTTCATTAATTCGCTTAAAATCATTCATTACTTGATTAGCTAAAATTGGGTCCAAGGCAGAAACAGGTTCATCGGCAATAATCAATTGTGGTTTTTGGGCCAATGTTCTAGCTAGAGCAATTCTTTGTTGTTGCCCGCCAGATAAGTTTTCTGCACGAATATATGCACGATCAAGAATATGGAGTTTTTCTAAAGAAGATAGGGCAATAATCTTATCTTTTTTAGTAAATCAACCAATCAAACTTTGTCAAAAGCCCATTTTCGCAACACGGGCATTTAAGACATTTTTTAAAACTGTTTGTTGGCCAATATTATTATAATCCTGGGACATTAAACCAATTTTTGTTCGTAGTCGACGTAGTTTACGACCACTCAATTTATTTACTAGGTAGCTAACTTGCTCAACCTTACCAGCTTTATTTTTTTCATTCACGGTAATATTAATTGTTCCTGAATTAATAGTGTTCATTTTATTAATTGTTCTTAATAACGTAGTTTTTCCTGCTCCTGATAAGCCAATGACAGCAACAAATTCTCCTTCTGAAATTTCAAGATTAACATCTTTTAAGGCATGAACACCATTTGGCCAGACTTTATTAACATTTTCAAACTTTATCATTTCTATTTCCTTTGACTATGCGACATCTTTAATGATATCAGTAATTGGTTTTAAAACTTTATTAGCATTAGTATAAAGTAAGTCTAGGTTTGCTTCTCAAGCGGTAATTTGTGGGCCAGTTGCATTATCAGCTGGTGAACTATAACTAGTATGGCTATAGACATCAAAGATGTTTTTATTGTTTTTATCTGCAATTAAATCTTTAAATGATGTGCGAAGGTTAGCTAATAAATCATCACGTCCTGAAAATCATTGACGTGAATATTCAATTCCATCATTTAAAATAGCATTACTTGCTCCAATTACAGCAACTTTTTCATAAGCTTTTTGGATATCAGCACTATTTAAAATATCACGACGAATATCTCCATAACCAACCCCAATTGCAGCTTGCCCAGTTGCAAGGGAACTAGCAATTTGAGTATAACTTTGTTGTTCTTGTTTTTGAGTATAGAACTGGGCAATTGTGTTATCATCTTCTATTCCTAATGTATTTTTCATTCATAATAATGGATATAATACTGAAGCATTTGAAGTTGTTCCTTTTCCTAAGAATAATTTTTTATCATTAAGAGCTTTTTGTAATAAATCAACTGTTGCCGTTTTATATTCTTCTGGTGTTGTAAATTTATTTAAATCATAATTATTTTTTGCTAAGAAATCTTTATTAGCATAAATCAATGAACGATAATATTGCGCTTCTTCGGTCTGATTTTCTAATAATTCACTAGCTTGATCTGGTGAAGTAATTTTATGTTTATCAGTAATTTCATTATATTCTTTGGCAATTCCTCATGAATCTGTTGGATTAATTTCAGTTGATTCCGCTGCCTCTAAGTTATTTTTAAAATAGTTTAAATCCGGAATCATTGAGGCACGAGCAGCAGATAATAGAACTCCGGCTTTGTCATAAGTTCCGTTTTCCTGGATTGTACCACGGTAATTTGAATAAGTTCCTGTTGGTAAGAAGACTAAAGCTGTTTTACCATTCTTTAAAGCTTCCCCAGCTGCTTCATAACTTGTTGAAGTTATAATTTTAATATTCATTGAAAAACTACTATCTTTTTCTTTTAATTTAGCTTTCAATAAATTTTCTAGTGGTTTAACTGTTTTTAAAACCTCAATTGGGTCACGTGAGGGGATAAAAGTAATAATTAAATTATTCCCACTATTACAAGCAACAACCGATGATGTTGCGGCTGTCATAATTGATGTTGTCGCAAGAACTGAAAGTATTTTTTTCATTAAGATAATCTCCTTTTAAAATTAATGTCCATTTTTCAAATAAACAAAGAAAAAAACAACTTAGTTACTAAAAATCTACTTTGTTCGATCTCTAATTAATAAAAGTTGTTTTTGCATTGTTTAGTATCTCCCTGTAAGAAAACCTTACACTTTAATTTTAAATTAAAAAAAGAGAAATTAATACTTTTTTTTAAAAAAATATAAAGATAAATAAAAAAAGATATTTAATTAAATATCTTTTAATCGTGATTCATTATTTTCTTTTTTTACCAAGTGATGATAATAAATCTCTTTTTTGTCCGTCATATTTACCGTTTTCAATGTTTTTCTTAATAACTTTTTCATACACTTTTGTACCTTCAATAACACAGTTTAATGGATCTGAGGCAGTTTTTGTTGGTAATTGGAAAATATCAAAGAAGTATTTATCAATATTTCTAATTAATGCTCCCCCTCCACAGATTGTAATTCCATTACGCATAATATCTCCAGCTAATTCAGGTGGTGTATTTTCTAATAATTCAATTACTAAGTCTGTAACTTTTGAAAAGGCGTTTAATAAGACATTTCTGATTTCTTCTGAAGTAATTTTTGCTTCTTTTGGTAATCCTGAAACAATATCACGTCCATAAATTTGCATTGAACGTTCATTGTGGTATTTTACTAATGAACCAATTGAGCGTTTAACGTCTTCAGCAGTTTTTTGCCCAATTGCAATGTTGTATTCTGAACGAATATATTTACGAATATCATCATCGAAGTGGTTTCCAGCAACTTTAATTGATCTTGAAACTACAATATCTCCTGATGAAATAATAGCTAAGTCAGTTGTTCCTCCACCGATATCAATAATTAAGTGACCTTGTGGTAAATCAATGTTGATTCCTGCTCCTAAAGCAGCCATTTTAGCTTCTTCTTCAATAATAACTAAATCAGCTCCCATATCACGCGCAACATTTTTTAAGGCTTCTCTTTCTAATTCAGTAACTCCACTAGGACATGCTAGTAAAACAACTGAGTTTTTTCAAATGTTCATCATTTTCATTCTTGAGAAAATGTGTTTTAATAAATCTTGTGCAGCTTCCATATCTGCGATAACTCCATCAACTAATGGTGTTACCATTCTAATTTGATCATGTGTTTTTCCAATCATGTCATATGCACTTTTTCCTAATGCAACTAGGGTATTAGTTTTGTTATCATATGCCATTAATGATGGTTCATTGTAGACAACTCCTTGTCCTGAAACATAAGCTAAAATATTAGCTGTTCCTAAATCAAGGGAAATAAATGGTCTAGAATCTGGTTTCACGCTATTTTCCTCCTTAATAATTTTTAAGTACCTTAATTACAATTTAATTAATAAATTGTGATAACTTTAACACTAATTAAATTTTAGTAATTTAATTCTTTAGTGTGCATAGCTTCTTGTCTTAAAATATCAAAAATATCTGATTCGAATTTTTTAGTACCATTAATTACAGCTAATAATGGTTGTTCACCAATTTTTGCTGGTAATTGTAATGTATCTGTAAAGTAACGGTCAACCCCTTTAATTAGGCCACCCCCTCCACAGATTGTAATTCCATTTCTGAAGATGTCTCCAGCTAATTCAGGTGGTGTTTCTTCTAATACTTGAACTGTTAAGTCAATAATTCTTGAAACTGGTACTTTTAATACCTCTCTGATTTCTTCTGGTGTAACTTCGATTTCACGAGGTAATCCTGAAACTACGTCACGTCCATACACTTTCATTCTTCTTTCATCTGGATATTTTGATAATGATCCAATTTCAATTTTAATTTGTTCAGCAGTTTTTGAACCAATTTCTAGTCCATATTGTGAACGAATGAATTTTTGAATTTCATCATTTAAATAGTTTCCAGCAACTTTAACTGATTTTGATAATACAATATCTCCTGAAGCAATAACAGCTATATCTGTTGTTCCCCCACCCATATCAACTACTAAGTTTCCAACAGGTTTGTAGATATCAACTCCTCCTCCAAGAGCAGCCATTTTAACTTCTTCTTCAACGAAGACTTTGTTTGCTCCTAGGTTAGTTGCGATTTTTTTCAACGCTGCTTTTTCCAATTCTGTAATTACAGATGGACAAGCTAATAACATAATTGAGTGACGTAATTGTTTTGAAATACGTAATTTTCCAAAGATGTATCTTAATTGAGCTTCAGTTGCTCTAATATCTGTAATAACTCCGTCAACCATTGGGCGAACAATTCTAATTGATTTGTTTCCTTTACCAATCATTTTGTATGCTTCATTACCTACAGCAATAATTCTGTTTTCTTTAATTTTGTAAGCAACGATTGAAGGCTCGTTATAAACGATCCCTGACCCAGCAACGTATACTAAAGTATTAGCAGTTCCTAAGTCCATAGAAACGAAAGTTGGTTTTTTGTTTCCTGTACTATTAAATAGTGCCATTAATTTTTTCCTCCTACTACAATTAATAAAATATTTACTTTGACCTTTTCGTCAAAAAATGAATTGCATGGCTTTATTCGTTTGAATATAAAGTATACAATACTCAAATATTATAACACATTTCCGGAAAAAAAAGAAATTTAGTTTCTAATCAAATTAATGATATTATTTTTTAATTTCCCCAGGAGAATATTGGTAATGTTTTTTGAAACAACGAGCAAAGTAATGATAAGATTTAAAACCAACCCGAAAAGCAGCATCGCTAATTGATAAACCATTTTTAATTAAAGTTAATGCTGCTACTAAACGTTTTTCAATTAAATAGTTTATTGGTGTTGTTTGATAAACTGCTTTAAATCGATGGACTAAATGATATTTGTTAATGCCAATATTATCAGCTAAAAAGTCAAGACTAAGATCATAATAATAGTTTTCATTTAAATATTGTTCTAATTCAATAATCCAGTTCGTTGTGTATTGATATTTGGTGGTTGGGATATGGGTGCACCCTTTACAGGGGCGGTAGTTATTGGCAAAAGCTTCGGTAATATTTTGAAAGATAATACAATTTTTTTGTAATGGTTTTTTTGAATTACAAGTTACAAGGCAAAAAATTTTGGTATTAAAATTACCATAGCAAAAATAACCCTGATAAGCAGGATTTTTTGCTTTAATAATTTGATATTCTTCGTTTGTTGCTAAGTTCATTAAAACTCCTCGATAATTGTAAAACGATGATGGATAAATTGGGGATTAATAATTTCTGCCGCTAATGCTTTAGCACCATTTGCATAACTTGCAAAACTAATACCACTAGCATTGTATAAAGCTTTGTCACTAGCTTTTGCTAAATAGTTTCCACAAGGGTTAACATCTTGAAAGTCTAACGCAGGAGACATGTATGATCAATCAATCTCACTATTTTTAAACAATTCTAAAACTTTTGCATGGCCAAAGACAGCAGGGATTCATCCTTGCATTGCTTCTGGAAAGACATTTACTGGTGTATCAACTAAGCGAGTGTTGTCTTTTGTTCATAATGAAGCAGCCCCACCGCTTCAAACTACCCGTTGATGATTGGCTTTAGCTACAGTAATAATATTTTGAGCAATTAAGTCAAACTCCTCAATACTATTTGCTCCAACTGTTGAGACAATTACCTCAACACCAATTGCTTGTTCTTCCAAAGCGGTTAGACTTTTTGCGTCACCGTTAAAAACTAATACTGTGATGTTTTCTTTTGTTAGTTCGGTCATTAGATGTTTTCCTAACCGACCTTGAGCACCAACTAATAAAATTTTCATTTTTACGTCCTCCTTAAATATTTTATTGGTATGGTTATATCTTAACAGCACGAAATAAAAATGATATGCACAATATTGCTGTTAACCTTAATAAGAAAATAATAAAATAATTAAGTTAAAATATTAATAATTATTGTAAATTTAGCTTGCAAGATAATCATTACTTGGATTAGACTATTAATTAATTGTTCAATTTTACTATTTGCTTCAGAAATCGATAAAAAATAGGGGATTAGATCAGGATATTTAACACTAATTTCTTCATTAATTAGTTGTTCATACTGACTTTTCATTTTTTTCTTGTAATCATTAATTTCCCCAATATTATCATAATTATATGCAATGTTAATTATTCCATTATGATAATCGGTTGTAAATAAAGCGGTAGGGGTCAAAGCCATAATTGGATTATAAATCGCCAAGTAAATTAAAACAGTTGTTAAATATAAGTGGTTAATTTTATTATTATTTACAAAATTAACAATAGTTTCAAATCAAAATTTATTATTAAGTAATTCTCAAATATCTAAACTTTCTGGGACAGGAATGTTTGAACTAACAGTATTATTTGTTAGTTGGTAAAAAGTAATATCAATTTTTTGATATTGAGCTGCATGCATGTATTGGGCCATAAATCAGTAGAAAAATCATTTATCATCATTAATTTCTCCACCTTTAAAAACAGGGCCATAAATTGGGCTATCAATTTTAGTTGAAAAAGTTCAACTTGCAAAAGAATGTTTAATTTTATAATCAATTGTTGAGCAACTAACAAGACTTGTTACTGGAGCAGTTGAAAGGGTAATTAATCCTAATAATGCTAGTATTTTTTTCATTTTGTTATCCTCCCAAATATTATTTTTGATTATTTAAATAATATCATATTTTTAAAAAGAAGGATTTTTTGCTTGTAGAAAATGGGAGAAAGCATAAAAAAAACATCGTTATAAAACTTTTTATTATTTGTTTTATTTTGATGTTTAGTATTTTTATCTGTTTTTTTTGTTTTCATCAATTAGACGTTGACGAATATTTTTTTCATAAGCGATGCATCCATCAATTACAGCTGTTTGGCTGTTTTTTGCAACACGTACAGGTATTTTGAAGTAATCAGCAAAGTAGTCTTTCATTCCACTAATTTGTGAAGAACCTCCAGTAATAATAATTCCGTTAGCAACAGCATCACCAGCTAATTCTGAAGGTGTTTTTTCTAACACATCAGTAACTAACTCCGTAATTGAAGCAAAGATACTTACTAATAATTTTCTAATTTCAGTATCTGTAATTTCTGTTTCTTTTGGCATTCCAGTTACAACATCACGACCAAAGATTACCATTTTTTTTGAATCTTTTGTTTTAAATAATGATCCAATTTGTTTTTTAATTTGTTCTGAAGTTACAATTCCAATTGAAATTGTGTGTTTTGCACGAACAAATTTCATGATTTCTTCATCAATGTAGTTTCCAGCAATTTTAATTGAACGGCTTTCAACGATTCCACCAGCTGAGATAATTGCACAGCTTGATTTTCCCCCACCAATATCAAGAATGAATGTTCCTTTTGGTGCAAAAATGTTTTCCCCAACTCCTAAGGCACTCATTAATGAGTCTTCTTCAACTTCAACAAAATCTGCTCCTAAGTTTTTACACATATCAATAAGTGCTTTTTTTTCTAAATCTGTTACTCCTTTTGGGCAAGCAATTAAGACAATTGCTCCTTTTCATAAGTCAGCAACTCTTGCTTTATTACAGATATGTTGAATAAATTCTTCAGCAACACTTAAATCTGTAATTGCTCCATTTTTTAATGGTGTAAAAATCTCGATTTTATCGTGTGTTTTTCCAATTAATTTTTTGGCATCATCACCAATTGCAACTAATTTTTTTGTTCCAACTTCGTAAGCCATTACTGATGCTTCATTAAAAATAATCCCTTTACCTGAAATGTAAGCGATTGATTTAGTTGTTCCTAAGTCAATTGCAATAAATTTTCTTGGTGGTCTTTGTTGGATGTTAAATGTTTGTTTTAATACGTCTGTTATTGCCATTTTAGTAATTCTCCTTCCGACAGTTTATACTTAAATAATTTAATATAAATCTAACATAATGTTTTTCACCATATATTAATTTTATTATATAAGTTGAAATTAATTTTGCAATATTTACTATCTAAAATAAAATTGCAAAAGTACACTAAGATTTTACCTTTTATTTTAAAAAAAGTATAGAAGATTTTGCAATTATTTATATTTCCTATATTTTTTCCGTAAAAATAAAAAAAGTGCAAACGCACTTTAAATTTTATATTCTGTTGCATCGATTAATTCAATGCGCTCGACTAAAGCACCAAGTTTTTTCTCGTAAGTTTTGGCTCCTTCAATTACACACATTAATGGGTCTGTTGCTGTACGAACTTTTAATTGGAAAATTGATTCAAAGTATTTTACAATTCCTCTAATTAAAGCTCCTCCACCACAAATTGTAATTCCATTACGGATTACGTCTCCCGCTAATTCAGGTGGTGTTTGTTCAAGCACTTCAACTAATAAATCAGTAATTCTTGAGAATGGTGCTAATAAAACGTTTTTAATTTCTTCTGGTTTTACTAATACTTCTCGTGGTAAACCAGTAATAATATCACGTCCAAAGACACGAACTGGTTTTTCATTTACTAATTTAATTAATGATCCAATATCTTTTTTGATTTGTTCTGCTGTTTTAATTCCGATTAAAACGTTGTATTCTGCACGAATGTATTTTTGAATTTCTGCATCAAAATGATTTCCGGCCACTTTAATTGAACGTGAAATAACAATATCTCCTGCTGATAAAATCGCAATATCTGTTGTTCCCCCACCAATATCAATTACTAAGTTACCTTGTGCTAAACCAATGTTAATTCCAGCTCCTAAAGCTGCTAGTTTTACTTCTTCCTCAACTAAAACATAACTTGCCCCCATATCTTTTGCAATTGCTTTTAATGCACTACGTTCTAATTCAGTAACCCCACTAGGACATGCTAAAACAACAATCGCATTTTTTCAAATGTTTGATAATTTTAAACGTCCAAAAATGTGTTTTAGTAAATCTTGGGCTGCTTCCATATCTGAAATAACTCCATCTACTAATGGTGTTACCATTCGAATGTGATCATGGGTTTTCCCAATCATTTTATACGCTTCAGTCCCCAAGGCTATTAAAGAGTTAGTCAATGTATCATATGCCATTAATGACGGTTCATTATAGACAATTCCTTGTCCTGAAACATAAGCAATTGTATTTGCTGTTCCAAGATCTAGTGCTAGAAATGAGTACTCTTTTCCAAATTTATAATTAGCCATATTTATTAATGCCTCCTAATTTTCTAATTTAAATTTAATATTTTAAAATAATACTGTAATGTAATTATACTACAAAAATGGTATAAATATAAGGAAAAGTTTTATTGGAGGAAAGTTGTGGAAAAAATAGTCATTGTTGTGGAAGGAAAAACCGATACTGCTAAAATAAAAAATATTTTTCCAACCATTGCGACAATTGAAACAAGCGGCAGCGCAATTTCCCCAGCAACTTTAGCATTAATTAAAAAACTGAGTTTAACAAATAAAATTATTATTTTTACCGACCCTGATTATCCAGGTCAAAAAATTCGTGATATTGTTAGCAGTTATTTAGATAATAATTGTTACCATGCTTTTATTGATAAAAATAAGGCGATTCGTAATAAAAAAGTGGGGATTGCCCAAGCTAGCGATGAGGACATTAAAACTAGTTTAGGAAATGTCATCCAATTTACTGGCGATAATAACCCTAGTTTAAGTTGAACTGAATATGTTAATATAGTAGAGGATAGTAATAAACGTCGAATTTTACAAACATATTATAATTGGCCACCAGTTAATAATAAAAAAACTTATAAATGGTTAACTTATTTAAATATTACACAAACAGAACTTAGAACAATTTTGGAGGAAAAAAACAATGCAACAAACAACAAAATACAATAAGCAAGATATTATTCCCCAAAAAAGTAAAGGGCAAAACTTTTTAAAAAATAAGCATATTATTAATAATATTGTTGACGCTGCTAACATCACCGAACAAACAGCGATTCTTGAAATCGGGCCAGGAATGGGGGCTTTAACCGATAAAATAATTATTAAAGCCGGCAAAGTTGTTGTGATTGAAATTGATCCTAAACTTGTTTTATTTTTACAACAAAAATATGCTCACCACCAAAATTTAAAAATTATTAAAGCTGATATTTTAAAAGTTGATATTAATCAATTATTGGCAGCAGAATTTGATGATTTTAACGTTGTTAACGTTATTTCAAACTTACCTTACTATATTACTTCCCCAATTATTTTTAAATTGTTAACAAGTAGTAATCCAAAAATTAAAGTTTTAATTTTAATGATGCAAAAAGAAGTTGGCGAGCGAATTCTAGCCCAACCAAATAATAAACAATATAATAATTTATCAGTTGTTTGTCAATATTATTGTGATATTAAGAAAGTTTGTTTAGTTGGGAAAAATAATTTCTTTCCTGTCCCAAAAGTTGATAGTATTGTGTTGGCGTTTACTTTTAATAAAAAAAACTTAGTAATTGATAATGAAACAAAATTTTTAGAATTTATTCGCACTTTATTTGCCCACAAGCGAAAAACAATTTTAAATAATTTTGCTACAATAACAAAAGATAAAACCCTAGCAACAACTGTTTTAAATAATTTAGGATATAATCTAAATTTACGGGCTGAAAATTTAAGCTTAAATGATTTTTATCAAATTTACCAAGGGTGAATAACATGACAAATAAAATAATTGAAATTAAAACTTTTGGTAAAATTAATACAAAACTTGATGTTAAAAGATTAAAACGAGGGCAAAAACTTCATAAGGTTAGAACAATTATGTTTCCCTATGAGAAACAATTTGACCGGATTATTTTAACCCCAAGTACAATCGCTAAAACGTATGTGACAACAAATAATCCTTTAATTGATTGCAATAATAATAGCCTCTTAAAGGCTTACGATTTATTTGTTAGGGTTTTTCCAGAGACTGGAGAATTTCCCTTGCATTTTGAACTTGAAAAAAATAGTTTAGTTGGATCAGGGTTAGGTTTTTCTGCTAGTAATGCGGTTGGGGTAATTAAACTATGTTGTACTTTTTTTAAAATTAATTTTTTAACAAAAAAAGTTAAAAAAATTGTTAAACAACTTGGTTCTGATGCGCTTTTTTTCTATTTTGCAAAGCCAGCAGTTGTATCAGGGGTTGGTAATAAAATAAAACTATTAACAAAGAAACAAATTAAAAAATTTGCCATCACAAATGTTAAGATTATTAATTCTGAAATTCCTTCATATGCCCAAGCAGTTTTTCAACAATTAGATCAAAAATATGATTATTATCAAAAACTAGTTAATAGAAATAATAACTATTATAATATCCTTCAACAGCCAGCTTTTGATCTTAATCCGCAGTTAGCGAAAAAATATCAAGCTTTAAAAAATAATTATAGTCATGTTATGCTCGCGGGGAGTGGGGGTTCTTTTTTAGTTTGGTAAGAAATAATTTTGAAATTAATTATATCAGTTATAATTGAAGGAAGGAGAAATTACAATGAATAAAATTTTACTAATTGATGGAAACTCATTAATCTTTCGCGCCTTTTATGCGACAGCATACAGCGGGGAAATGTTAAAAAGTTTAGATGGAACCCCAACGAATGCCGTTTATGCTTTTGCTAATATGTTAAATAAAATCTTAAAAGATAATAATTATTATAGTGTTGTTGTTGCTTTTGATAAAGGAAAAGTTAATTTTCGCCATGACTTAATTACTGATTATAAAGCAGGACGAAGTAAAGCCCCAGAAGAACTAGTGCAACAATTCCCAATTGTCAAAGAATTTTTGGATAGTTACCAAATCCCATACCTAGAAAAAGAAGGATATGAAGCGGATGACTTATTAGGTTGTTTAGCAAAACAAGCTGAAGCGCAAAACTATTATGTTGATATTTTATCAAGTGATAAAGATTTATTTCAATTAATTACCGATAAAACAAATATTTTAATCCCACGCCAAGGGGATAGTGCTGATATTTTTGATAAAACAGCGCTATTAAATAAATGAGAAGTTAGTCCCGAACAAGTTCCTGATTTAAAAGGTTTAATGGGCGATCCCTCAGATAATTTAAAAGGAATTCCGGGAGTTGGTGGGAAAACAGCGATTAAACTAATTAAGGAATATCAAACGATTGAAAATATTTATCAAAATATTGACAATATTAAGGGTAATTTAAAAAATAATTTAATTAGTCATCAAGATGAAGCGTTATTATGTAAAAAAGTAGCAACAATTTTATGTGATTTAGATTTAGGAGATTTTGCTTTTAGTAAACTAGAAGTTAACAAAGAAAAATTACTAGATTTTTATTTAAAATATAATATGAATTCCTATGTTACAAAACTTTACAATAATAATGAACCAGTCAAACAGAGTTTAGAAGTTAAAGTTATTACAGAATGAAATGAGCAATGAAATGAAGATGGGACAACTGTTTTTTTAGAATTGTTTGATGAAAATTATCATCTCTCAGAACTTATTGGGTTTGGGATTGTTAATTCTCATGGTATTTTCTATTTTGATTACACGAGTGCTAAATTTGATACAAGTTTTCACGCTTTTTTAGCAAACGAAAATTATCAAAAATTTACTTATAACGCCAAAAGCTTAATTGTTGGGTTAGGGCGTGATAACATTACCATTAATAATATTAGTTATGACATGATGTTAGCTGGTTATATTTATAATTCAAATACAAGAAATACTCTTGATAATTACATTAATTTATTTGCTAAAAAACAAATTTTATCTGATGAATTATTTTATGGTAAAGGGGTTAAAAAAACGATTCCAACAGATCTTAATAAATTAAGTTACTTTATTGGGGAGAAAGCTAATTACATTCACATGCTACGCGAAAAGATTGTTACATTATTAACAAATAATAATCAGTACCAGTTGTATTATGATATTGAATTGCCAACAACATTTGCTTTAGCACGAATGGAACGAGCAGGGGTGAAAGTTGACCAACAGGAGTTATCAAAACAAACTGTTCGAATTGAACAAATTGTTAATGATTTAAACCGCGAAATTAATACAATTGCCAATAAAGAAGTGAATCCTAATTCTCCTAAACAATTATCAGAATTATTGTATCAAGATTTACAATTAAAAGATTACAAGAAAGGGTCAACAGCCCAAGAAGTTTTAGAAACAATTAAGTTAAGTCACCCAATTATTAGTAAAATTTTGGATTATCGTAAATATCAAAAATTATATTCAACATATTTAAAAGGCATGGAAAAGTACCTTTTCCAAGATGGGAAAGTTCATACAATTTATAAACAAACTTTAACAGTAACAGGACGATTATCCTCAGTTGAACCTAATATGCAAAATATTAGTATTCGCGATGAAATTCAAAAAGAAGTTCGTAAAATTTTTGTTGTCTCATCGGAAGATAATATTTTATTATCAGCAGATTATTCACAAATTGAATTACGAATTTTAGCTGATATGTCAAAAGATGACCATATGTTAGCAGCTTTTAATGCTGGTGAAGATATTCATACTAATACGGCGATGAAAATTTTCAATTTAAAAAGAGCGGAAATTACCCCAGCAATTCGTCGAAGTGCAAAAGCAGTTAATTTTGGAATTATTTATGGGATTAGTGATTTTGGACTAGCAAATGATTTAAATATTTCTGTCCCGCAAGCAAAAGAAATTATTCAAAATTATTATCAACAATTCCCGACAATTAAAAATTTTATTGATAGCCAAGTTGAGTTTTGTAAGAATAATGGTTATGTTGTTACAATGTTTAACCGTAAACGCTATGTTCCAGAAATTAATGATGCTAATTATATGCAACGTGAATTTGGCAAACGGATTGCAATGAATATGCCAATTCAGGGAACAGCGGCTGATATTATTAAAATTGCTTTAAAAAATATTGATCAAGAATTACTACGTTTAAAGTTAAAAACAAAAATTATTGCTCAAATTCACGATGAACTAATTTTTGAAATCCCAAAAACAGAATTAACACAAGTAAAAGCTTTGGTGAAAGATTTAATGGAAAATTCAACAAAACTAAGTGTTAAATTAACTGTTGACATGGCAGAAGGAACATCTTGATATCAATTAAAATAAAATTATAATATAAGTACTTTACAAAAAGAAAGAAGGATTAAGTATGCCAGAATTACCAGAAGTTGAAACGGTTCGTAAAATTTTATTAAAAAATCTCAAAGGACGAACAATTACAGATTGTTTAATTTTTTGAAATAAGATTATTAAAACCGATAATCCGGAAACTTTCCGGGAAAAAGTGATTGGCCAAACAATTAATGATGTTGAACGAATGGGGAAGCATCTTTTAATTATTTTAAATGACTATGTTTTAATTAGTCATTTACGAATGGAAGGGAAATATTATTTTAACCAAAAAGACGATGATGGTGAGTGAAAACATATCATGGTTATTTTTGAATTGGATGGGGAAATGCAATTGCGTTATCATGATACCCGTAAATTTGGAACAATGCATTTATATGATAAAGTTAATTATTTAACAAACCCGCCATTAAATAAATTAGGATTAGAACCGTTTGATCAAAATATTACTGTTGCATATTTAAAAAAATACTGAGCTAATAAAAATCAACCAATTAAAACAACCTTGTTAGAACAAAATGTTATTGTTGGGATTGGTAATATTTATGCTAATGAAATTTTATTTGCGTCAAAACTTCATCCTGGGGAAAAAACAAAAAATCTTGACGACCAAGATTATCAAAATATTATCGATAATACTCGAGCTGTTTTAACCCAAGCGATTGCTGCGGGAGGAACAACCATTGCTACATATCATCCTGAACCAGGAATTGATGGTAAATTTGTTAATGAATTACAAGTCCATGGTCAAGCAAAAAAAGCTTGTCCACTTTGTGCAACAACAATTTTAAAAATATTTATTAATGGTCGGGGAACGTATTATTGCCCTGATTGTCAAAAATTAAAATAAAAAAGATTATTGCTGTTGCAATAATCCTATAGAAAAACTATGAAAAACTATTTATGAATGGATTTATATATTTATTAATTGGAAAGTAAACTATCCATGTTAATAAATATATGTGTATTATATGTTGCCATATAATACACATATCATAGCATAAGATTTTTTAATGATAATAGTTTTAAATAAAAAGTTGATAATAATTATAAATAAAATGGTAAATTTAGGTAAATTGTAATAATTCATAATAAAAATATCTGTTTGATGTTACTTTTTAAAAAAAGAGTTATAATAAAAGAAGTCATAGAACATAATTTAAAGAGAGGAAAAATTAAAATGGCAAGAATATATCATTCAAGATTAGTGAATGCAAGTGGGATTGTAGATAAAGCGCATAAAGGGAAATATGCTGTTGGACATTTTAATATTAATAACTTAGAGTGAACAAAATCATTATTAGAAGCAGCCCAAGCAAGTAATACATCAATTATTTTAGGAGCTTCAGAAGGAGCAATTAAATACATGGGAGGGTATAAAGTTGTTGCTAGCTTAGTAAATGAATTACTAGACGCATTACAAATTACCGTTCCTGTAGCGTTACATTTAGACCATGGTCAAACTGTAGAAAGTTGTAAAAAAGCAATTGATGCTGGATTCTCATCAGTAATGTATGATGGAAGTCATCATCCATTTGAAGAAAACTTGAGTAATACAAAAGAAGTATTATTATATGCAAAACACTATGAAGTTTCAGTTGAAGCGGAAATTGGAACAATTGGTGGAGAAGAAGATGGAGTTGTTGGGACAGGGGAAATCGCTGATCCAAAAGAAGCAACAATTATGGTTGCAACTGGAATTGATTTTTTAGCAGCTGGAATTGGGAACATTCATGGACCATATCCAGCAGGATGAAAAGGATTAAATTTTGAAGCCTTAGAACAAATTCAAGCAGCAGCAAAACTTGGAATGGTGTTACACGGGGGAAGTGGAATTCCAAAAGAACAAGTAATTCATGCAATTTCATTAGGAATTAGTAAAATTAATGTTAATACAGAATTACAAATCGCTTTTGCGCAGGCAACAAGAAAATATATTGAAGCAGGAAAAGACTTACCAGAAAATGGAAAAGGATTTGATCCACGTAAATTATTAAAACCAGGTTGTGACGCAATTAAAGATACTTTTAATGAATTAACTGAATGATTTGGAAGCAAAGGGAAAGCCTAGTTTTAATCGCTAAAACATCTAAGATTAATCTTAGATGTTTTTTTATTGTTAAAAACAGAAAATTTAATTTATTGGTGACATCGCTAGAATTAGATTATAATTATATTAAGTAAAACTAGAAAGCAGGCGTTGAATTAGATGTGATTTAATCGAGAAAACGAAGAATTAGTAAAAGAATTATCAACTAATTTAGATAAAGGATTATCAAAACAAACCGCTCAAGAAAGATTAACGCAAAATGGGAAGAATGAGTTACCAAAACCAAAAAATAAACCATGAATTGTTTTAATTTTATTAGCCTTATTAGACCCCCTTTCAATAATTCTAATTGTCGCAGGAATTAGCTCAGTTGTAATTGAAAAAGTAATCTCAAATGAAGTACATTTAATTGACTTTTTGGTTATTATTTCAATTGTTTTTTTAAATGCAATTATTCAAACAATTCAACAAGTTAAAGCGCGTAAATCATTAGCAGCTTTAGAACAAATGACAGTTCCAAAAGCAGTTGTTATTCGTGATGGAGAAGTTTTTGAAATTCCCACAAGTGAATTAGTAACCGGAGATGTTGTTATTTTAGAAGCCGGGAAATATGTTCCTGCTGATTTGCGGATTATTCAGGCCAGCAATTTACAAATTGATGAATCAGCTTTAACAGGGGAATCAGTTCCAGTTGAAAAGCATGCCAAAATTATTACTGAAAATAAATTGGTTTTAGCAGAACAACATAATATGGCTTTTATGTCAACATTTGTTACGAATGGCCGTGCGGTTGGAGTTGTTGTTGCTAATGCTGTTAATAGTGAAATTGGAAAAATTGCGGCTGGTTTAGCTGGGGCTAAACAAGAAAAAACACCATTACAATTAAGATTAGCAAAGTTAACAAAGTTTGTTAGTATCTTTGCCCTATTTTTAGCAGTTGGTGTCTTTCTCTTTTTCTTCTTTACCGATCGTCCAAATTGACCAGTTAATTTAATGACTTCAGTTACAATTGCGATTGCTGTTATTCCAGAATCATTAATTGTGATTGTAACGGTAATTCTATCATTATCAACAAAGCGCATGTCAAAAATTAATGTTATTGTTAAAAAATTAGATGCTGTTGAGACTTTAGGTTCAGTTAATGTTATTTGTTCAGATAAAACAGGAACTTTAACGCAAAATAAAATGACTGTTAAAAAAATCATTTTTAATAATATTACAATTGATAGTGAAGGATATAAATATAATAATTCATTACATGATGAACATTTTATTAATAGTTTAACGTTATGTAATGATGCTATTAATGAAAAAAATGAAAAAATTGGGGACCCAACAGAAATTGCATTAGTTGATTTTACTCGCCGTTATACAATTAAGGAAAGCGAATGACGGAAAAAACATAAAAGAATTAGTGAAATTCCGTTTGATTCCGAACGAAAATTAATGTCAACAATTAATGTGATTGGTAATAGTGAAAATGTTTACACCAAAGGGGCAATTGATGAGTTACTAAAAAAATGTACAAAAATTTATCAAAATGACAAAGTAGTTCCTTTAACAGCGGAAATTAAAACAGAATTATTGCATGCTGCAAAAAATTTGTCATTAGATGCTTTAAGGGTTCTAGCTTTTGCGTATAAAAAATTCGATGGTAATAAAGATAATTTAGAAAAAGATTTAATTTTTTTAGGTGCTGTTGGAATGATTGACCCCCCACGCCCAGAAGCAATTACTGCGATTGCTGCTGCCCATCAAGCAGGAATTCGTGTCATGATGATTACTGGGGACCATAAAGATACTGCCTTAGCAATTGCCAAACAATTAAATTTAGCTAGTTCTAGTGCAAATGTTATTTCCGGAGCAGAAATTGATGAATTAAATGATGAGGAATTAAAAAATAAATTTAATGATATTAGTATTTTTGCTCGTGTTAATCCTGAACATAAAACACGGATTGTTAATTGTTTACAAGCTTTAAATTATGTTGTGTCAATGACTGGTGATGGGGTTAATGATGCACCAAGTTTAAGTAAAGCTGATATTGGTGTGGCGATGGGAATTACTGGGACAGATGTTTCAAAACAAGCTGCTAATATTATTTTACAAGATGATAATTTTTCAACAATTTTAAAAGGAGTTGAAGAAGGTCGGAATGTTTATCAAAAAATTAAACGCGCAATAGCTTTTGTTATTTCAGCGAACATTGCTAATGTTCTAGCTTTTTTAATTATTTCATTAACAGCTGGAATAAAACCGTTTGATTCAGTTAATATTTTATGATTTAACTTAATTATTGAAACACTTTTAGCAGTTCCAATTGGTTTTGATAGTAATGACAATCGTTTGATGCTTGATAAACCACGTAATAAGAAAGAATCATTTTTTACAAATAGTTGAATAACAATTTTATTTGTAGCTCTAACAACAACTTTAACAGTTGTTGGAACATTCTTTATTGGTCGGGAAGTCTTCCAAGATTTAGATAGTGCTAAAATGGCAACAATCTTAGTGATGACTTGTACACCAGCCATTTATGTTTTTGCTTTACAATTACCAAACTATCGAATTAAAGCTCATCATAAATGAGGGAAAGTTAACTACTATTTATTAGGAGCATCGCTAATTGCCTTAGCATTAAACTTTATGATTATTTACACTCCAGGAGTTAATCAAATTTTCTTATTATCGCCATCAGGAGAACAATATATTACTGTTCCAACAGTCTCATGACAAATGACTTTAGTGGCAATGGCAATGATGACAGGACCACTATTAATGCTTTTAGCTTATGATCAAATTCGTAAGGCAATTGGGCGATAAAAAAAACAATTATTTTTTTAATTATTTATCAACTAAATTATAATTTTAGGGTAAGATAAAACAAGTAGGTTTTGGAAATGAAAAATTTAGTTAAAGAAGCAACACGAGGTTTTACAAAAAAAATTACCCAATTAATCGGGTTAATTCTTTTTATTATCACAGCAGTAATGACATTTACGGCATTATTTTCTGCTGTTTTTCAAGTTCAAAACGGAATTAATAACTTAGCAAAACAAAGTGGAAGTTATGACTATGAAATAAACTTAACAAGTTTATATGTTGATAATAATGTTATTAAAAAAGGTGATAATGAGATTAATCTTGCCAACCGAACTTTTTTGGAATTTTTTTATGACTCAACAGCAATTGATAATTTAGAATTAAATTTTAATACCATTAAAAGTGATCTTGGAAAATTAGAATGTAGTAAAGATGATGGGCTTTGTCAATGAACAAAAGCACCAAGTTATTTAAATCCAAGCACTGGAACAGCAGCTTTTACAACTTTAGCGAAAAATTTTAATCAAAATTTAGAAAGCCTTTTATTAAGTTATCTTTTTAACAATCAAGGGAAAAGTTTTTTAGAAAGTAATAATCTTAGTGCTCAAATCGCTTTTAGTTTAAATTATCAATTTGTAATCAAAGATTTATCAGCTCAAAATCAATATTTTAATGCAACACCAATCGCTAAAAATTTTGATGAGATGTATTATGGTGATGATTGAATGAATTTAAATATGTTTACAAGTTCATTTAATCGTGTCTATGATTCATATCATCAAAAAGTTGTTAATAATACTCCGACCCGAACAGTTTATTTAACCCAACAATATGGTCAGTATAAAAATTTAGCGGTCGGAGATAGCTTTAATCTTTTAGATAGTGTAGGGTTGCAATATCAAATTAAAGGTTGGGCAAGTCGTTATAGCACAATCTATCCAAATTTGGCTAGTCTAGCAGTAATTGCTAATCAAAAAGAGAGTGTTAGTTTAAAGAATGGTTCGTTGTTATTTTTAAATGATGATGATTATAATCAAATTAAGTATAACTTTGGAACAGGGACCGAAATTATGACAGCTTTTATCAAAATGGAAGGTAGTCCTAATTTTGCCCAAAAAACAGAAGTTTTAAGTAACTTATTAAGTAAGAATTTTATTTCCCCCGATAATGCAATTTTTGATTTTAATTCAACTTATGCTGGGGATACTGTGATGTTAGCAAATACAACTTTTATTATTGATGGTTCAATTGCCTTTGCGTGTTCAATTATAATTATCTTTATTATTGCTTTTTTTATTAAAAAAGATATTCATATGCAGAAAAAACAAATTGGGGTCTTAAAAGCATTAGGATATGGTCGCCATCAATTATCGATTGTTTTTATTATTAATATTGCTTTGGCCACTTTAATTGGATGTTTAATTGGTTGAGTCCTTTCAATGCCATTTCAAATGTATTTTACAGCTTCTAATCTTTATAGTATCGGAATTTCATTAACATTATTTTACTTTAATCCGTTAATTTTTATCATCACAATTTTAGTTATTCCGCTTTGCTTTGCGATTTTAGCTTTTATTATTTCATATTCGCTTTTAAAAAATTCAGCATTAGATTTAATTTATGATTTAAAAGCCACAAATCTACATGTGCGCTATAAAAAGGTTAAAAAAGCAAAACGCTATTACCATTTAGGGTTATCTTTTAATGCTCATTTATCATTTACATTTGCCTTGAAATCCCTTGGAAAATGAATTATGGTAATGGTTGTTTTAGCTTTTGCCTCGTTCTTATTAATTTTTCAACTTGATGCTGATGTTATGGCCCAAAAATTTGTTAAAGATTCTTTCCGTTATTTTAAAGACGACATTAAATCTTATTTAATTGCTTCATATGATCAGCAAGAAATAGCAGTTCAATCTCAAAACAAAGAAAGTTATCAGTGAATAAATCAAGATCAAGTCGAACAATATTATCATCAAGCTGATATTTTAGAAGATTCAACCAAATTTAATTTCCCTAATCCCTTAACTTGTTTAATGACTTTGACAAGTACTGGTAAGGGGTGTGGAGATTTTTTAAATATTATCGGAAATATTAATAAAACAGATTATCATAGTAAAATTCGTGTTGTTGATGGAAAATACCCTTATTTATCTTCCCAAACGGTTGAAGCTCTTGTTGATTATCAAATGCTAGGCAATAATGGCCAACTAGTTAATGGTTGAAATAGGATTAAAGAAATGTTAGAAAATCCCCTTTATCAAGAAATTTTAATTAACCAGGGGAATTTAACGAAGGGAGATATTCAAGCAGCAATTGGGGTGGTTAATTTAATTCGTAATATTAAAACCTTGACTGATGGAAATTATCCGGATGTCTATTTTGGCCCTTATATGGTTTATAATCCTAAGTATGATTTTCCCTACATTTCAAGTCCAGCGCGCTGACAGGCAAGCGATGTTGCTAATGCTAAAAATCCAATTACAAGGTTAGGATTAGTTGGCCTTTCCAATAACCGTTCAGAACGTGAACAATTATTTAATTTTAAATCAAAAAAATTATCATTAGATGATTTGCAAGAACAAGTCTTTGGTTATGATATTAATCCAAACCCATTGCAAATTAGTGATTTAAATAAGGCAATAAATGAACCAATTCCAGTCATTTTATCAACAAGGTTATATCAAGCTATGCAAGCGCAGCCGGGTCAAATATTTACCTTAAAAGCCCAAATTACTAATACAATTGGTTATGTTCCGATTGCATTTAAAATTGTTGGGGATAACTTAGGTGATATTAATTCAGCTAATATTTATATGAACAAAAACTCTTTAGTTCGAGTAATGAATCAATGAGTAAAAATTACTGGCAAAGGGGAAATCTTTGATGATAACAATTACAATAATGCAATTGCTTCAAAAAAAAGTAAGAATGGGAGTGTCTTACAACCATATCGAATTATTTCTTCTTATTCATTAACAAATAATTATGATTTTACAATGTACAATGAACAGAAAAAATTAGATCCAACCCGAGTTGCTGATTTAAGGGCTAATTTAAAAGTTTTAAATAATTTTAATCGTATTTTTCCCTTTGATATGCTCCGAGAAAGTTATCAAGAGGGAATGAAGACGGTTAGTGAAATCCTAACGGTCTTAGAAGGTTTAACTATTTTAATTGTTGCCCTGATTTTGGCTGTTTTAATTGGGATGGTGTTAGATGAAAATCGCCGAACGATTCTAACAATGAAAGTATTAGGATATCCAACGCATAAAATTATTTTAATTGTTTTAGGATTTTACTTTTTTGCGATTTTAA
This sequence comes from Spiroplasma chrysopicola DF-1, assembly GCF_000400935.1. Lineage (NCBI taxonomy): Bacteria > Bacillati > Mycoplasmatota > Mollicutes > Entomoplasmatales > Spiroplasmataceae > Spiroplasma > Spiroplasma chrysopicola. Next base: position 1,091,628 of record NC_021280.1, on the reverse strand, counting down.
TAGGTTATGCTGCCAGCTTTGGTCTAGCTCAAATTGCCTGGTGAATTATTTTAAAAGTTTTATTTATGCAGAATGGTTTATTAATTATTCCAGAATTTTCCTTATCAGTTGTTCTATATGCTAGTTTAGCGATTGGAATTATTTTGTGTACAATTGTCAGTTTAGGAATTTGGCAAATTAAACGCAATGCTTTAACTAATATTACTATGTATTAAATCAATAATTAGGAAAAAAGTAGGCTAGATTTAAAATCTAGCCTACTTTTTTCCTCTGTAGCTCTCAATATTTTTTACCAAAATGGAATGTTAAATTACCAATTAAATAAAGAAAAATTATTGAGGTTAAAATGATTTCACAAATTGATCAATATTGAAAAATATAAATAATAGTATCAGCATATTTGGGGCTACTAATTGCCCCCAGGCTTTGACCGTAGGTAATTTTACCAATTGCTGAAATTGCTAACGGGAAAGCATAACTGGTTAATTTGGGATTAAATTGTTTAGTTAAAAAATCTTTAACAATTAGAAGGTAAAAAGCAAAACTAGCGGCAATTGCAAAAACGCCAATTATTAAGATCATTCAATAGTTTTCATTATAACCACTTTTAATAAAAGTATAGTCATAAGTAATATACATTAAAACATCTAACCCAATTAATAAAATAAAAAGTGATCTTAACATCTCATGGTCTTTTGTTTTAAAATAACTAATTAACATTAAGATTGTTAACCCAAGGAATATTACAAAATTAAGGTATCACAAAACTTGTAAAAATACTAAATATCCTGGACCAAGGTATTTTAACTCAAAAGTGCTACAAATTATAATTCCAATTGTTGGAATGTATCAACTACCGGTTGCGTTAACTAGTTTAAAATTTTTAAAATGTAAGAATAATCAAACAATAAAAAAACTAAAAGCTAAGATTAATCCAATTCATCAAATCGTAATACCAAAATAATATATTCAACCGGTATTTAGATTATTTAAATCTTGTTTTGTTAAAATAAATTTACTGATTGCTAAAACTGTGATTGGTAAAAAACCAATTATTGCAGCATCATTTAAATTATTTTGAAATTCTTGTTGAACTGATTTAAAATTAACAATTCATTTTGTTGTTATTAGTAAGAAAATAAAAAGAGACAAAGCAAAAGTTAAATAGGTAATTCATTTTGTTGAAAGACTAAAAAAATTACCAAAAGCATTTCAACCGTTTCCTAGAGTTAATAAGCCTAATGAAATTGATAATAATGAAAAAGGGATGTAGTTTAAAAATGCTTTATGTTTTTCCATGGTGCTAGCTCCTAGCTTATAAAAATTATATTAATAAATTATAACATAATTATTGAATTTAAAGTTAAGAATAATTAATGCAAATAGGATTTATAAAATGGTAAAAAAGAATTTACCAAATTTTACCGTTTTTTTTTTTTTTTTTAAATAGTTTTTAGTTTTTAGTTTTTAATTATCTATCAAAAGATATAATTATATTACTTATATTTTAATATTTGGAGGTAAACATGAAAAATAGAATGCAGATTTTTTACAATAGCATGTGTCATATTTGCCAAAATAAGTTTAAAAAAGTTGTTAACTATTTAAAAGAAAATAAGGTAAATGATTTAAAAAATTTAGATTTATTAATTTGTGAAATTGATAAAAATCGAACACTAGAGGAAGACAATGGGATAGTTCCTTTTGCCCTAATTTTTTGTAAAAATTCATCGTATGTTTTTGTATGAAAAAAAGACTTATATCATGAAGAAGGAACAACTAAAATTAAAATAGTAAATGATAAAATAATCTTATCCCAAGCAACAATTGATTTAATTAAGCAAAAAAAAATAAAAAATGATTACTTACCAATTACAAATAAGATAAATGAGGATGCCTATAAATTGGCAAAACACCATTTTAATCAACAAATAATAATTTTAAACCGTCATCATTTAATTCAAATGTCTAAACTACGACAAATTATTTTAATTTTTGGTTTAGTTTTTTTGTTGCTTTTTGCTGTGGTTGGCGGGACATTGGGGTGATATTTTAGTACAAACCATAACCCGAATTATTTTAAGGAGCCAAATAATAATAGAATAAGTTTAAGTGCTGACTTGGTTAATGTTGATCTAGGAACAATTAAAGATAATTCTCTAGCGACAATTTTAGATACTTTGCAAGCAAAAAATACAACTTTAAAAATTGCTGAAATTGAAGTTGTTAAAGATTCAAACATTGAAGATAAAGCAAATATTAAAGTTAAAGAAACAAGTGAATATTATATAGTTAATAATACTTCAATTGAAGTGCGCTATTATGTTTTTAATCCTAATATTGGAACTGTTAATAGAAAAGTAAATGAAAAATTTGCTAAACCAATTACCGCTTTTCTTGAGTTAGATAATGGATTAATTTTAGCTGGATCTGATAATCAAATCTATCAATTAAAAAATGATGGTATAGTTAAAAGTCCAGTTGCACAAGACAAATTTAAAAATTTTACTAAAGTTTCGTCGATTATTCAATTAAAAAATAAAACTATTTTAGCAACTATTGATTCAACAATTTATCGATTAAATGAATTAGGGGTAATTACTGAAGAAGTTACCCAACCTGTGGGAAGAATGTTTGAAAATACAATTGAAAAAATAGTAGAGTTATCAAATGGTGAGTTCCTTGCGATTACCAAAAATGGCGTTTATTCGTTAGATAGTAATGCTATGATAAAAAATAAAGTTCAACAACCTAATGGTAAACATTTTGATTCTTTATTATATACTTTATTATTAACAAGTAAGGGTGATATTTTTACGATAAGTTTCAGAGGAACGATTTATTATTTAAACTCTGATGGAATAATTCAGGATGAAAAGGGTCAACCTAATGGTGAAAAATTTGATGGTGGGGTTCAATCAATTGTTCAATTAGCTGATAATACAATTCTTGTTGGGACTAGTAATAAATTTGTTTATCAATTAAATAGTGATGGAACAATCAAAGCAAAAGTTAAACAGAGCAATGAAAAACCGCTTAGTGGTAATATTAGTGCATTTATCCAATTAAATTTTAATAAAAATATCTTAGCTGGAACTAGTGATAATGTAATTTATGAATTAAATTCTAAATAAACTAATGATTTATCATAATTAACCATCATACAATCTATTTTTTAATAATGCCATTTAAATATTTTTAATTTAGTAAATATTTAAAATATAATTTACCTAAGAGTTTAAGAGAATTCCTTGAATTTATCCGGAAAATTTTATAAGGATAAAAATTTAAACCGCTTAGCAGTTTAAGAAATTTTGCATAATTAAAATTTTAAAAATTAATATATTTTTTATCTTGAATATTTAGATTTTAAAGCGGTTTGCTGCATACAAGTTAAGTTCTTAACTCTTGCCGATTTTATCTAGGGAATATTAAGTTATTGAAGATATAAAGATCTTTATAATTGAAGAAAGGAATTTATCATGAAAAATTTATTAATAATTATAAGCACAATTAGTTTAACAGGTTCAGGAATTTTAACGACTAACCTATTAAACGAAAATAATCAAAATAATAATTTTGCCGTAGCTAACTTTAATACAAAAACAAGAACATTAAATAATATTTGAGACAAAGTAGGAATAAATCATTCAGTTGTAACAGCTTCTAGTGGCACCGATGAGAAACCTGATACAAAAACAGTAACTAAAGCAATGGCTAAAATTAGTTGATATGATATAATTAATAAATCAAAATATGCGAATGCTCATGGCTATTTTGCTTTTCATCCATATAAAAACCCATGATTTAAAGATACTTTACAATTAACATTTAAAAGTGAAAAGAGCACAATTAATTCTAGAATTTGGGAATTTAGTGATACTAATGACCAATGAAGTGGTTGGGGACATCAGACAAGTAAAATTTCTTTAACTTTAAAAGCTGTTTATAATGATGAAGAAGGAATTACAGCTCTTGAATTAATTTCCTATATATATGCTCGAACTGCGGGTTCAGTACATGAATGTTCTACAGCATCAAAAGTTGATTCAATTCAATTTCTTTTAGGATAATATGAATATAATAAATAAAAAGATGCATACTACTGCATCTTTTTAATCATATTTTATTATAGTTATAGATTTAAATTTTTATTTTTAAATAGTAGAATATTTATTCAAACCAAACCTACTGTCATAATTGGTGTCATAACTGTACAAACTGATATTGCAATATTATTAAAGCTCAAGTGTTTATTAATTACTAATGTTAATGTATTTCCATCTGGTAATTGTTTTACAATTTTTTCTGCAATATCATTTTGTGAAAACTTAATAGGAATAACAATTAGCGATTGTAATGAGACATATTGAAAATATTTTAATGTTTTAAATGTTTCTGGATTCATATCATAAATTAATGAAATTATTCATGTTACTAAAATTCAAAATATTATTAGAGAATTAATGATATTAGATACCATTGTTTTATCAGATAAACAATTAGAGATTAAAAAGTAGAGTGTTATTAATAGAAAAATAAATATAATGAACTGAAGTCCATAAAGGGCAACATAACCAAATCAACTATTAGCATCATAACTAATTCCTGCAAAAATTAGAACTATTAAATAAGAAGGAATAAAAATAATTAAGTTAGATATCAAGATATAAGATATTTTTCCATGTAAAACTTGTTTTTTTGATAGTGGCAGTGTTAATCAAAAACTAATTTGACTATTATTAAGCTCTTTTAAAAAACTTTTATTAATTAATACAAGACTAAAAATAGCAAAAAAAGATATTCCTGGGCCACCAAATAAACCTCAATTTAACATATTTGAAATTGAAGTTAGGTTATCGCCAGATGAGGAACTTTGGGTTCTAATTTCTGCTGAAATATTAGCAATAACAGGAACTTTTACACCATTAACGTGTGATATTAAAGTCATAGAAAGTAATATTATTGTTATAAGCAATCAAAATAATCCAAAAAATAAGATTAGTTTTCAATTAAGTCGTAAATGATTACGAATAATGTTTAAATTTTCACCAAAAACTTTTTTCTTCATTTTATAAAACACGCTCTCTTTCGTATAGTTTTTTAAAATGTTTTTGAATTTCATACATATTTTTATTATCAATCTTCATTTCTTCAATTAATTTTCCGTGTTTAATAAAGCCAACACGATCACATAATTTTGCAATTTCATCAAAGATATGTGAACAAATGATAATAGTTGTTTTATCTTTTTCGCGCATTTTTAAAATTAATTCATTAAATTGATCTTGCATGACAGGATCAAGGCCACTTGTTGGTTCATCAAGAATTAAAAATTTTGGTTTATGCATAACAGCAGCAATAATAGCTAATTTTTGCTTCATTCCTTTTGACATTTTTTTAATTTTTGTATTAACATTTAATTCAAAATGTAAAATAAGTTTTTCGACATATTTTCAATTCACTTTCGGACGAAAGTTTTTAATTAATTTTAAATATTCTGTCCCTTTTAAATTCTCATATAAACTAATTTCCCCTGATAAATAACCGGTGTCTTTCATGATTTCTTTTGAATTTAATCAGGGATTTAAATTATTAAAAGAAATTATACCAGCATCAGATTTGATAAAACCCATGATTTGGCGGATTAAAGTTGATTTCCCTGCCCCATTTGGCCCTAAAATCCCATAGATTTCACCGTCATTAATATTTATACTAATATTAAAATTACCAATGTCTTTACCATATATTTTTGTTACTTTTTTAATTTGGATCATACTAGTAACTCCTTATTTATAGATTTCTTATGTAATAATTATAAGGCAAAAAAACAAAGTAAAGTCTAAAATATTTTTTTATTTATTATGGAAACTAATAATGCAATTAATTATAGTAAAATTTTATTTTCCCCTTGGATTATTAATTTTTATCAAATATACATTTAAACCAGTGGAGGTAAATTTATGGTAAAAATGAATTGAGATAAAGTTAGACAGTAAAATAAAATAGTCTATGGTAATTATGACCATGTTGGTAATGAGATGTCTGAAACAGCTTGCTATACAGAAAAATAATACATAGAATAATTGTTAAATTATAGAACTCATATATCCCTGTGCCATATTTTTCTCGGTATGTTTTCATCATCTTAGCAATTTTGCTTTTATATATTTTACTATAACGATAATGAATAGTTTTTGGCCGTGTTGAAGTCTTTTTAAATCATTCAAAATCATAAGAATTTACTAAAAATTTTTTAATTTTATTTGATCATGTATAAAATGTTTGTTTGCCTTTATAAAATAATTTAATTGACTTGTTTATTGACTGGCTTTTTAAATAGTATTTATGGCATAAATTAAAATAATTTGACAAATGAGGATAGATATAATTTGTTTCTTTAATTGATTCAACACGCCCATATCACTTTTTAAAACCACGATGTAATTTATATAATTCATTTCCAGTAATAATATTTGTTACCATTTTAATTCCTCCTAAATTTATCTTAAAGAATTTAGTGGTCTTAAATGTGTATGTTTTTTACAAATACAAATATTTTAAACATTGTGTTTTATCAATAAAGATGATTTAATTAAACTAAGCAAATAATTTAATTTACATTCTGAATATTTATAAATTGAAAGGATTTTAATATATGAAAAAAATATTAAACTTATTAGCTATTGCTAGCCTTGTATCGACGAGTCCTACAGTAGTAATGAACTTATCAAATAATATTAATCAAGAAATTAATCAAGAAATTAGTAATGAAAATTATGAAGCGTTATTAGCTCCAAAAGCAGCAAGTTATATATGAGAAAATGTTAAAATTGAACACTCAGTATCTGTCTCACCAAGTGGAACGCATCAAGATGATTCTTATAGAGAAGATTTTAAAGCAACGGCAAAACTTTCTTTTGAAGAGTTTAGAACAATTGACTATGTAGTTGCCGAAGGATCTTTTGTATGACATACACATAAAGAACCACGGGAAGGTGATTCAATATTATTGCGAAAAACTATTGATAATGAAGGAACAATTAAATGAGAATCAACTCTTGATGAAAATACCCACGATAAGTGAAGTGGCTGAGGGCATCAAACTTGTAAAATTCATTTAACAATCACTGCAATTGAAAATGATGAAGGAATTATTGAATTAACAGCATCATCATGAATTTTTGTTAGAACTGCTGGTTCAATTAATTCTCCATATACAAATTCAGTAATTACGAAATTTAAATTTGAGTAAATTAAAAATAGATATTAATTTATCTATTTTTATAAAAAGGAGAAAAAATGAAGCTAAAAGTTGATAATATTTCAAAAACAATTGGGAATAAACAAATTTTAAAAAATGTTACATTTATAGCCCAAGAAAAAGATATTATTGGTTTAATCGGGGATAATGGTTCAGGGAAAACAACAACAATAAAATGTATTTTTCAAGAGTACCTGGTTCAAAATGGTAATATTTTAATTGATGATAAAGAAATAACAGCCCAAGATTTAATTCAGATGGCTTTTTTTCCAGATCAAAATAATTTCCCCAAAAATTATAGTGTTTATGATTATTGTAAATATAATTATGATTTATCAGGATTAAAAGGAAATTTTAATGAACAATTAGAATTAATTTTAGATGCTCTTGATTTGAAAGACTACAAAAAGGCAAAATTTAAATTACTATCATCTGGAATGCAAAAACGAGCTTTATTAGCAGCAATTCTTATTACAAGACCTAAAATTTTATTTTTAGATGAACCAACTGCTAATTTGGATGTTCAGTCTCGTAAAGAGTTTATTGAATTATTAAAAATGTTAGCAGTTAAAAAAGATATTATTATAGTAATTACAAGTCATGAAATTGAAGAATTAGATCGTCTTATTAATAAAATAGTAATTCTTAACCATGGGCAAGTAATTTATGAAAATAACTTTGATAATTCAAAAGATAATTTACAGCAAATATATGATAATGCTGTTAAAAATAGAAAAACTAAAATAGATAAAAATAAAATTGAAAGGATTTTTTAATTAATGAAAAGTAATCTTTTTTTTGACAAAGTAATTGCTAAAACAGCATTTTTAAAATCAGTTACAAGTAAATTTAATATAGTTTGATTTACAATTATGTTTACAACAACAGTTCTTTTAATGATTGTTTTAACTATTTTAGGAGTAGGGTCTATAGATAAATTAGGGAACCAAATTATTATGATAACGGTAATGGTTTTAACTACCGTTTGTATTTTTAATATTTTAAATTTAAATCTTCTTTTTTCTTCAAATAAAGAATTAGGAATAATGAATTTAGAATTACGAAAAGGAAGAAAACCAAGTGCAATTTTCTTAACAAGATTATTAATTAATAAGAGTCTAACTTTTAGTTATATTATTTTAATGATGGTTGTCTTTTTAATTATTACTACTATTTTTGATGAAAGAAATATTAAGTTATTCTGACTATTTTTAACTTTCATTCCTTTAGATTTAATTTTGACGGGTATTTTTCTATTTTGTTTTGCTTTCTGAAAATACAAATTAGCAATTTCAATAGCAAGTATTATTTTTATTTTTATTGTTGGAACACCAGTATTACAGATAATTGGTTCATTAGCTGCCCAAAATATTTCAAAAGGCGACTTTTCAGAAATAGAAGCACTTAAACGCTACTCAGCTGATCAGGTTTTTGAAATATATCAAAAAGATGAAACAAATTTTGCTTATAAAATGTTAAAAGATGGTAAAAATTTAAATAATTTAATTGATGAAGTAAATTTTGATTCAGAACAAAAATATGCAGTAAAATCCTATTATGGTTATGCTATTGATGCGGGAATATTAACTGATTTAGATTTGATTTTAGATAAATGTTGGGAAGAATTAGCATCATATCCTGGCGCATCAGAGAAACCAAATGAAATTAAGCTTGATACAAATGCGTCAAATACTTTAATTTTTAAAATTAATCAGCAATATTCTCAGCAAGTAGGCTCTTTTTTTAATGATTATAATGATTCGTTATATTTAGATAATAAAATAACTAATATTAAGTTCAATAATATTATTATGGATTTAGAACAATTGATTCAGACAATGAATCAAGATTATAATAACTTAGTTGGGATTACTGAATTTAACAAGATAGTATTAAATTATGCAAATAGTATGTTATTTAATAAATATAGTAATTATGTTGATGGAAGAGGTTATAAATATATTAGTTATTTAGAAAAAATTTGAGAGATAGTATCAACAAATAAAATTGATAAAATTAACAAAAGTGAAATTTTTAATTTATTATCAATATCACCAGCAATGCGATTATGAAATCAAATTACTTTACAGTTAGTTGGTAATGCATTAAATCTTTCTAAAGATAATTATAGTACAGTTAAAAGTAATGATTTAATGGGAACTTTAGCAATTCCATGAGTTCCACAGTATCAAACTTGATTATTTGCTGATCCAACTTTAACAATGTTTGAATATTATCGTCTAAATAAAGCAAATTTACAACAATTTTCAATTTATTGAATTTATAATTATGCTAGTTATTATAATGATGTTGAAAAAACATTCGGGCAATTATTTAAGCCCTTAGGAGATGTTAAAAAAAATAATTTAAATGTAAAGAAAGAATTTAAGTCATTTTCAATTGTTGGATATAATCTAGTATTAACAAGTTTAGCAATTATTTTCATTGGTGGGGCTTTTTTCTTCTTCGTGAAGAGAATTAAAAGTTAAAAATAAGAATTATTTGTAAGGGTCTAGTATAGATGTATAATGAAACTAAAGGAGGTTTTAAAATGAAAAAAGATTGCACTCTAGATTGCGCAGCTTGTACTTGTGCTTGTACAGGTAAATCAGGGCATAAATGTGAAACATGTAATAACTGTTCATCAACAGATAAACATAGTAAACAAGGGATGTAATAATATATCAATTATTTAAAAACCTTAAAAACAAAATTAATATTAAAACATTAAAAAAAATGCCAGATAGTATAATGGTATTTTTTTAACTGATGTAATTAGAGAATTTAATTCACAAGCAATTATAGATTTTCATATGTCAAATGAAATGACATATGAAAATCTAGTATTACCAAGTCTAAAAATGCCAGTAAATTTGTATAAAAAATTAGGTATATCTTTAGAAAAGATAATTATCTATACTGATAATGGTAAACAATATTATGCTAAAGCTTTTTTAGATTATTTAAAACAATATAATATGATACTAAGTAAGAAACAACCAAATAAGTTTGACGGGAAGGCTTTATCAAAAAATTGGTTTTATCATATTGTAATGAATAGATTAGAGAAAGAGTATATAAAATATTTGAAAAAGTTGAACAAGATATTAAATAATATATTCAATTTTATAATTATAAACGAATTCATAGTAAATGAAATGATGTACCTATGAATTTTTTGGTATAATATTAATGTACAAAATTGGGCGAAGTAATTTACAAATTTAGACCTAATAAATTATTGACATTTCCTAGTTTTTATATTAATATTTTACTTGGTATTGTACCATAGTCATCAAAATACCATAGACAGCAACGGATGAAAGTCTTAATTATGTTGCCGAGGCATTATTGATATATTGAACAATTTAAACTGTTTTTTATATTTTTTAATAATGTTCAAAGGCAATTAATCATTCGGTTAATTGCTTTTCTTTTCAAAAGATTTTATAGGAGGCAAGAAATGAAGCCAGCATTACAAACAAAAGTAACTGTTGTAAAAGAAATTACTGATAATTTTAAAAATGCTAATTCAGCAGTTGTTGTTGAATATCAAAAATTAACAGTAGCAGAATTTACACAATTAAGAAGAATGCTTGCAGAGCAAGACGTAAGCATTAAAGTTTATAAAAACAATTTAGTGGATTTAGCGGTTAAAGAAGCAGGATTTGCTGATTTATCAGCATTCTTAACAGGCCCTAATGCTTTTGCTTTTGGTACAGGTGAACAGATGGCAGCAGCAAAAACATTGGCAAAGTTTGCAAAAACCCACCCCGCTTTAAAATTAAAAGCTGGGATCTATGAAGGTAAAGTGTTGGATACAAAAGGGATTGTTGAAATTGCATCTTTACCAACCAAAAATGAATTGATTGCAATGTTTGCATCAAGTTTATTATACCCATTACGTATGTTCGCAATTGGGGTAAAAGAAATTGCAAAAACAAGAAGTGAGTAGTAAAAAATAATTTTTACACCAGAGGAGGATTTATATTATGGCATTATCAAAAAATGATATTATTAAAGCATTAGAAGAAATGAAATTATCAGAATTAAACGATTTAGTTAAAGCAATCGAAGATCACTTTGGAGTTGTTGCCGCAGCCGCTGTTGCTGCTGCACCAGCTGCCGATGGGGGAGCAACTGCTGGACCATCGGAAGTAGATATTATCTTAACTGAAGCTGGAGCAAGTAAAGTTGCAGTTATTAAATTAGTTAAAGAAATTACTGGACAAGAATTAATGGCTGCAAAAGCATTAGTTGATAAATTACCAGCAACAATTAAAAGTAAAGTAAAACCTGAAGAAGCTGAAGAAATTAAAGGGCAATTAGTTGCTGCTGGAGCTTCAGTTGAATTAAAATAAGGTTTAACGCTAATTTTTAAAGCATTTTAGATTTTAAAAAGTCTAAAATGTTTTTTTATTTTGGAAAATTATTTAAAGCTGGTTTTTTTGTGGTTTTTTTGTTAAGACCACCCCTTGTTTTTTTCTTAATTATTTGTTAAATTAATTAAGACAGTTATTATTTTTTAAATAAAATAACTTATGAAAAGCTAAAAGGAAGGAGTTAAGATGATGGCTAGAATTAAAGGCGCAAATTTTATTAACATCACAGACCTACTTTATGGTGTTAACAAAATCTTTTACTCACCAGTACCCTGAATTTTCTTATTTTCAGCTTTTTTCTTATTGCTTTATTCATTTGTAAAATCATTTCGAATTAAATCTTTTATTGAAACGCCAATGCGGCCAAAAGAAATTGTTAAATCTGTTTTTACCTTTATTATTATTTTTATCATTTTATTAAACTTTGATTATTTTTTATATTCCTTATCAAATAATCAAGATGATACATGAAGTATTTCACATTTTTTTAATATTTTTATTATTTGATTTATTAGTCTTTTATTTTTTGCCCATAAAAAATTTTTCCGGTTAATTGATGTTTTAAACAAAGTAATGGGAGTCTTTTTAGGTTTTATTTTTTGTTTACCTTTTTTCATTGCTTTAATTCGAATTACTAATTCTTCTTTGAAATGAAGACCACAATTAATCGTTGGAATTACGATCTATTTCCTATTATGGATTATGAATTTTATTAATTTTGATTACAAAATTATTCGTAGCATTAGTAAACATCTGTTAGTAGGGTTCTTCTTAATCTTATTTTTACGCATCTTTAATTTATCATTTATTAGTAATGCAAAAGATTTAAGTTTATATGAAATTTTCCATAGTGTTACCGAAACAATTACCTGTTGGTTACTTTCTTTTTTAATTTTCTTTATTCGTGATAAAAAATGTATTGATTATTGTGAAACAGAAGAACACTTTGACCTAGACTCATTGTCCTTCGTTTTTCTTAAAAAAAGTAATCATGTCTTAGCAACAAGCAGGACGAAGAATATTGATACCGAGAATAATGGTTATATGCAGGTTCTAACGATTTAATCCTTAACAAATTTAATAATATATTTATGTAATAACGATGTATTAACAAATTAAAATTATTAAGGAGTGAAAAAAAGTGAAAAAATTATTAGCAATTTTGAGTGTAACAACTCTGACAACAACTAGTACAACAACATTAGTAGCTTGTCATGCAAAAGTAGGAACGCCTACTGCAAAGTATTTTGATAGTGAAGTTGAAAAAATTGATCCTGTTCTTCGTAACCAAGTTAAATATACTAGTACGTTGGCAAAAATTTTAATTGCCTCACGTCATGAGAATATGAATACTTATGCGTTACCAACAATTAATTATTTTTTAAACAATGTTGGAAATAATTTAAAAGGAACTTATCTAACAAAATCAGGACAAGAAGTTAAAATTGATGATTATGTAAAAGAATATAAAAAATTAAATAACTTTACTTGAAATCCATGATTAGCAACAGATCCTAATTACAAAGGTGGAGCCAATACCTATGATCTTATGTCATCAATGGTCGCAATGACTGAATGAGACCCGGCCCTTAATAACAGTCATCCATCAACACAAAAGGATGGAACAGGGCGCTATACAGATTTTAGTGTTAAGGAAAATGTTGCTTGAGCACAATATGATACTGGGGCATTAAGTAATACTCTAGTTAGAGACTCAGCTGCAATTCAAAAATATATTGCTTCAACTGGTGCAGGGTCATGAAACTTCCCTTATTTTAACGATAATGGGCATGCAGGTGTTTCAAATCTGCTTTATCATAACTCAGCCCAATTTGCCCCAACAACAACTGAAATGTCATATCAAAATAGTGATAAAGATAAAATTGTTTTTGGGAAAGCAATTGCTAACCAATCAAGTAATTTAAACAATTTGTATGGTTTAAAATATTTTAATATGGCAATTAATTTATTAACTGCTTTCCGACCTGGCATTGAATTGCAAATGTTGCAAGAGTTTACTCAAATTTTGCCATTTGCAAAAACTAGCTATTCTTCTGGACCAAGAAATGCTGCTTTATTATTAGCAATGCCATTATTATTAGCATCTTTAGTTATGGAAAAATGATTTGATACTGAAAAAAATGTTATTGACGGTGCAAGTATTTTACAAGTTTTTGACAAATCAGTTGTTGAAGACACAACAATTAAAGTTTCAGATAATGACTTAAGACTATCAGATTTAATTGTTAATTTAAAAAAAGATATGCTACCATTTATGACAGATTCAAGCAAAGAACAGTTTTTAGATCTTGAGAATCCAGAGTACCCAGAGCATAAAGATGAATTGTTAGAAACTTATGCTAAATTAGCTAACTGATTTAAAGCCGCAATTGCTAAAGCGGGAAATAATTTTGATGCGCAAAAATTAAACGCAGTTTTAAAAACTGACTTGCAAAAAGTAATTTCAGATTTTGAAGGCATTATTAGTAGTATGCCAATGATAGACGAAGCAATTTCATTAATTCGGACAGTAATGTCATTGGTTAAATCAAATAATTTTGATTTTTATAGTTTATTACGTGGAATGGGAGGATTTGCAAACTGATTCTTCAAAATTGATACAAGTGGGAACTATACTATTAATTCACATAATGTTGATAATGTAATTGAGGTTTATAATGCTGAAAAAAAAGGCATTGAAGGTTATAATGCTGATTTATCATCAGTTGATCCCAATAGTGCTTACGGACAGTTAGTATTAAAATCATATGGTTTTAATAGTGAAACACAATCTTATACAAAAGGTTCGTTATTTGATATGTTTAATATTTGAGCCCATGGGGATGCAGAAAATTTAGATTCTGACAATAATATGATGTACAACTTTATTCAACAAGTATTAAATCCAGAATCAGGTTATGTTGGAAAAATGTTAAAAGAAATTAATGAAGCAATGCGTCAAGATTGATTTGACAACATTTTTCTTGATAATAAATGATTTATTACTGCATCAGGAAAAGGAGTTGACAATACAGATTTAGGAGTTGTTAAAATGGATGGTAATAATGTTGCAAGCATTCGTTACCAATTAGATTATTATGGGCCAAAAGATGCTTCAACTAAATTAGATAAACATGTTAAATCTTTAGGATATACTGATCCAGCAAGTGGGAATTCACCAAGTTGAATTGACCAAGCAGGAATTGATGACCGCTATAATATTGAACCAAAAGAAGATTCAGCGTGAAAGTTAAAAGATTGAGCTGAATATGATGGGAATGGTAATGCATATATTAATCATAGTGATCAAATTAAATATAGTTATGTTGTTCAATTTGATAATTTAGTTCCAATGCTAGGTTCTGATAATAATATTTCAAAAGATAAATACCGAAGTTTTTTACTTACTGATTTTGTTTGATATTATAACGAAGATAGATATTATTAAAAAGAATAGTTAAAGATTATTAGATATGCTATTATTTTGACAAAGTCTTAAAAATATTGTTAAACAAAAGACACAAGTTATAATATTTATTATTTTGGCCGTTCTTTTGTCAGTCTTATCTTCAGCATCTTGGATAGTTAACGAACGTTTAGTAAGTGGCTATCATTTTATGGGAGCTGGAACTTTTGACTATGATTATTTAGCTAATTTTAACAGTAAAAAAAATAAAACACTTGATATACCAACAATTACACCATGGTATGCTTTCGGAGCGGACTATCATTTAATTACTGAACAAAGTAATCAGTTTAGTATCGACCAAGACAAATCAGCGCAAACTTTACCATTTTTGGAAATTGGGCGTAATGGGGCTTTGCAAGCCTTAGATGATAATGTTGATATTAAAATTACTTTTAATACAAGTCGTACGGAAGTTCAAAATATTACTTTTACCAATAAACAATCAAAAGCAATAACTTTTTTAAACGATGGTTTATATCGATTTAATTTTCAATCAGCAGTTTTTAAAAACTCATTAATTGGTCAGTTTTATGACCAAAATCATAACATAAATTCTAATGAACAACGGCAACAAATTCAAGATTTTATGGCAAATTTCGTTTGTAGTGATATTGCAAAAAACACAATTTATTTATTAATTGATTATTTAAATTATTTAATTCAAAATCCAATTCCAAATTCAACAGTTTTAAGAGAACCACCAAATGAAGAGGAATTAAAAGCTAAACTAATTGCTTTTGTTAATCCAAATCCAGCTAACTCAACAACGCAGTGGCAACAGCATGTTGATTTTAGCCAACCAGAAGAACATTTACAAAATATTCCGGATGTAAAGGGAATTAAAAAAGAAGTTTTTACAAAAGGATTAGATGGTAGTTTAAGTATCTTAGTTAAAAATCCCCAGGTAAGTTCTATTTTGACTAAACAATTAGAATTATTTTATAGTTCGAAACCAGTCGAAAAACTTAATCCTGTTGGGTACAATTTAAATATCAAAAATGCAGTGTTTAGCATTAATGATTTCTATAATGAAAATAATAATAACAATGACTTTAATGAGCTAGTGCAAGGAACTAAATATGGACCGTTTCAGTTCATGTCAACTTATTACAAGTTAGTTAGTGCGAGAAGCAACTTTAAGTTGCAATTTCGCCAACAATTTGAATATTCAGATTTATCGAGTAGTAGTAATTACAAAGTAATTAATTGAGAGCATTTACTTGCATATGATCAATTAAAACTTATTGAGAAATATCCGGGTTTTGACCCAAGTAATCCAAGCCATGCTGTTTATGCAGTTATTTCGCCTCAATTTGCGAAAGCAAATAATTTAAACTTAGGTGATTCATTTACAATTGGTGAAAATAATCAATTATTTGTCGGAGCAATTGGGGGAGATACTTTGAATATTTATCCAACAATTTATGATACTGATACTTTTCCTGACCCCAAACAAGATGCAATCGTTTATGTTGCACCATCAGTCTGAATTCGTAATACAATTGCTACTCCAACCAATATTGAAGAAAATAGTACAATGTTTTTTAAATACAATGGCTCAGATCAGAATAAAGATACGCTTAGACTAACTAGTTTAATTGCTTCAGATTATCATAGTTTACATCAACCAAATAATAAAGATTTAAAACTGTCAACAAAGGAAGATTCTTCAATTGTTTATAATCGTTATGCCTTAATGGGTCGAGCAATTTTAATCTATCAAATCTTTACTTTCGCTTTATTCTTAATTTTCTTGATTATCTTAGTTTTTACCTTATCCATTTTAATTAAAAAAATTATTAAACAAGAAACAATTACGAATGGAATTTTAAAGGCCAATGGTTATAGTAGCACAAAAATTACTAGTAGCTACTTATCATATGCATTAATTACAACGATAATTGGGGTTCCCTTTGGATGAGCGATTGGTTTAGTTATTCAAATACCATTGATTGCAATTTTTACCAATTACTTTATTATTCCAAATTATTTTATGGTATCAGGCTACCCACTCTTATTTGCTTTTTTAGTAATTGGGTTAGTTAGCATTGCTGCGATTTGATTTACCGCATGGCGACAATTAAATAAAAACCCCTTGGATTTAATTAATCCAAACAAAAATATTGAGACTCCAAAATGAACAGAAAGAATTTTTAATCGTGTTAGTTTTAAAAGATTCACAACAAAATTCCGCTTCAATATGATGATTACATCTAGCAAAAAAATTGGATGATTCTTTTTAACTTTCTTTATTGCTAGTTTAAGTCTAACTTTTTCTGTTCTTATTCCAACTTCAATTAATAAGTTTAGTGACGAATACTATCGTAATTTAAATTATAAAAATGATTATAATTATAATTATGTTGTTGGAAATATTCCTTTTTCGCGCTATCAGAGTTATAAATGAAATGGGCCAAACAGTAGTTTATCACCAACATATCCAATAACAAATAACTCGCTTTTTGCGGAGTATTTAAATAATGGTAGTGGGTGAGTTAAATTATCAGATATTACCAGCCCAGCGGATATTCAAAAGTATTCACAAAACATTAGTGATATGATTGCTTTTAACTTTATGGCTGGGAAAGGAGCCAGTTTATCAATTGGGGCTTTTGTTGAGACAGCTAGAAAATTTCCGGGAACAGTAAACCAAATTAATAATTTAATGTGTCAAGTTTTCCCAAAAATATTTGGTAAACCAACAGTTACCCCTGATCCAGGACAATCTCTAGCAGATCAATGAGCTTACTGTTTGAGCTATTCTGTTAATGATATTATTCCAAATAATATTCGTAATATGTGATTAAAAGATGATTTAACAATCCAACAATTTAATTTTACTTTTGGAACTTCAACTTATAATCAAAAAAATGAAGACCTGTATACTGCTTTTAACTTAAAAAGTAGTGATGGTGGGAATAATGAGTATAATATTAAAACATATGGAATTAATGAAAATAATAAAACAATTATTCTGCCAGCACGGGGGGCATTAGCAGATAGTAAAAAAATTGACCCGACAAAACAGTCAGTTCCAATTGTTATTAATCAAAAAGCCGCTTTAATTAGTAATTTAAAAGTAGGTTCAAATTTTACAGGGACAACAAATAAAAAGTTATTAGAATTTGGTAATGAAGTTGAAAGTACAACTAATAGTCAAAGCAATGAGGTTTATCAAAAACCTGTTTCTTCATCGCTATGAAGTTACGGGGATGATGATTGAAATATTCAAGCAAATATTGATCCCTTTACAATTGATTTAACAAAATTAACGATTGGGGAACAAAAAAGCAAGTATGGATTTACTGATGAAAATGGTAATTTTCAAGAATATTATAATTTAAAAAATTTCATGTTAAAAATTCCTAAAAATATATTTAAACCTGGTGAATTTTTAACTCAATCACAAAGTCAAACAACGGGACATTTTTTACCAGGGTTACTAGATGCAAAAGCATCAAAAGTTGTTAAAGAATACTCAGATTATTATTTAGTTCGTCCTTTTGATACAGGTATTGATGAGGTAATTACGGGAATTGGGGTTTTGAACAATGGTTTCCCAACAACTTGATATAGTGAGGCGATGCGCCAAGGGTTATTAAAAATTACCGACAATGATGTTAAAACAACCTATCATGTTGTTGGAATTCAAAATTCTTATGATGTGCCAAGAGCTTATATTAATCAAAATGTCGCTAATAATATTTTAGGATATCCAGTTACTGAAGATAACTTATATGGCCAGGGTAATTCTGCTAATCCATTACAATGATTTAATGGAAAATTTAGTAAGTATCAAGACCAAGTTGACTTAACAACGCGTTTTAATTTATCTTCACAAGATGGATCATATTCAGTTAATAACTTTATTAATGGTCAAATCTTTCCTGCCAGTACGGAAAATGAATTTATTGGTGTTAAAAGTGATGTTATTAAAAAAATATCAATTGTATCAAATAATTTATCCATTATTTATGTCTTATTAACTATTATTACCGCAATTATTATTATTTATATTATGACAGATTTCTTTGTTAATAGTTATTTGAAATTTATTGCGGTAATGAAAGCATTAGGTTATTCAAACTGAGAAGTAAATAGTCTAACATTAGGAATTTTCACACCATTTGTGATTCTTGCTTGAGCAGTCGGAGTAACAGTAATGTGATTAATTGCTAAATTAGGAGTTTTCACCTTTTCAACAATAACCCAAAATGTTATTCCATTTAGTTTCCCATGATTAGTTTTACCAATTACGGGAGGAGTTATCTTATTAATTTATGCAATAACTTATTGAATTTCAATTCAAAAAATTAAGAATATGAGTATTCAAGAACAAGTCAATGCTAGTGAGATTTAATTATTTAACAACAATTATGATTAAAAAAGTTAATGTATGAATATGTCAAGAAAAATAGACAATTAAAAAGTTACTTGAAGGGATGATTTTCTGTATTGAACAGGACTCATTCCTTTTAATTTGGCTTGTGGTCTAAAATTATTGTAAAAATAGATATATTTAGGTAGATTTTCAATAATTCATTTGGCTGTTCGTTTTTTTCTTTTTATATGATATAAAAATTCAGTTTTCATAGTACCAAATCATGATTCTGTATGGGCATTATCATAAGAGTTTCCACGTCTGGACATTGAAATCGTAATTCCAAGATAATTGCATAATTTTTCATAATCAGAATTTGTATAATGAAAACCTTGATCTGATTGTAGAACTCAAGTTGATGGCTTTCCAGCTTTTACTCAAGAATTAATTATGTTTTTAAAGACAAATTCTTTTTCTAAATTATTACTGATTTGGTAGTCCAAAATTTCATTAGTATGAAAGTCTTTTACTATTGATAAAAAATAGGTTTTGTCGCTTGTTAATAAATATGTTATGTCTGTTCCTATTTTTTGATTAATATCTGTGGTTGAAAAATCTTGATTCATGATATTTTCATGTCTTTTGTTACCAGAAGATAATTTATAATTAAATTTTTTTATTCTAATAATTGATTTTAAATTCATATTTTTCATATATCTATAGACAATATGAGGTTTTAAATTTCAATTATATAGTTTATTAATAATTAGTGTTAACATATTATATCCATAAATTTTCTTAAAAGTTAGAAATAACGTTTTAACTATTTTTGCAATTGTATTATTCCATTTATTAAAAAGTTTCATTCCAGCATTAAATCATTTATAATAACCAGCTCTAGAAACATTTAAAATTTTGCATAAATATTTAATCTTGTATTTTTTCTTTAAGGACCAAATCGTTTGAAATTTCTTCTTTTTCGATTTGGGCAAGGACTTTTTTACATCTTGAATCATTTCAATATACTCAATTAATTCTTTTTTTGTCATTAATTCAAAATTAAGATTTTTTGGACGCCCTGGTCGACGAATTCCTTTAGATTGTAGACCATTTCCTGGTTCTAACGCTTTTTCTCCACTAATTTTAACTGCCTTTTTTCAACGAGATAAAGTTGGTGTTGAAATTTCAAATTTTTTAATTGTTTTTGCTCAACCATTTTCTTTGTAATATTTTAAAATATTAAGTTTTTCGTTTTTTGTAAATCATTTTGTTCCCATAATAAAAGAATACCTTTCAATAAAATTATGACACATAAGTAACTTTTTATGTGTCTATTTTATTTTAGGTATTCAGTAAATTAACTTTTTTTTGTTTTTTAACTAGCATTTCCAAAAAATAAAAGTTATAATTATTTTAAGCTAAATTCAACTGGATAACTAAAGATAAAAAATAAATGATTTAATAGATTTAAAATTTAATAAAGGAGATAAAACAATGTTTAATAATCTTTCCAAAAAGATGAAAGTAATTTGACTATCATCTTTAGCAGGAGTAATGACTCTATTTTTTGTTTTGGGAATTGGATTTTCCATTCCGGGGATGGGATTAGAATCATTGAAATTTATTAATTCTGTCGAAAAACAAATTGACGAGAAAATTCCAAAAAATAAATTTGTTTTGGATGGGCAGAACAATTCATTTCAAATAATTATGGAAAATGGAATTCTTAATACTTATATTGCTGATGCAGTTTCAACAATTAATTTTTATGAGCAAAATAATGACCGTCAAGATTTAATTGAAGAATATAGTGCTTATGCAAAACAATGATTTGATAAAACATGGGGAACAGCAATTGAGAAAAAACAAGATGTAGATTTAAATACGATTTCACATGATTTAATTGAATTTGATAAAAGTGTGGCAGAAAAATACCATAATTATGGATATGTTCATACTGGTTTAGCATGGTTGTTTAAACCAGGGGGAATCAAAAGTATTTTTGCAAAAGCAACACATGATGATGCTTTACATCAACAAACAACAATTGACCAAACAACTTATGATTATTTAATGCAGTATACAAGTCAAAAACCGGATGGAATTAAGATTAATAGTTCCGCTGGAACTTATATTGTTAATAACAAGGTTTGATTTTTTAATGTTCAAAATAATGTTATTGTTGAGATGATTGAGGCTAATATTTTTAAAAACCATAATTTAACCAAAAGTGATCGACCAACTGATATAACAGTAAACGATTTATATCATCCCAATTTTACATTAGGAATTAATTTAGCTAAAACGGGATTTGTTTTTTTACTTGTTTTAACACCAATTGTATTTGGGGTAGCAATTCCAATGATTGTCTTAATTACTATTAAAAGAAAATAACTTATTTAAATTATAAAAGGAGTGAGTAACCAAGATGAAAAAATTATTAAGTGTCTTAGGGGCGATGGTTGTGACAACATCAACAGCTACTAGTATTATTAGTTGTAGTATTCCCCAAGGAGAAGGAATTGATTTAAATAAAGATTTGCAATTAATTGGAACAAATCTTGATAAAACAAAAGCAATTGATGATCGTATTGCTGGTAATTTCTTCTCAAACTATTATATTTTAGGCGATAGTCTAAGTGATTCACATGGAATTGAAAATGTAATTTATGAAAAAACGAATTTACCAGTTAAAATGACTGGTAATTATGAGAATGGTAGTTTTACCAACGGTGAAACAGCTGGTGTATTACTAGGTGATAAACTTGGTTTTGGGTCAGCAATTCGTAACAGTGATGTTCAGTATTTTAATAATTATAGTAATCCTCGTCGTAATTATGCCGTTGGAGGCGCAACAGCTGCTAAAATGCAGGGAGCAATGGGAATGATTATTAACAATGTCTCAATTGAAGAACAAGCGAAATATCTTGTTCAACAACATCAATTATTTTCTGATGAACTAATCTTTATTGAAATTGGTGGTAATGATATGATGGCAATGTTAAATGATAATGTTTCAAATGTTGAACAAAATAAACTATTAGATGAAATGTTAGTCAATTTAAGAAATACTTTTTTCACTTTAACTAATAATGGGGCGCGTCATATTCTATTTATGAATACCCCAGATGTGCAATATATTCCTCGTTATAATGCTATTTATAAACCAGAACTTCCGACTAATGAGCGTGAAAAAGAACTGGAATTAGTACATGATAAAGCTAACTTATTAGGAGAAAAAATTAATTACGAAACTAAAAAACTTATTGACACAGTTAATCAATATTATCCAAATAGTATTAAGATGTATGATTTATTTAGTAATACAAAAAGTTTGTTAGATACTTTTGCGAATGATTTAACAACAAAATATAACATAACAGATCCAGTAACAATATTAGATGAAAGTGATTTAATTGAAAAAATTTTTTCAGGAGGAGAGCTTGAATCGCAACTTGCACCAAGTATGACAACTGAGGACTTTAATAATCATTTCTTTTTTGATGATGTTCACCCAACAGCAAATGTTCATCGTTACATGAGTGAGGAATTAGCAAAACTTGTAAAGGAGTGAGAATAAAATGAAAAAATTACTAAGTTTGTTAGGAGCAACAGTATTAACCTTTTCTGGGGTTGCTTCAGTGACAGCATGTACTAAAACTTCTGAAGCGGTGCAAGCAGCGTTAGGTAATTCAAAAATTAACTTAGCTTTAGCATCAAATTCTTTTGCTCGAGCAATGATTGTTGGTAATGAAAAGGGATATGATGCTAACTATATTATTAATAACTTCACAAAAGGAGACATTGTTAATGCGCCTGTGGATGAAAGTGAAGGGGTTAATAAATACTCATATTTAGGAGATATCAGTAGTTTATACTTTAATGAAAATTTATATAGTAAAGATTTTACAACTGATTTACAGTTAGAAGGTAAAAAACCAGAATTTGCTAGTGATAATATTTTAGGCCAATTAGGAAGTATTATTCCAATATTAATTAAACTAATTGAAGAAAAAGGATTATTTGGGGCCTTACAAATCTTTTTAAATATGCCGTTACTATGAGAATTTATATCACCAAATTTAATAAAAATGTTGGGGAATATTGTAGATCAAGATACTTTACTAACTTTTAAAGATGCTTTTGATGATTCAATTTATGAGGGTTTTACTTACCAAGAAGTTTTAAATTCTGGAATTATTAGTTTAAGTAATTCGATAGACGCTTTTTTAAATCCATCTGAAAATCGAACAACAATTAACTATAGATTATCTTCATCTGACGAATTAGATAACCATTATCAAGAAGCATTAAAAATAATCGAAAAAAATGTTACCAATTTAATTGAAAACAAGGCAACATTTAACTTAGATTTAATTGATAGTTTACCATTTATTGCTGAATTATTACGCTTTGTCAGAACATTATTTGTTTATATTGAACAATTTGATCAATATCGCCAATATAAACCAAATATTCTTGAATATAATGAATATCTTTTTAGTCCAACAAAAGATAATTCAACAATTATTAACGAAGTACGTCAGAAAAATTACAATACAGAAACTAATATTAATTTTCAAAAACTAATTGTAAATATTCAATATTATTTTACAACTAGTGATGATGATCCGAATGGTTTTCATTTAATGAAACTTTTCCAAATTTTGTTTTTATCGGAAGATAAATCAGATTATAATGGCTATTGAAATTTGGTAACTACTTTAATACAAAGTCTTGTAAATACTTTGGATTTAAATTTTTTTGAAGAAGCATTTTTTAAAGCTGGTCTAACGAAGTTAGTAAAATCTTTTGTTATAAATGATGATGGAGCATCTCAATTATTTACATTAGTAATGAGTCAAGTAAATGATCCAGACCAAAAAAAACAATTAAAAGAAATGGCAGATCGAAGTACAAAAGGATTTGATGCATTATATAAGGGTCAATTAATTAAAGACTTATTAGATGTTTTCGAAATTTTCTCACCTAATTCTGTGGAGAAAAAATCAAAAAATGAGTTTCCAATTAATAACTTAAGAGAATTATTGACAATACCGTTAAAGGAAATTTTAAGTGATAACTTAATTACTAATATTTTAGGTGATAATTCAATTACAGACTTTTTAAATAAATTAGCAAAAGATGCTGGAATTATTGATAAATATGCGCAAATTGATAGTACTAATGATTTTTCAACAGTTTATTTAGCAAAAACTTTTGATAAGTTATCGCAACCAACAGTTTGAACAGATGAAAATGGTAAGGAACATAAAGGAACTTTATTGCAACAAGCTGTTAGCAATCCAGAAAAATTATTGGAAGTTTTAGGTTATAAGTCAGATGGCACTTTTGCAGTAGATTCCGTAGCATGATATCTTAATGAAATTTTTGAAAAATCTAGTTTCTTACTGCCTATCTTAGCCGATGTTTTAAAAAATTTACAGGCAAGTGCTAATAAACAAAATGAAGTTGCTCAAAAACTATTTAATGACATTAAAAATAGTTGACTAACAGCTTTAAAAACCGAAATTACGGTTATGAAACAAGATTTTACCTATAATGGTAACGAAATTGTTCAGTTAACAGAAACTATTAAATATAATGATATTGAATATAATGTCGTTGTTAAAAAAGTTAACGGATATTTTGTTTTTAACACCATTTCAAAATTATAAATTTCATTCTAAAACTCATTTAATCAAAAACGATTAAATGAGTTTTTATTGTGCTTTTTTACAGAAGGTTTATAATTATAGTATGGGGGTGTCTAGGTTTCGACAGGAGTGGTTGAATTTTATAGGCAGTAGTTTGGCAGACTATAATGCTACTAGGTTTGAAGAAACGCAAACAAAAACAACAAAGAAGATAAAATTGAAATGCCAGCATTCATGATGAATAATCAATTTGCTGGTTCAATGCTAGCTGCTTAATTAACTCGCTGTTAGAGTTTTAGTTAGCCGTAATAGAAACTAGTTGTAGGTTAATAGTTTTTATCGTAAGAAAAAAAATAATCTAACCGGAATAATAAGAGGTAATGGTATTATTTTTGGTTCCAAATTACCTAGTAATTTAATTAGTTGTTCTGTCCTACCATTAAATTATGAATAAAGCTGATAGAACTAAACTGTAGATTATAAGAGGAAAGCATTTGTGGACGCGGGTTCAATTCCCGCCACCTCCACCATTTTTTATTTTAATTGAAGTGATTAGAAATAATAATACCTTGAATTAAAACAAAAAATCTTTAAAGCCTTAATTATATTGATATAATAATTAAGAAAGTATTGATGAGGTGAGTTAATGAATAATATTTTAAATGTAATATTTGTATATTTACTATTTATTGCTATTTTTGTGTTTATTTATGCTTTTACTTGGGGCCTTGTTCGAAACTACTTTGTTCGCTTTACAATTTATTACCAAGCAATTATTGGTGGGGTTTATGCGATTTTAGCAATTGTCGCGGAAAGTTTAATCCCAATTTTTGTCAAAGATATTAATATTAATATTTTAGTAATTTATTTACCATTAATTGTTTGTTGGTTAATTGGTGTTTTTATTTCCTGAATTTCAATTATTATGTATACGACATTTATTTTTATCTTCACTTTTGTGATTGCTAATTTTTTCCAGACCTCTTATTTTTATACGGTTAATTACCCAATTGATATTATTACAATGATGTTATTATATCTTATTACTTTTGTAATTATCATTATTGTTAAATTATTTAAATGAACACAATGAACAAATTGATCATTGTTAACGTTAGTTGCTTTTATCTTTAACTCAATTATGATTTTAATCCAAGTCAAAGATAAGACATGAGCAAACTATTTATTAGAAGAATTAGTTGTTTTAATTTGAATTGGGATGAGTTATTTGGCTTATTTATTGGGAGCCGGGATTGAACTAATTTATAACCATGCCTTAAAATTACAAAATATTATTGAGTATGATCGCAGTAAGTATTTACGCGAGGCTTTAGCCCATGAAGCAATTTATGACTATATTCATCGTAATAAAATTCGCCGAGGGCTATATTTAACTTTTGCGATTAATAACATCAATGCTTTAGATCGTTTTTTAACTAGTAATTTAAAAAATAAAATTATTGATTTAATTTCTCAACAAGTCTTTAAAGCTTGAGAAGGCGAAGATGTGATTTTTTTTAAAGCTAGTTTAAATAATTTTGGAATTTTTGTGCCAATCCCATATTATCAAAAAATAAATATTGCTAAACTACTACAAGATAATCAGTTAAAAACTCGTCATGCTGATGATTTATTAAAGAAATTTGAAAAAATTATTCAGGGAGTTGAAACAACTTATAAATATCAAAATTATAATATTATTGTTAAGTTACAAGGTTATGCTTCTTTTTATGGCCTACAGTCAAATAACTTAGATAAACTAAAAGATTATAATTTATTTGCGGCTGAAAATCGTTTAAATTTAAAATATAATAACCAAGTAATTGTGGTTAACCCTGCTAGTATTATGGCCCTAAATCGCCAAAAACGTAGTATTCTAACTTTAAATGAAAATGTCTCATTGCAAAAAATTTTAAGTTTATTTTCATCAGTTATTGATGTTAATAATCAGTTTAGTGTTCTTGGCCACTATGCAACAAATTTAATTAATGGTAATGAAGTTGATTCGTTTTTAGATCAAAATATTGAAAATGTTACTGATACAATTCATGAAGAAGTTTTATTACGTTATAATGCTGCTTTAAACATTAAAAATTTTCGAAAATTTAAAGAGTACTTAAATTATCAGCTTTTCTTAACTTATTCAGCAAGTTTTTTAGCAAGCAAAAGTTTTAATTTAAAAAAATTTGTGGCAAAATTAATTGAGTTAAAAATTAATACTGCTAATTTAATTTTAACGTTTGATTTAAAAGAAATTGGTTTTGATACCCAGCGTTTCCAAAAAAATTTAGCTAGTTTAAAAGAGTTAGGAATTAAAATTGCGGTTAAAAACTTAGGAGCTTTAGAAACAGATATTAGTAGTTTAGGATATTATCAACCAAATTATGCTATTTTAGCACCAATTTTAGTTACAAAAATGTTTTTACAACAAAATTATCAAACTTTAATTGCTGAATTAGCTAAATTAACAGAGAAATTACAAATAACTTTAATTGCTCCTCATGTTAATAGTTATTTGACCTATAAGCGAATTAAGGAGTTAGGAATTAATTATATGTTTGGAACATTATTTGGGGTTTATGAAGAACCACAAGGGGAGATTTTAACAGAAATTAAATTCGCCTTATTTAAAAATGAAATGAAAGGATTAAAAAATGAGATTAAGAAATAAACCATGAGCCAATGATTATTTTCTCCGAGAAAAAGATTATACTGTTCATAATCCGGCAAAATATCGTGGAAAATGGGCAAAAAAGATTTTTAAAAATAATCACCCCCTTAATATTGAAATTGGTTGTGGGAAAGGGGGATTTATTTTAACTTTAGCAAAGAATAACCCAGATCAAAATTATATTGCGATTGAAAAATTCCCGTCAGTTGCTGTTAATGCCCTTAAAAAACTTGTGAATGAAAAACTTTCAAATTTAAAAATCATTACCGATGATGCACAAACATTAACTGAAATTTTCGCTCCTGAAGAAATTAGTAAAATCTATTTGAATTTTTCTGATCCATGACCAAAAAAACGACATGCTAAGCGTCGTTTAACATCAAAAAAATTTTTACCATTATATGATGAAATTTTAAAGAATAATGGTCGGATTTATTTTAAAACTGATAATGATGATTTATTTACTTTTTCAATTACCGAATTTGGGGATAATAATTGAACAATAGTAAAACAAACAACTGATCTTTATGCTAATCCAATGTTGCTAAAAAATAATATTGCGACTGAATATGAACAACGGTTTGTTGAAATGGGTAAAAATATTAATTATGCCGAAATTAAAAAATAGTATAACTGATTTTATTGACTTCACAGTAGTTAATAAAATCAGTTTTATTTTCCCGACGTAAATTAAAAGTAAAAGTAACAAGAGAATCATTAAAAGTTGTTTGATAACTTGTGATATTAAAATAATGGAATAGGCCATCTTTAATAGTTTTGTTTTTACTAATATCACAAGTTACTTCTAATGTTATTTCTTCAAAATAAGGTTCAAGGGGAGTTAATTTTAAACAGTCCCGAACACTATTTGCATAGGCACGAATTAGCCCTCCAGCCCCTAATTTAATTCCTCCATAGTAGCGAATTACTAGACAAACAATATTCGTTAAATTATTGGCTTTTAAAACCTCTCAGATTGGTTTTCCAGCGGTATTAGTTGGTTCACCATCATCATATTTGCGAATAATATCAGTATTTTTACCAATAATATAGGCATAGCAATTGTGGGTAGCATCATTAGCTTGGTAAGTGGCGATAAAATCTTTTGCCGCTTGCTCACTAGTAACTTTTTGAATAAAGCAAATAAACTTTGATTTTTTAATTATTAAAGTATTGCTTATAACATCGCTTGTGGTAAGTTGGTTCATCTAAATCTCCTCATTTTATCATTTTGTTTTAATTTTACCGTAAATTCTTTAAAACTTAGTGCTAGTTTTATTTCTTTTTGGTTATAATAATAAAAAGGTTGGTGATAAAGTGCTAACAAATCTTGCCATTGGCTGAAAAGATTTTTTTGAAGCAGAGCAACAAAAGCCATATTTTAAAAAACTTTTGGCTAGTATAAAAACCGAATATGAGCATTATAAATGCTATCCCCCGGCCCAAGATATTTTTAACCTCTTTCGGATTTTAAACCCTAGTGATATAAAAGTTGTTATTATTGGCCAAGATCCTTACCATGGGTCAGGACAAGCTAATGGGATTGCCTTTAGTGTTAATGATAATATTAAAAATCCTCCTAGTTTAAATAATATTTTTAAAGAATTACAAAATGATTTAAATATTGATCATTTTAAAAGTGGTAATTTAGTCGGATGAGTTAAACAAGGTGTTTTTCTATATAATACAATCGGGACCGTTCGTGCGGCAAGCCCCTTAAGCCATAAAAATTTAGGGTGATTAGAGTTTAGCGTTAATTTAATTAATTATTTAAATCAAGTTAACCCTGATATTATTTATGTTCTCTGGGGCAATTATGCCAAAGAATATGGGGCTTATATTTTAAGGAAAGACCATATTATTTCAGGAGCTCATCCCTCACCTTTTAGTTATCATTTATTTCGCGACCAAAAAATGTTTTTAAAAATAAATGATTTATTATTAAAAAATAAAAAAAAGATTATTGATTGAGGAATGTAAGGTATAATGATATTAACTTTTATTAAGTTTATTTTTTTGGTTAAATTTAACACTGATAGAATGCGAGGCGCACATGAATTTATTAACTAATTTTAGTGATATAACTAAAATATTCTATAGTACAACAATGGCATACATTGCAAGTGGTCTAATTGGTGTTTTATTTCTTGGATATTGTCTTTATAATGGGGTTTATTATTTAATTAATCCAAAAAAATACCATGGCATTCGTTTTACAACCAAAAACATTGCTTATATCACGATGTTGTCAGCGGTTTCTGCCGCTGTTACAATTGTAATCTCAGTTACTGTTCCAATTACAGTTTTCCCCCCTGTCCGAATTGCCTTTGAAGGTTTAATGGTTAAAATTGCTGGTTTTATTTTTGGGCCAATAGTTGGTTTATTATCAGGGGTAATCACTGATTTAATTGTTATGCTATTTGTTCCATCATATGTTCATATTGCCTATATTATTGTTATTGCCTCATATGGGTTTTTATCTGGCTGTGTTTCATCGTTAAACCGGGCAGTTGGCAAACAAAAATGAGTTTTATTCTTATTTACTAACATCTTTGTTGTTTTATTTGGGGCAATGGCTTCCGTAATGACATGATTTTCACCAGTAGATACGATTAAATTATTTGCTGGCTTAAATGCAAGTAAAACAGTTCTATTGTATATTATTATTATTGGATCTTTATCAACAATATGTATTATTTGAGTTATTATGTTTATTTATCGTCATTTTGATAAAACCAAAAAACGTTATTGAGATCTTGTTGCCATTATTATGTTAGCGGTTATTAATGAATATTGAGTAACAACCTTAATTTCAGCGTGAGGAGATATTGCGTTTTTAACAGTCTCCCAAAATAAAACCGA
Source organism: Spiroplasma chrysopicola DF-1 (assembly GCF_000400935.1). Lineage (NCBI taxonomy): Bacteria > Bacillati > Mycoplasmatota > Mollicutes > Entomoplasmatales > Spiroplasmataceae > Spiroplasma > Spiroplasma chrysopicola. The sequence continues at coordinate 1,061,002 of NC_021280.1, read as the reverse complement.
TACTGATGGCTATGGCGTGACAATGATTTCTCGCCTTGCCATGGCGCCGTTAAAGATTCTCTTTAACTCAGCAATTATTTATCTAACTTATCGAGCTATTGGGCCTTTAATTCATAAGGATACTAATTCAGCTTTACAATATTAAATTAAAATAGTTTCAAAAGAATTATTTTAATTTTTTATTTAATAGTACAATTATTTTAGAAAGAAATAAGAACGGAGGAAAATTATGAAAATAAATCAACAATTACAAGAATTAATGAACTTGGAATTAAAACGCCAACAAGATCATGTTGAATTAATTGCTTCAGAAAATTATGTTAGTGAAGCAGTTTTAGCGATTGCTGGTTCAATTTTAACGAACAAATATAGTGAAGGATATCCCTTTCACCGATATTATGGGGGCTGTGAATATATTGATAAAATTGAGCAGTTAGCGATTGATAAGGTAAAAGAAATGTTTCAAGCTGAACATGCTAATGTGCAACCTCATTCTGGTAGTCAAGCCAATACAGCAGCTTATTATGCTATGTTAAACCCTGGGGATAAAGTTTTGGCAATGGATTTATCAGCAGGAGGACATTTAACACATGGTCATAAAGTAAACTTTTCAGGTCGTTTATATGAATTTCATAGTTATGGTGTTAATCCAACAACACAAGAATTAGATTATATAGAAATTGCTAAAATAGCCCAAGCAGTAAAACCAAAATTAATTGTTGCTGGCGCTAGTGCATATTCGCGCGAAATTGATTTTAAAAAATTCCGTGAAATAGCTGATAGTATTGGGGCCTTATTAATGGTTGATATGGCCCATATTGCTGGGTTAGTGGCTGCTGGATTACATATGTCCCCAATTCCTTATGCAGATGTAGTGACATCAACAACGCATAAAACGTTACGTGGTCCACGTGGGGGATTGATTTTATCAACAGCAAAATGAGCGAAAAAAATTGATAGTGCTGTATTTCCTGGAAACCAAGGTGGACCATTAGAACATATAATTGGGGCCAAAGCGCAAGCTTTTATTGAAGCTTTAGAACCAGGGTTTAAAACATACCAAGAAAATGTTATTAGTAATGCCAAAGTTTTATCGAAAACATTACAAGACAATAATTTTACTTTAATTTCAAATGGAACTGATAATCATTTATTAATGGTTAATGTTAAAAAAAGTGTTGGTCTTTCGGGTGCAGAAGCTGAAGCAATCCTACAAAAAATTGGTATTATCTGTAATAAAAATATGATTCCATTTGATACTGAAACTCCCGTTGTGACAAGTGGTATTCGCTTAGGAACACCAGCAATGACAACAAGAGGATTTCGTGCAAAGCAATTTCAACAATTAGGAGAAATTATTGTTGGGGTATTAAAAGATCATAGTGATGATAATTTAGTAAAATATGGTCAAGCAGTAAAAACTTTATTAGAAAAATTCCCAATTTATAATGATATTAAGTATTAAAAAACTAGTTTAATTAAACTAGTTTTTTAATTAGTCATAAGTCATTTTAGAATAACAGTTCTAATATCATAGAAGTTACTAAAATTATGTTCTAAAATAGTATTTAAATCGTGGTTAGCTAAAAGCCAGGCAAAGTGTGAACTAATTTGATTATTATTATGATTAAAGCCATCTAAATTACGGCCATGATCAGTTGTACTCATAATTAGTCAATCTTCTTTTGGCAAACTCTTTAAGACATTAGTTCAAATTTTGTCATATTGACTAAGTAATGTTTTAATAACAGGATGATCGTCTGGAACGTTACTATGCTTTAACGAATCAAAAATTCCATTATAGGCAAAAATAAAGTTATTACCTTCAGCTGTTAAAGTATTAATATCTGTTAGTAATTTTTCTGTTCAATAATTAATGGCATCAATAGTTGTATAATCAAAATTTTCATCATCAATAACTGTATCAATGTTATTTCGTAATGGAGCATTAAAAATGTGTTTAACATATCATGGTCCTAATTCTTGTAAAGCAATTGCGGTTTTAATTGTTGAATCATTTTTCTTAATTAATTCGAAAACATTTGTTCCGGTTTCTAAAATATTACCTCAAAAAATTGATTTTCATCCTTTTATTGTTTCATAACTTTGAATATAAAAATTACTTTTAAAAACAACTTCTGGGGCTGTCGGCAGAATTTCCTTGATATTTTGATAAGGGACACCATCAACACCAAATAATAAGACGTGTTTCTTAGGATTTAATGTTAGTTGATTATTTGATAAGTATTTATCGTCTTCTTTTTGCAAAAAACTACGATCATCACGATAATCAGTGTTATTGGCACATCCTATTAAAGTCGTTGGATAACTGGCAAATAACGTGGACAGGGATAGTACTTTTAAGAATATACGCATATAGATTCTCTCTTTCATTAAAATTCTTATTGCTAAGTGCTATTTAATAAAATGGTAAAGTGTTATTAAGGGTATATTATCATAAATTTGCATAAAAAATAAGGGATAATAATAGCACAAAAAAAGCCTAAGGCGATGATATTTCCAATAATTCCAAGTTATTTTTATTGATTCTCGATTTACTTTTGGTTATAATATATATGCTTTATACATTAAACCCTGGTACGGAATAGTGTTAGGAGGCAAAATGCATGAGACAAACAACCGTTTTAAATTCAGCTAATGTTGATAAAAAATGATATGTTATTGATGCGCAAGGTCTTATTTTAGGACGTTTAGCAACGCAAGTTGCAATGATATTAAAAGGTAAAAACAAACCTGCTTATACACCACACGTTGACTGTGGTGATAATGTAATTATTATTAATGCTGATAAAGTTGCCTTTACCGGTAATAAATTACAAGGGAAAATCTACTATAAACACTCACAACACCCAGGTGGATTGAGTCGTACAACTGCCCAAGATATGTTAAAGAAAAAACCAATTTATCCAGTTGAACATGCAATTAAAGGAATGTTACCAAAAAATAAATTAGGAAGTCAATTATTCCGTAATTTATTTGTTTATGCCGGATCAGAACATCCGCATGAAGCACAAAAACCAGAAAAGTTAGAGCTTGCTGGGAAATAAAAGGAGTATAAGATGGCAAAAAAACAAGAAGTTATTTATCGTGGAACTGGAAGAAGAAAAACTTCAGTTGCACAAGTTGTGTTAACTCCTGGAAAAGGAAATATTATTGTTAATGGGAAACCAGCTTTAGAGTTTTTCCCATATGCAACATTGGTACAAGATTTGGAACAGCCTTTAAAAATCACTGGGGTAAGAGAAGAGTTTGACATTACAGTTAAGGTAGCAGGTGGTGGATTTACTGGCCAAGCAGGGGCAACAAGATTAGGAATCGCTAGAGCCCTAGTTGAGGCGTCACAAGATTACAAAGTCCTATTAAGACATGCGGGAATGTTAACGCGTGATTCACGCATTAAAGAACGTAAAAAATATGGATTACGTGGAGCGCGTCGTGCGCCACAATATTCAAAACGTTAAATATTGTTAAAAAAGTACAGTTTAATTGTACTTTTTTTATTTATAGTCTTTTATTGGTTATTAGAGGTAAGTTTAGTATAATAATAAAGATGAGAGTAGTAAAGAAGGTGAATTATTTTGGTCAATGATTTTATCATTAATGGTAATAATTACAATGGTAAAGCACTGTTGCTAAATTTTTATTTGTTAACAAATGGCAAAAATAAGTTCACAGATAAAGATGTTCAAAATTTAAAATTAGAAAATATTAAAACCATTAAGGATTTATATGGTTTTTTTAAAAAGTATATTTGTTTAGCTGATTTTTTTGTTTGTTTAATTAATGATCAAGCTAAAATTAAAAAAGATAAAAGTGGGAAGGAAAAAACCTTATACGATATTTTAATTCGCTTTAAATCAATCACATTTTTAAATGAATTAATTGACCCTAATTTATCATTAACAGTATTAGGCGACATCGATCCAGGGTTAGGAATTGTTAATGTTAAAAATATTTTTTTAACGGGAATGGAAAAAACAGCCCAGGATTTTGAAACTCCAGCCCAAGATATTGTTTTAGAAGTTAGTGATAACTTTAATCATAATGAAGCAAAAATCCGCACAATTTTTGGTTCAGATATTATGAGTAAAATGAAGTTCTTAGTTTCTAATTTTCAAGATGAAAAAGAAGAGTGGATTAAATATTTAAATTTTCAGCAACAAGATTTAGATTATAAACGAAAAAAAGCAGCCATTTTCTTGGGACGCCAATTACTTGAATATGTTAAAATCCCTCGTAGTAATGAGCATTATCAGCAATTTCATGACCCACATTTTGCCCTAAATAATTTTTGGTATGTTAAAAAAAGTCTTTTTCATCAACAAAGTTTGACAATTTATCCTAATTTTGAAGAAGTAACAGTGGCTTTTTTAGACTTACTAGTTGAACAACCAGAACAAATTGCTGATTTACAAAAATTAGTAAATTTAAGTTTAACGAACTGACAATTAAATCGTGAATATAGTAGCGACAATCCTTTATCAATTTTTAATTTTACTTTTAACGAAGCTTTTGCCCAAGATAATAGTGATAGTTTTGAATTAGGGTTTACTGTTCCATTAGCAAAAGATACAATAGTTCAAAATAGTCAGCAATTTTATCAGAATTTAATAGCCATTTTCCAAAGTCACCAGCCATTGCAAGGACAAGTTGATGAATTAAAAGCGGTCGGCAAAATTTTAGCTGAACAATTAAAGAATTATTATTCAGTTATTGTTTGCTATGAGTTTAAAAGCGAAAATGATTATGAATATGATTTTTTACTAAAGAATGTTCCCGAATATGGTTATCTTGGCTATCTAGGAAAAGGAGAATCAACGTTAATTCGTCGTAGTAATATGATAATTGACAAGATTGTTCGTAATGATGTTGCTAATCCCTATTTAATAAATTATCTTTTTAATATTAAAGATTTAAAATTGAAATTTAGTAATAAAGTATTACAAGAAGAAGATTTAACTTTTGCGGCAAAAAACTTGAATAACAGTCAAAAAGCGGCGATTGTTAAAGCGCTAAATTCTCAAGATATCTTTTTACTACAAGGGCCACCAGGAACTGGAAAAACAGAGTTTATTGCAGAATTGGTTTATCAATATGCAAAATTAAATAAAAAAGTTTTAATTTCTTCGCAAAATCATACGGCAATTGATAATGTTTTAACCCGCCTTTTTAAATCACCTTTGATTGTCCCATTACGCTTAACAGGTGAAGAAGTGCGGAAAAAGAATCGTTTCAATGATTTTAATCCTGATCGGGTTGTTTTTAATAACTATCGTTTTATGTATTCCTATTTAACCCTCGAATATTTAACAAAATGAGAAGGGATTGATGACCAATATCTATTGCAAAAAGAAGCTTTACAAAATTTAAAGGCTAATGCAAAAATGCTGGCAAAAGAAATTAAGGAGTATCAAGAATTAGAAAGTAAAATCTTAAGGTTAAAAACAACCCAAGAAGAAAATTTGACAAATTTATTAAAACTAAAAAATCATAATAAAAAATTATTAGTTGAAATTAATAACATTGATAATTTTCAGGAATTATTAAATGATTCTGAGTGAAATGGTCATGTTCAAAATACCAATGATTTAACAACTTTATTTAATCAGCATTTTGGAACTTTAATTCATGAAAAACTAAATTTAGATTTTGATGTTTCCTATTCAATTCCGGAAGTTTATCGTCAATTATTAGCCGATAGTTTAGATCCAGAAACAATCAACGCAATTGCTGATAAAAAAGCACAATTGATGGTGTTAAAACAAGTTGAACCAGCTTATCGCGATGATAATTGAGCGACACAATTATTAACATTAAATGAAGCAATTATTAATTTACAAAAACAAACTAGTTTAAAACAAGGCAATGTTGTGCATCTCCAACAAGTTAGGGAGTTACAAGTAGGGTTAGAGGCCTTAAAATATAAATATCAAAATCAAATTAAGGATAATGAAAAATTAATAGCAACAGCAGAAGAAAATCAAACAGACCAAGAGTTATTTTATTTAGAAACCGAATTTAATGGTTTAGAACAAAAAATTAACCAGTTAAAAGTTGATGTTGAAAATATTGTTTACAACATTAATCAAATTTTTAATCTGACATTAAATATTAAAGATATTACGACAACAATTAATGAGTTAGACGAAATTATTGTTAACCTTGACCAGGAAATTAAAACAATTCAAAAAGAAAAAATTGCGAAAGGAAAGTTTGTTAATAATATGATTAACTTTTTAGACCGGAATTATCAAATGGCGCAATTTTTAACCGGGGAAAACTTTAACAATAATATTTTTAACTCAGCATTAGAAAAAGATACGAAGACTTATGCTAATCAGTTTTTACAAAATAATGTTAATGTTGTGGCAATGACGGCAACTTCAAATCAAATTTATTTACAAAGTAAAAATAAAATTTTAGCCGATTATAATATTAGTGATATTGATATTAAGAGTTTTAGTTTTGATGTGGTTATTATTGATGAAGTAAGTAAATTAACGCCAATGGAAATTTTAATGCCATTAGTATATGGAAAAGCTGTTGTTTTAGTGGGCGATTACCGTCAATTACCGCCACTGATGCAATTCCAAGAAAGCGATGTTAGCAAAATTAATGAATTATACCATGAAAATTATAGCTATTTTGATTTTACACAATTAGTAACACAATCAATGTTCAAAAAGCTAATTTCACAATGTGATGATTCGGTTAAAGGAATTTTAGTTGAACAATATCGCAGTCATGGAGATATTATGAAAGTTGTTAATGTTTTTTATGAAAATCAGTTACAATTAGGAGATCCGACACATCAAAACTTGCAAAAACAACATTATCTAAATGTTGGTAATAATCAACAACCAATAATTTTTAGTTCAAATAAAGCAATTTACTGATTAGATTCCTCTCGTGATATAAATCAAGAATTAGTTTATGAACAAGGCGAAGCAGGAAGTACAAGTTTGTTTAACTGGTTAGAAATTGAATTGACAATAGCAACATTAAAATTAATCGATCAAGGTTATGGTGCTTTACCAGCTAAGTTAACACATAAACCAAATGTTGCTGTGATTAGTTTTTATGGTTTGCATGTTAAGAAATTACGTAAGGCTTTACAAACGGTGAAATTAAAAAATATTAGTTTAGAAATTTCAACTGTTGATGATTATCAAGGGCGTGAAAGTGATATTGTTATTGTTAATACTGTTCGTCATCCAAAAAATCAAGCTCGGGCTAACAAGGAATTTGTTCAGAAATATGAAAGATTAAATGTTGCTTTTTCCCGGGCCAAAAATATGCTAGTAATTATTGGAGCAATTAATTTTTTTGCAAATATTGAAGTAGAAATTCCGACAATAATGAACCCAGTTTTAACAAAATTAACAAGAGTTTATGATGAGATTATTAAGATTATTCGGACATTTGGGAATGTCTGAACAGCTGAAGATATTTGTGAGAATGTAAAGGAGTAAGAAAATGAAAATAGGGGTCGTTAAAATATTTAAAAAATGAAGAAAACTATCAGTCATGGTGGGTTATCAAACACCAAAACGACCATCTTTTTTTCAGTATCTAATTTTAAATGCGATTGCAAATTATCCAGATAAAAATGCCTCGCTAAAAGATATTTTACAACAAGAATTACAACTCCAAAATTTGCGAATTTATCAGGAGTGTTTAAAAGATTTAATTGAAAAAGAAGAAATTATTGAAATTGATACCCAAACCTCATTTAATTATCTTTCAGCAAGTTATAATAAAACAGATTGAATTGATAGTGCAATTGGAATTTTTTACATTTCCCCAGCAGGGCTAAATACATTAGAAAAAGGTTTTTTAATTGGAAAAAATCAACAAAAAGAAATAGCAATTGAATTTTTAATTGATGATTTTAGTGGTGAAATAATAATTAATCCCTCCCGTTTAGAGTTAATAGCAACGGTAACAAATGAACAGTTAAAAATTACAGCACCAACAATAACAAAAATTAATATTAATGATTTATTAAATGTTTTAGAAACTGTCAAAAAAAGTGGTCAAAGTGTTTTCAACTTTAATAAAGATACAATTTTTAATAGTTTACGAATTGGAAAAGAACATTTGACTAATTCACAGACAGATTTTGATTTAGGACATTACACTGTTGAGGAATATGAAATTGTTGAAGTTAATTTAACCTTAACAACTTTTAAAGATCTTAAGATGTATGTTAATAATCCTCAAATTCAAAATTTAATAGATAGTAGCCAACCGCTGCGCGAAAAAATTACATCATTTTTTATCGATACAATTAATTATGATTTAAAACAAGATTTTGTATTATCTAATCGTCAAATTCCAGCTAGTGCTTTTGAAGCAGATTATTATCAAGATCCGCGGATGATTAATCCAATATTACTAAATGCGAAGATTGCAATTGTTAATAGTGATCTTTTGAAAGAAGAAAAACTTTTGACGCAAAAATATTATCACTTAAATAATTTTAGTTGTTTAATTTTGGTTAATAATGATAAGAAAACAACTTTAACTGATTTATCAGGTTCTTTGCCAATCTTTCATTTTGCCACAAATGAATTTAATTTAACAAAAGAATTTTTAATTATTTTTGCTAATTATAAACAACAATCAGAAGTTTATAATTTTCAAAAATTAGATTTAATTACATATAATAAAAATTTAACATTAGTGAACAAATATCAAGATGATTATGGGGCAGGAATTTATAAAGCAATTGCCAAACAATTAATTGAGCAAAGTAAATATTTAATTAGCAAATGGACAGAATTAGCTGACCAAAACCAAGATGAACTTATTTTAATGTTTATTTATTTATTAGATTTATTAAATGATAATGAAGATGCAATGCTCGGGTTCATTAAAATTGTTGTGACAAGCGATTATCCAAATAAAGTTAGTTTTTTACAAAGTTGACAGGAAAAAACAAAAGCGTTCCAACAAAAACCAAATTATCAAAATTTAATTCATTCTTCATTATTAAAGTTATTAGAACAGATAACAACAACAAGTACCAACATTATTGAGGCCTATCGAATTTTAAGCCAACAAAATATTCTTCCAGCAAAAGAAGTTCTGACAATTTTGCAAAAATATTATAATAAAAATAACGTTTCCTTAGAAGAATTACTAGAACTATCAGTCCAGTGTGACCCCGTTGTGTTAGAAAAAATTTGGAATCAAAATCTTTTTCATATTTTAAACAAAGTTTTATTTGCTCTTAGTGTTGATAACATTGAACAATATTTTAATAAATATCGTCAACCAACCGGGGATGTCCAATTATTAAATTATTTATATAGTTTTACCGCCGATTATTTGAAATATCTTGGAGAAATGAACCGCCGTGATATTAATAATATCCAACGTTATTGACCAACAATTTGGTCTTTTGTCAGTGTTATTATTGAACGGTTTAGTCATTTTGAAACAAGTTTTGACTTATCGTTGCAATTATTACATGTCCTTTCAAAATTAGAGTACAAGTTCCGTATGATTAAATATGAAAATATGTTTAATTCCGAGGCCAAATTTCAAGAGTATTTAGAGGCTGGAACCTGAGGAAGAGCAGCCTTATATTTGGCTAATTTATTAGAAGAAAAGCTTGATCACTTGCTAAAAGATAAAATGCAAGGTGTTAAGTATTTAAATGAAAAATTATTTATTTTAAAAAAAGAGGGGTCAAAAGACCAAGCAAAAAGAATTATTGATTTGTATGAAGAATTAAAACTTTATCTATATTGTGACCAAGGGCGTAATGAAGTTGTCCCAGCCAAGAACCGGGATCTAATTAATAAATGATATCAAGAAATCAAAGAGGTGTTTAAATAATGAGTATGAGTGTTGAGCAGGTAATGTATAATTATCAGAAAAAGATCGAACGATTAGGAATTAATATTAATTTTATTAAAGAAAATTTAGCGCAACTATTAACCCAACTGCAAAGTATTGATGTTAGTGGTTTAAATTGCCAAGAAATTGAAGGATATTTAGTAGAATTAGATTTAATTCACCGTGATTTATTAGAAAATGAATTAGTGAAAGAATTTTCAAAAGTTAGTCATGTTGACTTAGAATTAGCTAAGCGCGTTAACTTTTTTTTAGAACAAAAAACCTTGCGATTAGCAGAAATTCAACAAAATATTGAAAATCTAAAAATTCGAGTCGTTGAAGATGAGACAAAAGCACGGTTAACAAATTTACAACAGCGAACTAATCTTAATTTAGAACAATTAGAACAAGAGTTAGTTGCTTCTATTAGTGATAGTAATTCAAAAGCAATTGTGTTAACTTTTTTTAAAAACAATCGAACAAAACTTATTAATTTTACCCCAGCTGAAATTGCCGAAGTTGTTAAAACAGAAATTAGTAACTTCCAAATGTCGCAAGAATTTGTTAAATTGCAATATTTAGGCAATTTTAATCAACAAATTGCTGAAGATAAATTTGTTAAAGCTGAGTTAATAGCTGATTTAGAACAATTTAATCAGCAAGACTTTAGTAGTCAAGATGAATTAGCAGCAGCAGCTTTAAAATTACAACAGAAAATTATTAATAAACAATTAGATGAATCAGCGCGAAAGCATGCAATTAGTTCAATTTTACAAGCGATTAAAAATCGTGGTTTTATTGTTGATGTAAATGATATTCGTCTTGTTAAAGAAAATGAAGATAATGTTGTTATTTTATATGCTAAAAAAGTAACTGGGGAAGAGGCGATTTTTAAAGTTTATCTTGACGGTCGTTTTACCTATAAATTTGAAGGCTATGAAGGTCATGCCCATGATGTTGATGAACAACCATTTGTTAATGATCTTTCAATGTATGATGTATCATTATCAAAAGAACAAAATAAGGTCTATTTAAATCCAGATAAAATTATGAATCAAGCTAAAATGACCGTTAAGACAAAAACCGATAAAAAATAGATGAAAGGTTTTAAATACTGCAAAAAAAAATTATAATATATAAAAGAAAATTAAAGTGAGGAATAGCAAATGAGTGTTAAAAGTAATTTAGATAAATTAAAAAATCAAGTTGGAATTAAGCGTTGTGTAATTGTTGAAGGTAATGTTAATGATATTTATGAAAATAAAAATACTTATCTAGGCATCAAAGATAAAGTTAAATTATTATTGCAAGAACGTGGTTTTAATCAAGTTTTTACTTGGGATCGTATTGATGGTTTAACGGGAGGAAATATTAGTCAATTAACGCTAGTTGATAAAAATGCCCCTAAAAAAGACCAAGCTGGTGAAGCCTATGACTTTGGTCAAGAATTGATTAATAGTAATAATGAGAATAAAAACCAACAACAAGGTCAATTTACGTCCCTTACCGAATTTTTTGCAATAGTTCGTCGTAATATGCTTGATACAAGTCCTCAAAAAGTTGCTTTTATTGCTGATTGTTCGGATTATTTATTTTCTAATGAACAAAGTTTAAGTGAAGAAGAACGTGTTAACTTAATCTCAATTAGTAAAGCTTTTCGTGATAAAAAGTTTGACCAATCAGAAATTATTGATTTTGATACAGCGTTAATTTTTATTACTAATAATGTCGGAAAATTACCAACATCATTTTATTTAAATAATCCCGATGTTACAACAATTACATTAAGTAAACCAAACCGTGAAGAACGCGAAAAATTTATTTTAACAAATAAAAACTTCTTTAAAATTACAGAAGATTTAAACCAAGATCTTTTAAAATTACAAGACATCTATGACACAATGGAAGGATGAACTTTAAAAGAAGTTTATCAATTAATTAAGTACTCAAATAATATTCCTGAACGCTTACCATTTGAAAAGCTGTTAAATTCATATCAGTACGGGGAAAAAGTATCACCATGAGAAGAAATGAATTACCAAAAATTAGCAACAATTAATGAAGAATTAAAAAAACGAGTAATTGGTCAAGACCATGCGATTGATAAGGTTAAAAAAGTTGTCTATAAAGCCTTTACAGGGCTATCTGGGGTCCAATATTCAGCTCGCCGAACAAAACCAAAAGGAACATTATTTTTTGTTGGTCCAACTGGAGTTGGGAAAACAGAATTAGCAAAAGCGTTAGCAAAGTTTTTATTTGGAGATGAAAAAAATTGTATTCGTTTTGATATGTCTGAATATAATCAAGAAGCTAGTGACCAAAAATTAATTGGAGCGCCTCCAGGTTATGTTGGTTATGAAGAAGGGGGACAACTAACAAATGCCATTAAGGAAAAACCATTTAGTGTTTTATTATTTGATGAAATTGAAAAAGCCCACCCCCGTATTTTAGATAAGTTTTTACAAATTTTAGAAGATGGGCGCTTAACAGATAATAAGGGTCAAACAGTTAGTTTTTCTGACTCCTTTATTATTTTTACTTCAAATATTGGGGCTAGTGAAGTTGATGATAAATTACCATTTTCCGAAATTCAAAAACAATTTATTGAAAAAGTTTCTAATCATTTCAGGACAGAATTAAAACGACCAGAATTATTAGGGCGAATTGGAAATAATATTGTTCCCTTTAACTTTATTAAAGATGAACATTTTAAAGCAACCTTGATTTTACATAAATTAAAACCAATTCAATTCGCTGTTAAAGAAAAATATAAAGTAAATTTAGAATTTATGAATGTTAATGAACTGTTACCAATCATTATGCAAGATGCTGATGACAAAAAAGGTGGACGGGACTTATTAAATAGTATTGAACAACATGTTGTTGATAGTTTAAGTGAGTTTATTTTCAATAACCAAGCCCAGTTTCGCCCTGGGCAAACAATTCAATTAATTGTTCGTAACAGTCAGATTGAATATGCGTTGAGATAAACATTAATGACAAATAGTAATTTAATAAATTTTAATCGCTTTGTTTCTTTAACAACAATTGAAGGGCCCGGGAAACGCTTTGCATTGTGAATGCAAGGGTGTATTTTAAATTGTCGCGGATGTAGTAACCAAGATATGATTCCATTACTAAATAAAAATGTTATGCCAGTTGAAGAGTTATTTAAGGCTGTTCTAGATGCAAAAACCCGTTTTGACATTGAAGGAGTTACTATCTTGGGGGGTGAGCCCTTTATCCAACCCAAAGCGTTACTAGAATTTTTGGCGTTATGTCATGCACACGACTTAACAACACTAGTTTTTTCCGGTTATTTATATGAATTATTACTAGAAAAACACCCCAATATTTTAGCTAAAATTGATATTTTAATCGATGGACCCTTTGTTATTGAAAAATTAGATAAAACGCGCCGTTTAATTGGCTCAACAAATCAAAGGGTTTTAAAACTATCGCCAGCTTATGCTGATAGTGATTATTTTGAACAAAATATTGTTGAAGCCGAATTTACTGTTGCGGCTAATAGCCTAGTTATTAATGGTGATGGGGCCCATTTATTTGAAAAAAATGACCAAGAGCTTGATATAAATAAAAACTCCAAATAATTTATTCGGAGTTTTTATTTACTAACCTATTTAATTTCTAATAAACTTTTAATTGTTGTTAAATCCTGCATGTTATTTTGATCAGGGACCAGGTTAAAGTTATAGCCTTTGTCTTTTTCATATTTTGGGACAATATGTAAATGATAGTGGAAAACTTGTTGAAAAGCCAACTCTTTTTCATTACTAATAAAATTAATTCCCCCTGGTTTTAAGGTTTGATAAATTTGTTGGGCAATTTTTTTTGCGGCAATTGCTACTTCACTTAAATATTGATCAGCTGTATCAGTATAATATTGCGAATGAACTTTTGGAATGACAAGGGTATGGCCATTACTGTTGGGAAAAATGTCTAAAAAGGCATAAATAAATTCATTTTCATAAATTTTATGGCTAGGAATTTGTTGGGTAATAATTTGACAAAACAGACAATCATTTTTCATTTTTTAACACTCCTTATTTTAATGTAATTATACAATAAAAAAATAAAAATGTTGATAAATCAACATTTTTAGTCTTTTTGAATATATGAACCAATTTCATCATATAATGATTGTGAATATATATTATCAGGATTATTCGCAAAAGCATTTGAATATAACTTAGTTTTTGCTGCTGTTTGGAGATCATCGCGAGTAGCAAAAGTATACTCTAATCATTTTAATAATTTTGCTTTTTGGATTTCTACTGAATCTTCAATAAGACTGCCATCTTCATTATAGATTGCTATTCCGTTTTCTGTGTGGGTTCCTAAGTATCCAATTTGGTCGTATAATCAAACAATTGATTTTTGTTGTTGTAATCATTCTTGGTCTAAATCTTCAATTGGTGAATTACCAGCGTATCAGTTTAAATCAACATTATGTGATGTTTCTGCTTTTTCACTGTAATTTAAACTAGTATTTTTCATTAAATCAATTGCATAAATTGGTAAAACAATTACAACTGAACCATAGCGTTTATTACTATCAATAAATTGATAACTTGATGTACTTTGACCTTCCCCTGATTTTAATAATCCAACGGCTGTGGGGTCAACTAGTTTATCTTTATAAGCATCGATTCCAGTATGGGTTGTAAAGATGTCCCCGGCTGTGGGAGCTCCTGATGTTTTTTTCATTCCAATAAAGCCTTTAAAGTTATTTATTCCAAAAATAGGGTCAATTCCTTCACGGATTTCACTGTCAGCAGTACTAAATGCGTTTTTGACTTTTGTTTGTAGTAGTGTACTATCAGTTCTAAAAGTAGCATTAAACTGACTAGGATTTTCAAATGGCCCTCCCGATGCAAATAAAGCATTTAATTTATCAATCGGAAGTTTTAATTCTCATGCCATTTTAGCATAGGTATTTCAAGTTGAACCTGTTCATGATTGAATAGCATTAAAAAGTGTTCCATTTTTGTTTAAATAAATTGATGTTTGTCCATTTGTACGTAATTGGTTTTGATGTAAATATGTTGCCGTTAAGATATTATCAAGGACTTTTGGTACTAGAACGTGGTTGAAATAGTCTTTAAAACGAACCCTTAACATTTGTTTTTGTACATTAACATCTTTGTCTTCAAAATCTTTGTAAGTTGTCCCTAGAGTTTTTGAATCCAAGATAAAGTTTTCTTCACCAAGATCAATTCGACTTTTTGTATAATCTAAGCCTGTTGCACCATCTTTTCAGAAGTATGATTTAACACCAGCAACATATCAACCACTTGTTTGATAATCAACTGAATAACCATCACGCGCAATTTGAATTTCTAAGGGATCAGCTTTTTCAATACTATTTAAATAGCTAGTATATAAATTATCTGTCGCTACTTGTTCAACAAAGTTAACTAATTGTTGCGCACTTTGTGAATTAGGGCTATCATTTGGTAATGATACAGAAGTAAAACGCGCACGACTTGATTCTTCAGCTCCATAGAAGAATTTTGAAATTACAGTATTAATTAAACGAACTGCAGCAGTTTTTAATTCTGCTTTTGTAAAGATGTCATTAAATGAATATTTAACTTTATTTGACTCATTATCTGAATCAATTTGGGCTAAAATTCAACGTTTAATTTCATCATTAATGGCTGGCTTTGTAAAACGGTCGTTTTTATTACTATTACAAGCAATAACATTAGTTGCTGTTGCCGAGATAAGAGTAATTGAACCTAATAAACTTAATAATTTTTTCATTGTTATTGCCCCTTTCTAGTAGTGTAAAAACGATTTCCACTAACATTATTAGGTAAAGTTACCTGATAATTTTGAATGACATATTGTTCATCTTGTAAATTTATCGTACTTAGGCTAGTTTTTGTCGCCTTTTGATCGTCAATATTACCATCTGGATTAGTATTTCAGAATTTATCGTCATTAATCTTTTCTAAAATTTCATTAGTTTTAATTGTTAAGGCTGGCCCATTTTCTTTATAGTTTTTAATTTTAGTATTTTCTTCTTCTAATTTAGTTCTTAAAGTTGATAAGGCTCCCCCTGAAATATTAGTATCAGCAGCATTAATTTGGTTAATGAACCATGTTGGCTCAACAGTTTTCCCAGTTGAATCTTTAAAAGTTAAGAAATTAGTATATCATTTATCATTAGTTGACTCTAAGATTTTTGCATTATAGTTATTAAAGAAATCAAAGATTCATGTTCACCACATTGCGCTATCACCAGCTGTATATGTTTTAACTTCATTTAAAAGATTAAATTTTAATGGACTTGTTGCTGGTGAACTAGCATTAACTAAACTACGGTTTGCTAAATATCATAAGTATTGAGTGTCACTGAAGTGGGTATTCATTTCTTGTGTTTGAGCTTTTGGAACAATTATTTGTGACTTATCAGTCATTTCCCCATAAACATTTCTTGAGTAATTTAACTCTCTAAATTGTCAGTTGCTATCAAAAGAGCTTAATGGTTTTTCGTTAGTGCTATCAAGCAAAAATTCATTTCCATCAATGTGGGCAATATGTAAGCCATCTGTTACATCAAAGTAAGCAATAATATAGTCATTATTTGAAGTACCAATTTTTCAAGTTTTGCTTAGTTGTGTTCCTTCTGAACGATTAATAGCACTCATAATTTCATCTAACTTACTTGGCAAATTAGTAGCCGTCGTAGATGCTTGATTAATTCCATCATAAAGACTAGCTTTTACAATACCTGATTTATCTGATGTTAATGTTAACAGATTTTCTGAAGGGCTAACAGTTTCATCAGTTTGCTTAATAAATTCACTTCAGTCGTTATTTTCTAATCTTCCCAAATCAGCTTCTATTTTGTCTTTAACTGCTTGTTCAAATGAATCACTTTTAATTCCATTTTCTTCTACTTTTGCATCAGTTTTAAAAGAATAAACAACTTCTGAATAAGCTAATGGTTTTTGATTTTGGAATCATTTGTCAACCATATATTTTTGGAACATTGAATATTGACCAGCATCATATGGTAAATTCAAAGTTGGTGTGCCAATTTCATCTTCATCCCCGCCACTAAAGACTGGTGTTAAGACTGATTTATTATTTTTGATAAATTCTTTATAATCATAGCCGTTATTTTTTAGTTTTACTGCAATTTTACCTAAGTATTCATTAATTTTTGTTAAATTTAATGCACTTAATTCAACATCATAATTGCCATTTTCATAATTGTATGCTAAAGCTAATTGAATCTTATCATTTTTATTTACTGGTCAATCTTTTACAACAGCATTAGGTGTTTGTAAATAACTATTAAAGTTTTCAAGAATTTTTTGTGTTGATTGATTATCATTAGTACGGTAAGTACGCATATTGTTATTTAACAAAATTTCTGTTAATAATGCTGAAGCACTTTTGGTATTTTCAACCCCCTGTGTCATCATCGCTGCTTTAAAATTTTGTTCTTCAATTTTATACTTTTGTCCACCACTAGCTCCTGAAATATCAGGGTAGTTGTCATCTAAGAATTTATGATATTCTTTTTCTCATTTTTTCCCAGCTGAATTTTTAAAATCTTGGATTTTATTTTCAAGGCTGTTATTTGTTGCTTGGACTAATAATTTTCATTGCGCTTTTAAAATATCGCTTAAGTCTTTATAATCAGCAAGGGCAATATCTTTTTTAGTATTGTCACTTAAAAATTTCTCTGGGTTAGCTAAAACAGCAACACTTAAAATTTGCATTAATTGTTTTGACATTTTTAATTGTGTACTACCATCCCATTGGTTAGGATCATTTGATCAACTTTGCCCCGTTCTAATGTTGGGTGTTGTTAAACTATTTCAAATATCAGGGGATGTAACATCTTGACCCCCATAGATTCCTGGCAATCATGCTCAAATACTATCCCCATTTGAGTTTTTATGTTGATTTTCATCTTTACTACATGCAATAACCCCAGAAGCGGCAGTTCCAGTTAGCACCAAACTACTTAAAATTGATAAAAGTTTTTTCATTTAGGTTCATCCTTCTTTCTTATTTTATTAACCATAATTCTTAAATAGCAACTATATTGTATTAAAAAAATAAAATAAAGTCTACTTTTATTGTACAATAAAAGTAGACTTTATTTATAAACAAAATAAAAATTTCTTGTTGTAAGAAGGTTATTTATGAAAAATGGAGGCAAAAATGAAAAAAATTGAGATTAAAAATTTAGTTGTAAGTGTTGATGGAGAAAAAATCCTAAATGGAATTAACTTGACAGTTAATAATAATGAAATTCATGCCCTAATGGGGCCCAATGGAAATGGTAAATCAACCTTATTAGCAACAATTATGGGTCATCCTAGTTATACTGTTGAAGACGGAGATATTTTAGTTGATGATGTAAGTGTTTTAGAAATGTCAGTTGATGAACGTAGTCGATTAGGAATTTTTTATGCCATGCAATCACCAGTTGAAATTCCTGGTGTTTTAAACTTAGATTTTTTAAAAAGCATCATTAATGCCCATCGTGATGAACCAATTAGATTACCAGAATTATATAGTCAAATTAATGTTAATGTTAAAAATTTAAAAATTGATGATACTATGATTCGCCGTTATTTAAACAATGGTTTTTCGGGCGGAGAAAAGAAAAAAAATGAAATTTTACAGTTAAATTTATTAAAACCAAATTTAGCTTTAATTGATGAAATTGATTCGGGTCTTGATGTTGATGCTCTAAGCGTTGTTAGTGAAGAAATTAATAAACGAATCAATGATAATTTTGCCTCAATTATTGTTTCTCATTATGATCGTTTTTTCAATTTGGTTCAGCCAACACATGCCCATGTTATTATTAAGGGAAAAATTGTTAAATCAGGTGATTATCACCTAGTTGAACGAATTAATAAAGAAGGTTATGAATGGTTATTAGCGGAACTAAATTTAACAACACCAGTTGCAAAAAAACAACAATCAATTATTGGTGGAATTGGCTGTGCTGCTAACAAAGGAAATAATGGCAATAACAAGTAATAAAAAAATTCATTCAGACCATAATATCTTAATAACCATAGCTGAAAACCAAAATTTAGTTCTAAGAGCAACAAGTGATAATGATCATATCGAAATTACAATCGCGAAAAACTTACAAGATTTTACAATCTTACTATTTTGTTATTTTGATAAAAAGGTAACCGTTAAATTTCGTTTTGAAGAAAATGTTATTGTTAATATTATTAATATTTATAAAACTAACCAACAAGACCAGAATTGTGATATTACATATTATCATAGTACTAATAGTAAAGCGAAAATCTATGATTTAAATATTGCTAATACTAATATGTTGGCAAATGTTAATTTTGAATTGGAAGGGAAAAGGAGTGCTGTTAGTTATTATTTAGCTAGTTTAGCGGTTAATAGTAATCAAAAAACAGCTAATCTTTATGCTCATCATTTAGCCCCTCAAACATTAAGTGATATTAAAACTTATTCGATTGCCAAAGATCAAGCACTCCAACAAGTGAAATGTACGAGTCATATTGAAAAAACAATGGCAAAATCAGAAGCACATCAAGAATTACGATTATTAGTATTTGATAAAACAGCAAAAGCAATTTCGGACCCAATTTTATTAATTGATGAAAATGATATTAAAGCTAGCCATGCTAATGCTGTTGGGATGTTAGATCCAGACCAGATTTTTTATTTACAAACAAGAGGATTATCGGTGTCTCAAGCCCGAAAATTAATTTGTATGGGTTATTTTAAAAATGTGATTGATGCGATTGTTGATCCAGACTTGCAATTGGAAATTATCAATGAAATTGATGCAGAAATTGGTGAATAACAATGAAAGATTTTCGTGAAGCTAAAACTTGATTTCCATTTTTTACCAATCATCCCAATGAAGTTTATTTTGATAATTCGGCAACAACATTAAAACCACAAAGTGTGATTAACGCAATTGTCGATTATTATGCTAAATATGGAACTAATCCTCATAATACTGATAGTGATTTAGCATATCAAACGGCTGCTAAATTTCAGGAAGTTCGAGTTAAAGTCCAACAATTTATTAATGCCCCGAAAGTTGAAGAAATTGTTTTTACCGCTGGAACAACAGCTGGAATTAACCAAATTGCTTATGGTTTAAAATCAATTATGCAACCAGGTGATGAAATTTTTTTAACTCAGCAAGAACATGGGGCTAATATTTTACCATGATATCGGTTAGCAAAAGAATGCCAGGGCAAAATTAAGTATTTACCAGAGCAAAACTATCAGATTGATATTACAGCTTTGGAAAAGGTCATTGGTCCACAAACAAAAATTGTTACCTTTGCTAATATCCCCAATATTCTTGGCTATGAAAATGATGTCCAAGGGATTGTTAAACGAATTAAAACAATAAATCCAAATATTATTGTTGTAGTTGATTGTGCGCAAGGGGTATTACATACCAAAACCGATGTCCAAGAATGAGGAGCTGACTTTATTGTTTTTTCTGCTCATAAAATGTTTGGTCCAACTGGAGTTGGGATTTTATGAGGAAAAACTAACTTGTTAGAACAATTAGAACCTTTACTTTTGGGTGGGGGAATGAATAGTGCCATTAATCCAACAGATTTAACTTATCATAAAAAATCCATTCCTGCTCGTTTTGAAGGAGGAACCCCTAATGCTAGTGGAATCTTTGGTTTTGGGGCCGCTCTTGATTTTATCCAAAAAATTGGTTTAGATAACATTATTAGTTATGCGGAAAGTTTAAAAGCCTATGCTGTTAGGCAATTTGACCAGCATTTAAGTGATAAAGTTATTATTTATAATAAAACAACCCCAACCCCAATCTTAGTCTTTAATATTAAGGAAGTCTTTGCTCAAGATGTTGCAACCCACTTAGGGACAATTGATCATATTACTGTGCGCAGTGGTGATCATTGTGCGCGATTAATTGGGGGCGTAATTAATGAAAAAAATACTGTCCGGATTAGTTTTACAATATATAATGATAAAAATGATATTGATAAATTAGTTCAAGCAATCAAAAATGAAACAACATTTTTAGGAAGGTTATAGTATGAATATTGATAATAAAGATCCGTTATATCTTCGTCAAATCATTATGGATCACTATAGTAATCCTCGTCATAAAGGATTAACAAAACAAGAGGATACATTGTATATTCATCAAGCCTCTGATTCGTGTATTGATGATTTACAGTTAGAGCTATTGATCAAGGATGATGTCATTAGTAACGCTAGTTTTGAGGGTGTTGGATGTGCGATTTCAACTTCAACAACCGATATTATTGCTGATTTAATAATTAATAAATCAGTATCAATGGCAATTACAATTATTGAAAATTACTTGGCAATGATTTATGCGAAACCATACCAAGAAGATTTACTAGATGAATTAGTTGCCTTTACCAATGTCCCTAAACAACCAAATCGCATTAAATGTGCGACAATTGGGGTTAATGGTTATTTAAAATTATTAACAAATGATAATCAATAAGCAAGGAGTGATAAAATGCCAAAATTAAAACAAGAACAAGAAATTAAAGATCTTTCAAGTTATAAGTATGGGTTTAATGATGGAGAAATTTCATATTATAATACGGGGGAAGGAATTAATGAAGAGGTAATTCGGACAATCTCACATTATAAAAGTGAACCAGAATGAATGTTACAGTTTCGTCTTGATTCATATCACCAGTTTTTAAAAATTAATAATCCAAAATGAGGACCCGATTTATCATTTATGAATTTTGATGATTATGTTTATTACATTAAACCAACTGATCATGTCGCAACTACATGAGATGATGTGCCAGAAAAAATTAAAAACACTTTTGATCGCTTAGGTTTACCAGCAGCGGAACGGGATTATTTAGCAGGAATTAAAGCACAGTATGATAGTGAATTAGTTTATGGGAGCATGTTAGCAGAAGTCGAAGCAAAAGGGGTGATATTTTTAGATTGTGATAGTGCTTTACGTGAACATCCAGAATTATTTAAAAAATATTTTGCGACATTAGTGCCAAATACTGATAATAAATATGCTGCTTTGAATAGTGCTGTTTGGTCAGGGGGATCATTTATTTATGTTCCTAAGGGTGTTAAATTAGATAAACCGTTACAAGCATATTTCCGAATTAATTATGAAAATGGTGGGCAATTTGAGCGAACATTAATTATTGTTGATGATGACGCTGAATTACATTACATTGAAGGGTGTACTGCTCCTGTTTATTCACGAGATTCATTGCATGCGGCGGTTGTTGAAATCTTTGTTGGTAAAAATGCCAAAATGCGTTATACAACCGTTCAGAATTGAAGTGATAATGTTCTTAACTTAGTAACAAAACGTAGTATTGTTGACACAAATGGTCAAATGGAATGAATTGATGGGAATATTGGTTCACGAATTAATATGAAATATCCAAGCATTATTTTAAAAGGTGATCATAGTAAGGGCCAATGTATTTCAATTGCGGTGGCAAAGGAAAATGTTATTCAAGATGCTGGGGCAAAAATGATTCATTTAGGAAAATATACCTCATCAAAAATTATTTCAAAATCAATGACCTTTAATGGTGGAACAGCAAACTATCGTGGGCTTGTTCATATTGGTCCTGCTGCTCAATATTCTAAAGCGCGGGTGGAATGTGATACCTTAATTTTAGATGGTAAATCACATTCTGATACAATTCCCCAAAATAAGGTTTTTAATAATGAATCACAAATTGAACATGAAGCAACAGTAAGTAAAGTTTCAGAAGAGCAGCTATTTTATTTAAAAAGTCGTGGTTTAAATGAACAACAAGCCTTAGAAATGATTGTGATGGGATTTTTAGAACCATTTACGCGGGAATTACCAATGGAATATGCTGTTGAATTAAACCAATTAATTCGAATGGATATGGAAGGTAGTGTTGGTTAGTGCCAAAAAATAAAAAAACGTTACGGAAAAATAGTTTACAAACACGGCAAGGAATTAAACCAGGTTTGCATGAGAGAAAAACAGCGGAAATTGCTAAAAAAGTTTTAGCCCATCCACTTGTTAAAAAAGCTAAAATAATTGGCGTTTATTATTCTATTAATAATGAAGTTGGGACAGTTGATTTAATCAAAGCTCTTTTAGCGCAGGATAAAATCGTTTGTTTACCACGAATTGATGACCAGGAATTAATCTTTTGTGTAATTAATAATCTTTTAAATACTTTAGAACCACATCCAGTCTATCATAACTTACTTGAACCAAAGGAAAGTAATCCTAAAATAAGCGACAAAAATCAGTTAGATGTCATTATTGCTCCCATTGTTAGTTATGATGATAACAATAATCGCTTGGGCTATGGTGGGGGCTTTTATGATCGTTATTTTGCAGATTATCAGGGATTTAAATTAGGTCTAGCGTTTTATGAGCAAAAGCATTCAGCGTTATTGCCAACAGAGCAAACAGATGTCAAATTAGATGAGATTATTGTTGGGTAAAGAAAAAGTATGATATGATAAATAAGACAATTTAATAAAAATAGTTATGTTAGAACCAGGGAAATAAGTGAAATTCTTATGCTGTCCCAGCAACTGTAATACGGATGAAAGCCATTAGCCACTGAAAGTAATTTTGGGAAGGGGGTAAGTAAAGTGATGTTAAGCCAGAAGACCTCTCTAATAATAATTAGCCTATTATATAACTCCTGGGTGTGAGTCATGTAATTATTTTTTGAATAATTTAATGATATAAAGTTATATAAAGCATTTTAATTAAATGCTTTTTTCTTTGTTAGGTTATTAAATTGGTCGCTCATAAAAATATGATATTTTAGAAGGGACTTAAAATGAAATTACCATTACTCCGTGTTCTTTGTAAATATTGATTTACTTCGTGGCACACTTATCTATTATCGTTTGTTTTACCAGTTGCCTTATATTTTATTAGTACGCGTGTTACAAATATGTTTAATAGTAATGCTAGTTTTTTAGCATTGCCAGGTAGTATCCTTTTAGCGGTTGTTATTAATGGGTTGGTTGATTTACCAATTGCTTTTTTTGAGTTTAAACAAACAACCTTTGCTCGGCAATTACATTTGCTACGGGCTTCAACAGGACACTTAATTATTACGTTATTATTTATTAATTTTTGTGTAAGTATAACAGCGGGGTTTTGATTAATGTTAGTAGCAATATCCAGTTATTATCAAGCAATCCATTTGTCATGAATTAATTGGATAACATTAGGGTGAACAATTATTTTAGCAAGTAGTGTTAGTGGTTTAATTGGAATCATGATTGGCTATTTTCATCGTGATTTAAAAATAATTTTAGTATTAGCAATTAGTGTCTTTTTAATCTTGGCTTTTTTAACGGGAATGTTATTTCCGTTAGGAGTTATTCGTAGTGATCAAAGTTTAAATTTTTTAGGTTATTTTTTCCCGACAACTTTTTTAGCTAATTTAATGAATAGTAGTTTCTTTTGAAATGTTCCGAGCTGAATCTTGGATTCAAATTTATATCCGAACTTAACTTATTTTTCGCAATTACATAATATTTGGTTACCAACAATTATTATTTTTGCCTGAATCTTAGTTTTCACAACAATTATTTTCTGACAAAATAGTTACCAGGATAAATAATCAGACAAGAAAATTACAATAAATAATAATCTTTAAAATTAGAAGGAGGAAAAGAATGAAAAAACTTTTATTATTAATGTTAAGTACAACGATTACTGTCAGTCCATCATTATTATTGGTGGCATGTCAGACTAAAAAAACAGTTAATGATCAAGTTCCGATTCCACAATGATTAGGGAATTTAAAAACATCAGTCACAAATGGAATTGGGGTTGGTTATAATGGTTATTTATTACCATCAGTCACAAATCCGTATCAACAAACTAATTGGGTTGATCTAGAGGATAATCATTATCTGTATTTATATTTAGAACAAGCAACAACGTTATCAGAAGCGGCTAAATATTTAAAATTTAGTGATTCTGCTAATTTAGAATTAACAACGCATATTTTAGAACCAATTATTTTGCAAGAGAATGAAAACTATTATGGTTCTGAGTCCTTTTTAACTCAAAATACATGAGTTAATGGCCGTTCAGTTTTTCCTAATCAAAAATGAGCAGATATTAAAAATAGTAAAAATATGAAACAGTTAAATGATAAATTTCAAGCAGAATTTAAGAACCATGGAACAATTAGTGATGGTCATCCAATTCAACCGGGTTCAGATGGTGAACAATTTGTTTGGTGGAATTCTAATAAATGAGACAAGCTTTTAACAACAAAGACTCAGCAAGATATTTATGGGGTTTGAAGTAACACAAGTAACCCCCTAACTGTTGGAATGAATGTTCCGCTTAGTTTAATTACAGAAGATTCAATTAAATTACAAATCACCCCAGAAGAGCATGTTTTTGCCTTAACGCTTAATTTTAAGGAGCATTGAATTGATAATAACTTTAACATTGTAGAATATGATTCACCACACTGGGGATATTATTTTTCAATTTTAGATGCTAAGGGTGAGAAAGCTTATACTTCAAGTCAATTAATTCCTTATCGTTCAAAAACTTTTGCTTCTACAGAATTTAATCAATATTTGCAAGAACGGGATTTTTATTCGTTTAATGCCAAAGGTTACCAAAATAGTACTAGTTTAAAATAAATTGTGCTCTGATTGGCTTTGCGGTATAATTAAATATTAAAGGAGAAAAAATAATGAAAACACTTACTTGACCAAAAATATTGATGCTAATTGGTGCTACTTGAATTATCTTAATTGGAATTTTATCAGCTGCCGGGGTTGCGGTATCATTATCAATTTACGGATGGGGAAATGACAAAGTGTCATTAATTTGACCGTTATTATTAATTTTAGGGATTTTATATATTTTAATTCCATTTTCAGTTAAACCGGGCATTTGATCATTTATTTGAGGATCAGTTATTACTGGCTTAGCGATAATCTTTTTAATTGGTTTTTTTGTTAATGCCGATTATAAATCAGTATGAACATATTTGGGAGCAGTTCCTAATTTACTAATTGGAATTGGAGCTCTTGGTTGAGTTTTAATTCGTAAATAAAAAATTAATAAAAATTAAAATAAAAAAATAGATGATTATAAAGATCATCTATTTTTTTATTTTGATACAATGTATTTAATTATATTATAAAGGTGGGATAACAATGCAACCAGTAGTATCATGATATTATCAAAAAATAACAATTAATACTGAGCCTTGAATATTAGCATGTTCGGAACAAGGATTGACTTTTGTTGGTCAAACGGAACAAGAATTAATTAATTATGTGAATAAGGTGAAAGGCCAGGAAATTGTTTTAATCGAAAATGAAAGCAAAGTAGCACCATATATCCAACAATTTGAAGAATATTTTAATCATCAACGTCAGTCATTTACTTTACCATTAGATTTAATTGGAACAGGATTTCAAAAAGCAGTTTGAAAAAGTTTGTTAACAATTCCATATGGGCAAACACAATATTATCAAGCAGTTGCAAAAACTATTAATCGTCCACAAGCAACTCGTGCTGTTGGCCATGCGATTGGGACTAACCCTCTTTTGATTTTTGTTCCTTGCCATCGTGTAATTGGAAAAAATAAGAAATTAACTGGTTTTCGTGCTGGCTTAGGTTTGAAAAACTGGTTGTTAGAATTTGAAAAAAATAATTAATTTAGTGGGGTACTAATTCTGATGTTTCTGTTCCTTTTAGAATTTTTACAATACTAATAATTCCTAGAATTGGTCCAATTACAGTGAACCAACTAAAAATTGTTAAAATAATCATTAGGATTGCAATTAAATTTTTTGCTTGCAGAGAACCTTTTTTAGTATATATAACTGCTGGGATTAGAATTATTAAAATAATAAAAGATATGGCAGCAAGAGAAACTGCACCATATCACATTGACTCTCCGGTTGCAATATCCTCACCAATGGCTAACAATGCTCAAAATAGAATCAAAACAAGATTGATAATGAAGATTATAATATTACAACTAAGAGATAATCTGATTCCTACTTTAATTTTACGATCAAATTTTGATATTAAGCGAATATTATTTGGTGGAATTCATTCGTGGACATTTTTATTTTTATGGTTTTTTAAATATACTTTGTTATTAATTCAAATATAGAAGTATTGCATTCCAATGGTAATTGTTAATATTGCTAATAAGGCTAATGTTAATAAAAAAAATCAAATCTTAGAATAGATATCTAAGAAAAAATAGGGAAAAATAATGTCACTATCATATTGAAAATGGTGAAGAATAATTCCTTTAATTAGAGTTGTTATTAGGAAGAAAAACATATAAATTAAAATTAACCATAGATTTTTTTTTGCATGATCTTCTCAAAAATAATAGGTTTCGCCACTAGTAAGACAAAAAAATGTAATCATTGTGATTGGAATAATTAAATGTAAAACAACTGTTCCTATTCAATGCCAAACATCATATTGATTAAGTTCATTTCCTTTTGAAGCAATCCCCCCTCAAAAAACAATCATTGTAATTGTAATATAGGTTGTGATTGCTAATAATAATGGGAATTGTGGATATTGATTCTTTTTATGCATTTTAATAGCGACAATGTAAAAAAAGATTGTGACAAAATAATTAGTTTGAATTGTAAAAAAAGAATAGTATGTCAGAATTCTTAGACCATAATGTAAGTGCGAAAATTTTGGCATTGGGTCAAAAACAGCAAGAAAGAAATCATATATTAAAAAGGTTGAAGCTATAATTGCAATGCTAAGCGTAATCTTAAAATACTTGTTATTAATTTTTGACATTGTTCTTTTCCTCCAAAATTTTTAATGTTCTATGAGAATTAAAAGTTTAGGGTCATTTCAGGATAACCTTTTCTAGCAGTCATAATTTTCTATCCTAATTCTAACAAAAATATTTTTGTTATTCAATTTTATATTTTTTCTTTGTAACACTTTTTATAGTTTATAATTAAATAAAAAAATATTTATTAAATGGAGCAATAATGAATGCAAAACTGATGAGGAACAAAATTTTAAATGATAATTTTGTTGTTAAAAATATCGTAAAACCGTTAACAAGATCAAGTAATATTCAATTACTCCGTACACTATTTATTATTTTTGGTTACAAATTTTAGTCTTATTTACCTTAGAGACAAGTAGTGTTATAGTTTTGGGGGCTATAGTAACATTTATTCAACTGTATTATGCTAAATTAATTGATCTTCCAGTTAAAAAATAATAATAAAAATTGCCAAAACAAATCAAATTAATTAAATTTTTAAAGATAAAAATAAAATTCAATTGTAAATTATTTTTTTTATATACTATAATTACCTTGGATAACAGTTTTATTAAATTATTAAAAATATCAAAAATTATTAATTTATAAGGGAGCAGTTAAAATGATGTTAAAACAATTGGAACCATTTTTAGAACAAAAGAAATTTTATGTAAAAAGAAGAAAGCCACAAAAAACAAAAGACTAAAAAATAATGACAACTTTTTATTGATTAATTGCTATTGTTCTAATTGTTTTTGCTTGTTTATCTTTAAATATGTTCCCAAAATTTTATGCTAAAACAACCAAAAAGCTTTATTTGAGAGGAATTATTTTAATATTAATTATTATTGTCCAAGTTTCACATTTTATTAGTTATGCAATGGAAAAAGGGTTTAATAATATTATTTCCTATTTTTATTTGCAAGTTTGTACTATTACAAGTTTTGCCTTAATAATTTTATTAATTTATCCAAAAAAAATTTTCTTAGAGTGTTTTGGTCCTTTAGCAATTACCGGGCCATTATTTGCCTTAGCGGTACCATTAAATTATTATCCAAGTAGTTTTTGATATTATGAATATTATTTTGGTCATGGGTTGATTACTTATGGTTATTTATATGTTTATTGGTATGGTATTACTAATTATAAATTTGACCATCGGACTGTTTCAAGGTCAGTGATTATTTTAATTATTATCTACTTATGTGCTGAATTATTTAATAACTATTTTGGAACTGAATATATTTTAGATACCTATTGATATATGACATGTTTATTTCCAGAAGGATGACATATGAAAGAATGGTCACGACCAGCTATTAGCGCCGTTTTCTTTTTTGTAATTGGTCCGGTTGTCATTCTGATTGGGGTTTTACCACTGTGGTTTTTTAAACCAATCTATGATTTACAACAAAACCAGTTTTTACATCCAACATGATCAAATGTTGCTTGAGCAAAAATTAAAAAAAGAAAAAAGCCATCAAATAAAGTTTTACATTAAAGTAAAAAGATAGGTTGAATTTATTATTTAAATAATTAATAAACAATGTAATAATTTATCCGTTGTTTGGCAATATTATTGTGATATTAAGAAAGTTAATTATTCTATTTATAGGTAAATAAGATTATTGATTTTTTAAATGCTTATAATATGAAAATAATCATTTAAAAATAGCTCTTAATAACCTTATAATTTATTCCATCCTAAAATTCTTCTCATTTAATAAAAAATTTTTCTATGATATAATTAATCCATAGAAATATATTAGAATATTAACTAGAAAACTAAAACTTTATACTAAAAAGATCTAATAAATAATTTAATAATAACTTATAAAAAGCATTTTTTATTAATAATTTAATTATATTAGAAAGGAAAGGAAATATTTATTTAAAATATTTCTCACTAAAGCTATGCATTATAACAACGGTATGTTAAAGTTATTAACTTTATTGTTCATGACTACATTATTATCTATTGTTACTATATTTATTATATTTTCTTTAGCAATAAACTCAAAAAAAGAAGAAATTATATTGGACTCAACAAGAGTTGAACTTCTTGAGAAACAAACAGATGAAGTTACTATTAAAAATTTTAATGATTTAAAAAATGTTAAAATAGTAAATTGAGATGAATCATTAATATCAGTATTTTTAGAAAATAATAAAATATTAATAACAGGTATTAAAGTTGGTGAAACAACTATTAATATTGTAGCTGATAATAAACAAATGGTAGAAGTTAGCGTTAAAGTCCATGAATTAATAAAAAAACAAATTATTTTAGATAAGAGTGCAGTTTCAATGAAAGAAGGATTTGAACAAAATGTTTTAATTACAAACTATAGTCAGTTTGTAAACATTAGAGTTAGTCCAAAAGATTATACTATTGTTGATTCAAGTTACAAAAATGGAACTATTAATATTTTTGGCAAAAAAGTAGGAACAACAATAATAAATATTGTAGCTGATAATGGTTATCATTCATTAGTAACTGTATCAGTGAATCCTAATCCTGATATTAAAGAGAATATTATTTTAAATGCAAATTCAAGTGTGGTTCGTATTAATACAATTTCAGTAGTTAATATTTTAAATTATAGTGATTTAAAAAATATTCAAGTATCATCAGACAATAGTTTAATTGCTAGGGTAGCACTTTTTAATGATGATATAATCATTATTGGAGATTTACAAGGATCAACAATAATTACTGTTACAGCTGATAATGGTAATACTACTTCAATTGCTACTAAGGTAGTACAACAATTACGAGGGGGAATTAATACCAGTTCTGATTCAATTATAGTTGAGGTAGGAAAAAGTACTGATGTAAAAATTACTAATTTTATTAGTTTAACTAATGTTAAAGTATGAGTAGAAGATATAAATATTATCAATTATTCTATTTTTGATAATGCAGTTATTGTTAAAGCTATTAATGTTGGTTCAACATCATTATTAATTAGAGCTGATAATGGCTTTATTAAAGTTGTTACAGTAAGAGTTATTCCAAAATCTAAAATTAATATTAATTTAGATTCTCAAAATGCTAGTGTCCAAACAAGCAATATAGTAAATGTTAATATAATTAATTTTATTGATTTAGAAAATGTTGAAGTATCTACTGACAATTCTTTGATTGCTAATGCTGAATTAGTTGATAATGTTATTAATATTATTGGTATAGCACAAGGAACAACTAATATAATAGTAACTGCTGATAATGCTTATGATAATCAAATTGCAGTAACAGTAGAACCACGCGCTAAAATAAATATTGATTTATCAGCATCATCAGCAATAGTTGATGTAGATTCAAGCACTAATGTTCAAATTCTTAATTTTATTGATTTAGTAAATCCTCAAGTCGCAGTTTTTAATTCATCAATTGCTAGTGTCACATTGGAAGGAAGTAATATTTTAGTTACTGGTATTTCTTATGGAGAAACTACTATCACAATAACTGCTTCTAATGGGATAAGTAATATTTTAAATGTAATTGTTAACCAAAAACAATTTAAAACTATTAATTTGGAGCGTACTGAAATAACAATTACAGAAACAGCAAGTGCTAATATTGTAATTACTAACTTTGCTGATTTATCAGAAATTAAATTAGTTGCTCAAAATAATTTAATAGCAGATATTAGTTTAGAAGATGACACAATTATAATTAAAGGTTTAACTGTTGGAACAACCTCTGTATTAGTAGGTGCTAATGATGCTTTTATTGCAACTATTGATGTTACTGTTAATCCAAAAGAAAAAATAGATATTAATTTATTAACTAATTCAACAACAATTGAAGTTAATTCAAACACTAATGTTGAAATCATTAATTTTAATGAATTGGAAAATATCCAATTATTAATTGACGATTCTTCAATTGTAAATGCTAGATTAATTGATAATAATATTAATATTACTGGTTTAGCAGAAGGAACAACAGTTGTAAAAGTTAAAGCTGATAATGGTAAAACTACTTCATTGACTATTATTGTTAATTCAATTCCAAAAATTAATATTCAATTAAGTTCAACTTCAGCTATTTTAACAACAACTAAACCAACTAGTGTTTCTATTCTTAATTTTGATGATTTAATAAATCCTCATGTATGATCAAACAATGAAGAAATTGCAATAGCACATCTTGCTAATAATAAAGTTAATATAAATGGAAAAAGTTTAGGTATAGTAATTATTACTGTGACAGCTGATAATGCTAATTCTGTTAATATTGCAGTTACTGTAACAAAATCAAATACAAAAATTAAAGTTGATTATTATAATCTGACTGCATATGTAAACAATATAGAAATTATTAATATAATTAATTTTGATGATTTAGTAAATGTTTGAGTCCACTCAACTGAGCAAAAAATAGGCTCAGCTATTTTAGAAGAAGATAGAATAGTAATTATTGGTTATAAGCCTGGAACATTCAAAATTATTGTTAATGCTGACAATGCCTTACCAATTGAAATAAATATAACTATAATTAAAACAAAGAATATTTATTAATAAGATATCCTATTGAAATTATTATAAATTACTATAATGATGAAATTAAAAATAGAAAGAATTACTTTTTCCAAAATATTTGAATAAAAACACTTACATTATTAATGAAGAGTATATCGCAAAGTAAGATTATGTGCCAATTTTAAAATCAAGGAACAGTGCATTTGTCAAGGCAGTTTAAATACATTAAATATTAAAAATTAAAATATTAATTTAAACCTTTAATAAAATTATTAGCTAATTTATAAAATTAGCATTTTTGGCATTGTATTTTTTGTTAAGGATGGTTTAATAAATGTAAGTAAAAAAGACTATTCATCTTCTGAATACTTATTTTAATAATATAAGCATTCAAAAATATGCCTCAACAACCACATAATTTATTCCATCCTATTTTAAATTTCATTTGCATTTCTTCTGATTTCTTGTTATATTTATATAGGCACTTATTTTAAATAAGTATTTTTACTGAACAAAATGTGCTTAAATGTGGTAGCAAATTATTTATTTGCGTTAGGACCACAGCGAGAATGCAAACAAGGAGGAATTGCTCGTGGCAAAAATTACAAGAATTGCAAAATTAGAGTTTAATGCAGGACAGGCAAAACCAGGGCCAGAATTGGCTTCATTGGGAATTAATATGCCTCAATTCTGTACTCAATTCAATGATGCAACAAAAGACCGAATGGGAGATGTTGTTCCCGTTGTTATTACAGCATTTGACGACAAGTCATTTAAATTTGAGTTGAAAACAACTCCAGCAGCAATTTTATTAAAAAAAGCGGCTAAAATTCAAAAAGGATCACCAAAAGCGAAAGAACAAAAAGTGGCAACGATTACGGCTGATGATGTGCGTAAAATTGCGGAATATAAATTAGTTGATTTAAATGCTAATGATGTTGAAGCAGCAATGAAAATTATTGCGGGAACTGCTCGTAATATGGGAATTGTCGTTGAAGGAATGCCTTCAAATGAAGGGAAGAAAGCATAATGGCTAAATTTGGAAAAAAATATAACCAAGCAATAAAATTAGTGGAAGCTAATAAGCCTTATCCAATTTTAGAAGCTTTAGAACTTGCTAAAAAAACTTCAACAACTAAATTTGACGCAACAGTTGAAGTCGCTTTTAACTTAAATGTTGATCCTCGTCATGCTGACCAACAAATTAGAGGAGCTGTTGTTTTACCAAAAGGAACAGGAAAAACTCAAAAAATTTTAGTCTTAACTAATACAAAAGAAGCTGATGCAAAAGAAGCTGGGGCAGACTTTGTTGGGGGGAAAGACTTAATTGAAAAAATTCAAAAAGAAAACTGATTTGATTTTGATGTTATTATCGCAACCCCAGATATCATGGCTGAATTAGGAAAAATTGGGAAAATTTTAGGACCAAAAGGTTTAATGCCAAACCCTAAAACTGGAACAGTAACACCAGATGTTAAGAAAGCAATTGAAGATGTTAAAAAAGGGAAAGTTGAATACCGTGTTGATAAAAACGGGAATATTCACGCAATTGTAGGAAAAACATCATTTGCAACAGATGCTTTAAAAGCTAACTATGATGTTATTTTTGACACAATTCGTCGTGCTAAACCAGCTGCTGTTAAAGGAGCATATATTAAAAATATTGCTGTTTCAACAACAATGGGGCCAGGAATCAAAGTTTTAATTGAATTATAATTCTGTATACAAAATTACTAAAATCTTTTAGTAATTTTTTATTTTTTATCCAAGTTTTAATCAAATTCGGGCATATAATATATTTAAGTACCTAATACGTACCAAATTTATTAAAAGTGTTAAGAAAAGGAGACAAGATATGCAGTGATATCTACAAGCAAATGTGGGCGAAGCAGTTGTGACAACCTTGAAAGACTGAGCTTTTTGAAGCGCAATCTTAGCGACCATGTTTGTTATTTTTTTAGGTTGATTTTTAACAAAACGGGGAACTTTTAAGAAAGACTGAGAAGCAGTATTAATTAAAGTGGTAATGGTCGTGGGACTACCAGCCTTAGCATTTAATGGATTTATGAGTGATACTTCAGTTGGGGAAGTTAAAACCCAATTAGCTATTTTATTAGTTGGATTTTTATTTTATATAATATTAGGGATTATAACAAAGTATTTTTACATTAAATACGAAAAAGATGTTCGTGATGCCTTAACAATGTGTACAGTTTTCGCATCAACAACATTTTTTGGAATTCCAATTGTAACAGCTTTATTTGGGAAAGAATCATCGGTACCAGCCAATATTTTCAATATTCCGTACCGTGTTTTCCTATATTCATTAGGATTTATTGTAATGAGTAAACCAGTTGCAACTTTAGTTGCAACAGAAGCCCAAACAGTTAAGTCAACAATTGTTGATGTTGGGCAAAACAGTGCTATGGCGCAACAAACAGTTGGTGAAATTAAAGCAGCAAAGAAAAAAGCTGTTGTAACGAATTTAAAACAAATCTTTTTAAACCCAATTTTAATTGCAACATTAATTGGCTTTACATTCTGAGTAACGCAATTAATTCCTGGAATTAAAGTTGTCCCAGATCAAACAACTATTGGCTCAGGAAAATTGTTTTCACCATTACGATTGGACAATACTTTCCCACCATTATTTAAAGTAACAAAAACCTTAGAAGGAATTTGTACCCCATTAGCATGATTAGCAATTGGGATTACATTAGCAAAAGGAAACTTTAAAGAAGCAATGGCTGATAAAAAAGTATGATATGGGACAATGATGAAAGTTATTTTTGCCCCAGCAGTTGGGTTATTATTAACAATTGTTTTTGCCGCTATTGGAAAAACAACAGGAGCATGACATTTGGATACAATTGGTCTATCAGTAATTGTTATTATGTTAGCAGCTCCACCAGCTTCGGTTATCGTGGCTTATTCAATTAACTATAAAAAACAACCACTATTAACAAGTAATTTAACATTAACAGCAACCTTGTTCTCAATTATTGTGTTACCAATTTGAGTAATTGTAACAACAGCAATTGGGGCAACAAGCTTATTTACATACTAGGAGGTTCGGATGAGTAATAAGATTAAAATGGTATGTTATGGGGTTCGTAAAACTGAACGCCCATTATTTGAAGAACTTAATAAAAACTATGGTTATGAATTAACATTATTAGAAGAATATTTAACAAAAGATAATATTGTTACAGCGAAGGGCCATGATGCGGTCATGGTCCGTGCTAATTGTGATTGTGAAGCGGAAAACTTGTTAAAAATGCAAGAATATGGCATTAAATACTTATTAACAAGAACAGTTGGTTATAACCACATTGATTTAGACAAAGCCCATGAATTAGGCTTTAAAATGGCTTATGTACCAGGGTATTCACCAAATGCGGTTAGTGAATTAGCTGTCGCAATGGGGAATGCTTTATTACGAAACTTATTTTATATGGCTGATCGTCAACATCATACTAATTTTAAAGTTGATGACTTTATGTTTGCTAAAGAAATCCGTAATTCAACAATTGGAATTATTGGTACAGGGCGCATTGGCTTAGAAGCTGCCAAAGCATGAGCTGGAATGGGTGCTAAAGTCTTAGGATATGATGTTTATCAAAGTGATCAGGCTAAAAAAATCTTAACTTATGTTGATTTAGATACTTTAATTAAAGAAAGTGATTTGATTTCATTACATTGTCCTTATATTAAAGAACAAAATCATCATTTAGTTAATAAGGAATTTTTAGCAAGAATGAAACCAGGGTCAGTTTTAATTAATGCTGCTCGCGGCCCATTAGCTGATTTAGAAGCAGTTTATGAAGCGGTTAAGAGTGGGTATTTAAAAGGAGTGGGGCTAGATGTTTTAGAAAATGAAGGAGCAGTTTTCTTCAAAGACTTTAAGGGTCAACCAACTTCGGATGCGATTACTAATAAATTATTAGAATTATATCCCCGAGTAATTATTACTCCGCACATTGGTTCTTATACTGATGAGGCAGTTAAAAATATGATTGAAATTACTTATGAAAATTTAAAAGTTATTCTTAGTGGGCAAGAATGTAAAAATAAAATATAAAAAATTTTAATTAATAAAAGACATTTAATATGTCTTTTTTATTTAATAATTATTAATTAAAAAGAAATTTTAATTAATAACGCTGTACCTGATTTTGGTAACGCGCAGAACGTTTTAGTCGGCTGTCATTTTATTGTAGAATATAACTTTAATATTAGCTATTAGAAGGTTATGCAATAGTAAAATTTTTTTGTTTTAAAAGACCGAATAAAAAAAGTGGTTGTTGTAAAACCCATATTTTATAAG
The DNA here is from genome assembly GCF_000400935.1 of Spiroplasma chrysopicola DF-1. Classification (NCBI taxonomy): domain Bacteria; kingdom Bacillati; phylum Mycoplasmatota; class Mollicutes; order Entomoplasmatales; family Spiroplasmataceae; genus Spiroplasma; species Spiroplasma chrysopicola. The sequence continues at coordinate 1,024,492 of NC_021280.1, read as the reverse complement.
CATTCTAGAAGACTGAAATCATTCAGTCTTTTTTACTGCTTAAATTGTATATACACTAAATTCTTGGGATTAGCTAAAGCACTTAATTATCGATATGTTCCTATTGATAATCTCCTTTCTAGTCTATCTGATTGAGTCCATTTAGAATCTTGCTAATAATAATATGGTTAGTCTCAAGAATTTAGTGTATATACGTTGAAGGGAAGTGCAACAGGAACATTACTTTTTAACTATAAATAAAATTAAATACAACTATAAATATGTGTCAAAAAGTCAAATACAAACTATATTAATTAATAAGGAGAAAAAATGGCAAGAGAAATATTTATTAAAATATCTACTGAAATTGTAAAAAAAATAAACGAAGAAAATATAAAATTAAATACATGAGAAGAAACACACAAATATATTGAAAATTTAAATAGTAAGACCGGAAATAATTGAGGGACAAAAATGATTGGTTCAATTATGCAAATAGTTTTAGAACTAATTAAAAAATAATACTTAATTAATTATTATTTGCAGCTTCATCTAATTTATATAATTTACTATTACAATGATCATTCAACTCGTAGTGACTAATTTTGATTTCTTTAATTACCATTTTAAATGTTACTTATTTTAAAAATTATATTACAAAATTATTTTATGCGCGCAATTTCAAAATTAAACATATCAAGCTTTAAAAATTAGGACGAAAGGAGTGTCTAATTATGAAAAGTGTTTTTTATTGCGTAAATTTTGATTTTTTTCCCTGGCGACACATCAATGATTAAAACAAAGATTTTTAAATTGATTAAAAAACAGTGAGTGGGTGTTGCTGAAAAAATCAATGATTCCAATCAGTGACAACAACATTGATTGGGGCTTAGTTAGGAGTTTTAACATGGCAAAGAATATTTACAATCTATACATACTAAATTCTGAAATTTATCATCGTTTAGAAAATAAGCAGGGTAAATTAATAGGTTATTTCATAAATAATCCATGTGTTAATTTGGAAGTATTTTATGTAAAAGCTAATTGAGTTTTTAATGATGAAGGATTTGCTAACTGTTTAACGGTTGGTATTAGTAATACAGATCTGTATCCAATATTTTTAAAAACAGATTTACAGAATTTGAACGATTACAAACCAGGTAGTGAGATTATTAAAAATTTCATTAATTCAAATAGTAAAAAACAAAATAGAATTGATGAGTTTAATCAAATGTATAAAAAAACGAATAATTCATTAAATAATACAAAAATAGATATGGAACAATTATTAAAAGATTTAGAAAATTTATAGAAAGGAACATTCTAATTTGGAACAAATTAAAAAACAAGTTTTTTTAAATAAACGTTATTTAGTTAAATGAACTGAAAAGAAAACAGCTTTTGCAGTTCAATCGCCAGTTAATCCTAAAGCTGTTATTTGGTGATCAAGAGAATGATTTCAAATCAGCAAAAAATGGCCATGTGGAAGTGAAAATACATGTTTAGGAGTTGGTGAAAATAATCCAGGGCATATTTATTGTCCGACAGGGTATTTTGCGACAGCCTGCGTTTTTAACAGAGATTATGAACAAATAGTATATGGAGAAAAAGGAGTTGAAGAAATTATTTCGATAAATGGTAAAAAACTTTTTGAAGCATTTGAAGAAATGAAAAGAAATAATTCAAAACAATACTTACAGCAAGCAATGCAATTACAAAATGCATTAGCTAACAAAAGTGATACTTATTTAAATATAGGAAGGTTTAATTAATTATGAGTAAAATACTTAAAGAAAATATTGATGGTAAAAAATTAAAACAAATAATTAGTAATGACAGTTACCGTAATGAAATTTTAGAACGACTTAGATATGCTGAAGTAATTAGGAAAGAAACCAGACAAAATTCAGAAGGAACAAATTTCATTAATTTAATAAATATTTTACATAATACATTAGATCAACTACAAGAATGGTCTATTGAAAAATATGGAGTAAATAAGGAAGAAGTAAAATTAACTCAAAAAGATTTTTTTAAAGCATGTCCTTATACTAATACTGAAAAAATAGAAAACAAGGATATTTGTAAGAATTGTAAATCCCCAAGCGAATTTGATGGTGAGGAAGATATTCATAATCATATGTATGAGTGAATAGTTACGTCAGATGGTTTAGGAAAAATAGATCAATTACCAGAAGGAGAATAAAGTTATGAAGAAATCTGAAATTTGTAATTTTTGTAATAAAAAAATAAGACATGGTAATACAGTTAATAAATTTAATATGATAATGCATTATTTATGCTATAAAAAAATACAAAAGTGAAAGATATCTTTAAGTTGCTAATTAATAGAAAGACTGTACATTAAATGGAAAATTTAAAAAAAGAAAATAAAAAACAACAATTTTGTGAGTTATGCATTGAAGCTGGGGCAAAAATAAGACCTTTAGCTTTTAGAAAATTTGACGCGTTAAATATGTTTCTATGCTCTGAATGTTATTTGGATTTATTAAATTGTCCAATGGAAGATGTTATTGGACAATGTGAAATATGCAACAAACAAATAATAAATATTTTTTTTATTAAGGACAATTATTTATGTTGCATTGAATGCAAAAATAGTTAAAACATTTTTCTTAGCAAAACAGAACTTTAAAAATTTAAAAATATTTAAATATTAATTACTAAAATAGAAAGAATGTATATTAAATGGCAAATTTAAAAAAAGAAAATAGAAATATGACTAAAAGAAATTTTTTAAAATTAAATAAAATGAGAAAAATAGCAAAGTATAATTCAAGAGACATTAAGAACTCAGAATTTTTTAGAAATTTGGGATCAACAATTTCAGTTTCAATATTTATCTCTTCAGAGTATAAAATATTTCTTTTAAAACTAATTTTTGAGAATTATGACTACTGGTCAAATATAAAAATATTTTTAAAGAAATTAAAAATACAACAACAAAAAATTTTAAAAAATAAAGAACTTATCTTAATAAGTAATTATAATAATCAAAAAATATTAAGTATGTTTTCTTTTATTAGAGATGTTATAGAGTTAAATTTATTTAAAAATTCTAGTTTTTTTGAAAATTTGGAATCAGTAATTTCAAAATCAATCCTTATTCATTCTGGCTATAAACCTTTTATATTAAAATTAATTTCTGAAAATAAAAAATATTGATCAAATAATCAAATATTTCTGGAAGAACTAGAAAAATCATATAAAAAAATTATAAGAAATGAAGAATGAATTTTAGCAAGTGACTATAATAAAGATGAAATTTTAAATATGTATATTTTTATAAAAACATTAGTAGAATTTAATCTATTTGAAATCTATTAATTATTTTTCAATCTTTGTTAAATATACAATTAAACAATATAACAGCAAATCAAGGCCATGTTTTAATTATTCCTTGTAATCTATGTAATTGTTCATTTGTATCTTTATTTATTTCTATATCTTTTAATACTAATCGATTTTTATTGAAATAAACTTTATCCAAAATATATGAAACATTTTTAAGAGAATATGTTTTATATACTGTATCTTTTATTTTTTTGTCTACAATTGATTCTTCAAATAAAATAAATGCTGTGTGATTATGCTCCGTTCTTGTTAAAAGTGGAAATGGATAATATAGAGTTCCTCCAAAGTTATTGTTTTTATCTAATGGATTTGAAAATGTATTAATTCTATTTGTTCTTGTAGGTTTTCCTGGTGCAATTTCTAAGTATTTAGATTTACTTCAAGGTTTGATAATAGGCACTAAATCCCCAATTTTTGAATAGATATCTATTGTTATTTCATTTTCACTATATTCATTTTTTCATAAACTAAAAAAATTAATAAATTCAGCTTGTAAATCAAGTAAAAAACTTTTTGGACTATTTGAATTTCCATATCCATCAGATAATCTAATTTCTTCAAGTGTCTCATCAATAATGATTTTAGTAATTTCGTGAATTGAAATAAATCTTAACTCAGCATAAATTAAACGAATTATAAAATCTTGTTTAGAAATATTATTTTCAAATAAAATCCTATTATTCTTGTTTTTAAACATAATTTATCATCCTTTTAAAAATTATATCAATATTTTATATAGAAAGTAGGTGCTAAATTGAAATATATTAATATTATTTATTTTCTAATTCCTCAAATAATAAATTTATTAACCATTATATTTTTATTTGCGTTTGATTTTAAAAATAATTATTATACATTAATTATTTTGGGATCTTTAAATATAATCTTGTTAATAATTATTTGTATAATCGTTTATTTCAATAACAAAATAGTTAAATATAAAAAATTATCAGATTAATTTTTCTTTAGATGAAATTGCTTTATGCTTAAAAATTTTAAATGAAATATAAGTTAAAAAAGTTACTACATAAATGGAACTAAAACTAGGAATTAAAGCTTCAATAAAAAATATTCTAAATCATAAGTAAGAAATTAAAATTGATTTATTAATTATTAGAACTTTTTCAAAAACAATTATTATAAAACTGAATGAAACATAAAATGCTGTATTTATGACTATTTTTCTTATGTAAATTTCTTTCCTTTCTTTTCATAATTGTAATTTCCATAGATACTTATCAACTTTAACTCCAGTTTTAAGTTTTTTATTAATATAAATTAGGTAAAAATCTATAAAGAAAAAACCTGTGTACATTAAAAATAACATGCCTAAGCAAATTCATATATTAGTATTAACTGATTTATTAGCTATTTCATATATATCCATATTTGTTCCTCTTTTAACAAAATTATATCAATAAATCAAATAGAAAGTAGGTGCTAAATTGAAATATTTAGTAGTGTTAGAATCACCTAACAAAATATCCAAAGTAAAATCTTATCTAGAAAAAGTATTTCCTCAGCATAGTTTTCTTGTAAAGGCCTCAATGGGTCATATTACAGAATTAGTGATAAAAAATGAAAAGTATCCATTGGGAATAGAATTAGATACTATGACTCCAATATTTAATGTTGTGGAAAACAAAAAAGATACTATAAAACAATTAATTAGTTTCGCCAATGAAGTTGATAAAGTTATTTTAGCAACTGACCCCGATCGAGAAGGAGAAGCTATAGCATGGCATTTACAAGAGCAATTAAAATGTCAAAATAAAACAATTAGATTAACTTTTAATGAAATTACAGAAAAAGCAATTGAAAATGCTTTTAGTAATCCAGGGCAATTAGATTATCAATTAGTTAATGCTCAACAATCACGACAAATGATTGACCGTATTATGGGGTTTAAATTATCTAATTTATTACAAAAAGCAGAAAATTTAAAATCTGCTGGGAGAGTTCAATCAGTAGCTTTAAAGTTAATTGTAGATACTGAGTTAGAAAGAAAAGAACACAATAAGTTAGAGTACTGAACTATTAAACAAGAATATAAAGATAAAAACGAAATTGAATTATATTTAGATCAAGATGGTAAAGAAATTGTGAAAGATAAAGTTCTTAATTCACAAGAAAAAGCAGAACAAGTTTTATCTAAAATTACTAATAATCTAGTTGTAAAGGAAATCATTGAAACCGAATTCAACAAAAATATTTATAACGCATATACAACATCAGGTATTTTACAAGATGCAAATATAGATCTAAATTATTCTAGTGAAAAAACAACAAATCTATTGCAACATTTATTCGAAAATGGATATATTACCTATCCACGAACAGACTCTACAAGACTTAATGATGATTTTGTAGTAGCAGTACATAAATTTATTGCGACAAATTATGGCCAAGAATATGTTGGTCAATATAAACTCGGTAAGAATAAAGATAATGTGCAAGATGCTCATGAAGCAATTCGGCCAACAAATATTAATTTAACACTAGATAAAGCTAAAAAAGAAATTAGTAATCATGATGAGTTTAAATTATATGAATTAATTTATAATAATACCTTATATGCTTTAATGGCAAATGAAACTGGTGTTAAATATAAAGTATTATTTTCTAATAACGGATATACTTTTAAATTAAATTTTAAAAAATATCACTTTACTAGTTATTATGATTTACAAGAAATTGTTTTAGATAATTTTAATTATCATTTTAAAGTTGGAGAAATGATAACTTTAGAATCAAAATGATTAGCTGAACAAAATTTTACAAAACCTAGTTCAAGATATACAGAACATTCTTTAATTAAAAAACTTGAAATTAAAGGTGTCGGAAGACCTTCAACATATGCCACAATTATGAAAACCTTAATTAATCGTGAATATATTAAATTTGATAAGAAAAGTATTTATCCTACTGATGATGGTATTAAAGCTCATAATTTATTGCAAAAATATTTTTCAAATATTATTAATGAAAAGTATACGGCTGATATGGAAAAAGTTTTGGACAGAATTGCAGATGGAGAAATTAATCATATTGAATTTCTAAAATTATTTTATAATAACTTTATTTTAGATTTTAATAATGCAACTAACATGATATTTAAAGATTCAGTTAAATGTACTAAATGCGATGTTGGTTATATTATTCAGCGCAAAAATTACAAAGGTAATTATTTCAAAACATGTAATAACTTTCCGGCTTGCAAAAATATCGTAAGTTAATATGGCATTAAAAGATTATTCAAAACCTAAATCGTATGCTAATGGAATAGTTGTTATTGATTGCATTAGGAGTGATAGAGAATTTAAGATAACAAATTCAGAGTGATTAACAATGAACAAGTTTTATAAATGTAAGCAATGTAAAGGAGAAAACAATAATGAAAAAGAAGTGAAGTAAGTTATCAAGCAAACAGTTACATCGTAAGAAAGTTATTCGGAATAATAGAGTGAAATATGTTAATAAGGAAAATAAATAGTGAAATTTATTAGTCCATTAACTTGGCCGGGTGGAAAAGCTAAACATTTTGATAAAATAAAATCATTTTTACCGGGTAATTTTGATATGTTCATTGATCTATTTTGTGGGGGTGCCTCAGTTGGTTTAAATGTTTTAGACCAAAATTTATGTAATCAAGTAATTTTAAATGACTTACATACTGAATTAATTTCTTTTTGACAAGAAGGAATCCATTTAATAGAGTTAAATTATTTAAAGACACTTGCATATCCTAATTCAAAGACCATTAGTGAAATGAAATTAAAACTAGCTAATAATTATTGCTTAAACCAAGGAGAAAAATTTTTACTTAAAAATGCTTTAACTTTTAACGGTAAAGAATGGGGAACATGAACAGATAAGAGATTACAGCAAAACTTTAATACTAACAAATTGATAAGAGTCCAAAATGTTAGAAAACTATTGGTACATCCTAATTATGATATTAAATTTTTTAATTTTGATTACAAAGTGATGATTAATAGATATGGAAATAATGAAAATATTATTTGATATTTAGATCCCCCATATTATTACAACAAAGGGAAACCATATAAACATTCAAAAATTAATTTTGAAGAATTAAAAACATGGATTATGAAAATCAAAGGTAAATGAATAATGAGTATAGATAACTCCGATTTTATTAAAGAATTATTTAAGGAATTTAATATTTACGAATTTGAATGATTTTATTCATCAACTAATTGTCATAATCGTAAACCTAAATTAGGCAAAGAACTAATAATTACAAATTTCAGAAAATAATTATTGAAAGGAATTTTAAATAAAATGAAACAACTTAGATTGTTTGAGGAACTTTATGATGTCAAAACTACTGATGAGTGATATACTTTCCCCAAAACAATTGAAGCCTTAAATATTTATTTACCACAAAATAGTAATATTCTTTGCCCTTTTAGTTGGAAGGAAAGTAACTTTGTAAAAGTATTAAGTAAATATCATAATGTTGTTTATTCTCATTTATCAAAAGGAACTATTTTGAAAAACTTTTATTCTTATACAAAAAATGATTTAAAAAATATTGATTTTATAATTGATAATCCTCCGTTTAGTACAAGAAATGAAGTATTTATGAAATTATATGAACTAAATATTCCGTTTGCAATGTTAGTTCCATTAGTAACTATTACTAAAAAATGTGTACGGGATAGAATAGAAGACTTAAGCATATTATTTTTTAAAAAAAGACAAATTTTTTTTAATCAAGATGGAAAAGTTCAAGGTAGTCCTTACGATACAGTATTTATTTGTTATGGGAATGTTTTGCCTAAACAAATAACAATGTCAGAATATCAAGGAACAGGGGAAAATTAAGGTAATGAATAAAACTATTAAGTTAATTGAAGCATTTGGTGGAATTGGAACATTTCGAAAGGCATTAGAAAATATTGGTTTTAAAGTTGAAACTCGTGATTATATTGAATGATGAAAATATGCTGTTGATGCATATAATGCATTACATAATAATAATCAAGTTACAAAGGATATCAAAGAATATGATTGAATTGTTGATATTTTTGCACATGGATCACCATGTACCGATTTTTCAAATGCCGGAAAGCAAGACATTACTAAAGGACGTTCCATTTTATATATGGAAGTTCTAAGATTAATAGAAGATTTACCTTTTAAATTAAGACCAAAATATATAATTTGAGAAAATGTTAAAAATTTAGTTTCCAAGAAATTCAAGAAATATTTTGACTATTATATTAATAAATTAAAAGAGTTAGGATATAGTTCAACTTGAAAAGTTTTGAATAGTAAAGATTTTGGTATTCCTCAATCACGTGAACGTGTATTTGTCATTTCAATTAAGAATGGTGAAGATAATACTTTTAATTGAGATAATTTGACCAAACAAGAAATGAAACCTTTAAAACAGTTTCTTCATCCAATTACTGATGTTGATCATAAATTATGATTCACAAAAGAAAAATTATCAAAGGCAATTGATAAAGGCTATTACAAAACTACTGAGTGAGTTTTTAATGAGAATGGCTTTTGCTATTTGCCTTTAAGTAGCCGTAAATCTGACAATAAGGTTGGTAATAATATTACAGCACCATTGCAAGCTCATAATACTCAAACAAAAGTTCTTATTCCATTAACTAGTTTTAATTGTGCAAATGATATTGGATTAACACAAACTAGAACATTATGTGCCAGGGATTATAAGTCACCAGTTCAAATTTTAGTTCCGTTAGAATATGAGGAATATTCGAATTATTGACAATTACCACGAGAAAGTGATGGTAAAGCCAAAGCTATTAATAAAGCTAATGGAGCATATAACCGCTATTGGAAAGATGACAATTATCTTTGTGCTATGCCTTCAAGTGATGTTAGAAAGATTTTAATTCCAATTAATAATCCTAAATTTAATGATAGGGGTAAAACTGAAATTAACGTTGAAAATGATTATCAACAAGAATCAAGAATTTATGATAGTTCCAACTACAAAACTTTTATTGATACATTAACAACTAATTTAAAGAGTTCTAAAATCGCATTTCCAATATCATTAAAAGGTTTTACTAATCAAGGTAGAATTAAAATTCCTCATCAAAATTATTCCCAAGTAGATACAGTAGTTAATGAAAATGGAATCGTTCCAACATTGACAGAAAATCATGGTTGAAGTCAAAAAATAGCAAAAGAACTTGATAATGAATTAACAATTGAATATTGTCAAAAAAACAATATTGCAATTTTTAATATTAATAATAAATTATATGCTATCCGGCATTTATCTCATATTGAATATTGAAGGCTAATGGGATGGGAAGATAAAGATATTAATAAAGTAAACTTACCAAAAACAAAAATGTATTTTTTGGCAGGAAATGCTATTGTGATACAGGTTTTAGAGGCAATTTTTAAAGAACTATTAAAAGATAAATATCAAAGTAGAAAAGAGGTTTTAAAATATGGCTAAATCAACAATAAAAATGATTGAAGATATTAGAGCTTTATTTTTATTAAAATGACATATTATACATTTACAAAAAGGAATAATTAATGATAAAAAATGTCTTATTTGTAAATAGGAAAGAGGTGCAAAATGGCAACAGTTAAACAAAAATCAACTTTTTCATTATTTATGGAAACATTAATTGAATATAAACCAAGTTTAAAACCAGAATTATTAACATTAATATTTCAAAGTGTTGAAAATATAATTGATGAAAAAAAGAAAGAAATTGAACAATTAAAAGAAAAAATTAAAAATAATGAAGAAATAGAATTATCATTTTAAAAATGAAAACGAAAAACTAAAACAAAATCAATTATTTCAGAAAGATTTTGATGGGGTTGAAACATATTTTGGTGAAGGAGATTGGTTGGGTTATACAGAACAAAGACCTTGGATTCAAATGTATAAAATAAAAAATTTCCCGATATGTGATTGTTTAAAACCTTGTGGATGATATTTAGGCCATTATTGAACTCATAGTGAATATTTGAAAAAGAAAGGAAAAAAATAAATGGATAAATTATTAGAACCAATTGTAATGCATTATGGGGATAAGCAAATTACCCAGACAATTGAAGAACTATCTGAGCTGATTAAAGAACTTTGTAAAAATATTAAAGGAGCAAATAATAAAGAACAAATTAAAGAAGAAATGGCAGACTGTTATGTAATGTTAGAACAGTTAAAATTATTATTTAGTTTTGATTCAGAAGATATTAAAAATATCATGCTTAAAAAATTACATCGAACTATTAGACAAGTTGATCAAGAAATTCAAGCGCGAATTAAAAAGGAGAGTAATTAAAATATGGAAAATTTAAATAATAAACTTGATCACAGACATTATTGATGGATAAAAAATACTTTATTTCGCCTCTATACTAAAGAACAAATTTTAGATGCTTTTAATAAAATAAATATTGCAGTTGAAAAAGCAAAAAAGGGCCAAGAAATTATGCCCTGAGCAAATGATACTGAACTAGACCGAAAACACTATTGATGAATTAGAAGTACTTTGTTTAAATATTATGAATATGAAATTTTATTAAGTTTAATTAATAATTAAATTAAGATATTAGGGACACATGTTAAACATGTGTTTTTAATTAATATTCTAAAATATTTTAAAAATTATAAATTTAAACATCAAAATGTTATTCACTTTTAAAAAATGAATTATATAATTACATTATAAAAAATAGTTTTTCTATTTTTTTGAAAAATAATTCAGTTTAGATTATTAACTAAAGTTAGGAGAAGAAAATTTGTGAATGAAAATGATGTATTTGAGTTAATTAATGATACGGTATTAAATTATTTTAATAATCCAAATAGTAATGATAATAATCTTAATATAAAAGGCAAATGGGGATATGGTAAAACAACTTTTATTAATAAATTTAAGGAAAATTATAAAGACACTTATAATTGTAATGTACTTAATTTATGAAAGTATGAAATATCAGATAATGTATTTATTTCAATATTATCAGATATATTAAAAATTTTAAAATATGAACCAAGTGCTAACCCTAATATTAAAAAAATTTTAACAGGAGTAGTTTTAAGTTTAACTAGAACAAAATGAATAAAAAAAGAAATTGATGAAGCAAAAGAAATAGATGATTTATATTCTTTAGATTTTTTTAATGAAAGTTTACAGGAAATGATAAACCAAATTAATAGCTTAACAAAGGCTCAAAGTGAGGTTAAAAAAATAATAATTATTTTTGACGAACTAGATAGATGTACATCAGAACAAATGATAAAAATATTAAGTACCATTAAAAATGTTTTATTTCATATTGAAAATTTGTTTTTTATTATATGTTCAGATTCTGATCATATAAATCAAGTATTAAGTTCCTCGTCTGCTGAAAATTATACAAATAAAATTTTTTCAAATACATTGGATATAAAATATATTACTATGTTTGATAAAAGTTTAATTCCCAATATTATTGACAACATTATTATTGATAAATGAATATTAGATAAAAAAGATTTTCGTTCAATTGAGTATGCATATAATAAAACAAATAAGTATTTCCAAAAAAATTTGACTTTATTTTATGAATCTATGCATAAAAATGATAGATTAATATGAGAATCTTTTATATTTGTTATATATTATTTTAAATTTTTTGATAGTAACTATAAAAATATATTAAATAACTTAGAAAAAATTGCTATTAATCCTAAAAAAATTATTGATTCTTTAGTTGATGCAAAAAAAGAAAAAAATGCAGTTATAGAATCTATTTTATCAAGTATATCTAATCTAGAACAAGAAAAAAATATATTTACTAAAAAACCAGCTAATTTTAATTTATATGTCTATTTTAATTTAAAAGATCTTTCTATTGAATATGTAAATGTTATTTATTTATTACCGTTTGTTAAAGAACTTGAAAAATTAGATTTAAAAAATAGTATAAGTGAATTAGAAAGAGATAGTAGAACAATAACTGCAAATATTTCTTATGATAGTATTAAACCTTTTATAATGGAAGAGTTTTTAGAATATTTAAATATTCTTATTTCTTTTAATTTAAAACATGATATATTTTTATTTGATAATGGTAATTATCCAAATGATTATCATTTAATAATTAAAAAAACAGTTATTGATTAATTTAGTTTATAATATTTGTGTAGATGACCAAATGACACATGCTACGATTTTTATCGTATGTATGTGTTTTTTTATTTGGTAAAGAACAAATTAGAATGAAAGGATATAAATATGACTTATCAAACAACAATGTCGGCGTTGATGTTTTTATCAATTGTTTTAGTAATTTATGAAATTATTATTTTTGTTAAGTGAAATAAGTACTGTCAAAAAATATGATCAAAATATTTTCAAAAATGAGTTAATAGCAAACCTGAATTAAAACAAGAAATTAAAAAGTTAGATGAGGAGCAAATTTGCAAAGCTAAAAGAGAAATAAAAATTAGATTAATTTTTAATTTAACAGTATTAGCAATTGCAATAATTGGAATTATAGTTTTTGGAGTGTTAAGTTTTAATGGATAATCAAGAAAAAAAGAAATTTTGAAATAAACCTAGAAAAGAATCTTTAATTAACTCTATTATTATATTTCCTTTTGTTTTAGGAGTTGGGATTGTAATAATTCCGTTTTTGAAAGTATGAAAAATGGAAGGGTTTAAATTATTTAAATATTTTGATTTTTTATGATTGTTTATTAAAACAAATCCGGTTTTTATAATTTTGCTATGTGTAATTCTAACTACCATTTTTTGAACTATAGCTTTTACGGTTATTTTAATTAAAAAAGAATTGGAAAAAGTTTATATCAAAGAAGTAGATTCAACTGAATATGGAGCAGCAAAATGAATTGTTAACGAATTAAAAAACAAAGGTAAAATAGATAATTTTAATGAACTATATCCTAGTCATAGTCTTATAAATTCTGAGCAGCCTGGTTGAGCAACAAGATTTATTAAAAACAAAAATGAGCTAGTTTTCAACATTCGAGATAATACTCATGCTGTTTGTTTAGGGGCGACAAATTCCGGAAAGTCTCAAAAAATAGTAATGCCCTCAGCAATTTATAATGCAAATTTAACCTCTGAAAAACAACCATGTATGGTTTTTACAGATCCAAAAGGGGAATTATATCAAAATCTTTCTAAACCATTGCAAGAAAAGGGATATGAAGTTTTGACCTTAAATTTACGTGATGCTAAATTATCATCATCTTGAAATCCACTAGCTATTGCATTCAAATATTATTATGATTCAGTTACATTGCATGAACAAATTAAAAGAGTTAATTTTAATAATTTAGAAGAGTTAAAAGAAAAATTGAAAGGCATTAAGTGTTATGATCATGAAGAAAGTTTTTGTTATGATTGTTTAAATTCACTAGAAGAAAAAGGACAAGTCGCTATTTTTGAAAAGATGTGATTTAGAAAAGTAAGTAAAGCTGAGTTGCTTTGCGAAACAATGAAACGAGAATTAAAGTCTTTTGCTATTGAAGAAATTAATGATCTAGTTTTAACAATTTGGCCATTAAAAGGGAGCGATAACGACCACTTTTCTACAATGGCCGGAAGCATTGCTAAATGCTTGATGCTAGGAATGCTAGAAATATTGGATAAAGACCCTAACGAATTGACACTAGAAATGTTTAATTTACCAACTATTGGAATTTTAGTTGCTGACCGCCAAAAAATGAAACAATGACATAATTCCTTATCTTTAAAATCAATGGCCCGAATAGTAGGGTCAAATGCTTTGAAAACAGGAGATAAAGAACTGGGTTCTATTCTTTCAACTTTAGATCGGGGCTTACAAATTTATCAAGATATCGGAATTCAGACTATTGTCTGTAAAAATGATATTAATTTATTTACATTTACTGATAAACCAAAAGCGTTATTTTTAATAGTACCTGATGAAAAAACTAACCGCCATATTCTGGCCAGTTTATTTGTTTCGCAGTTGTACAAAGCAAATGTTTTAGTTGCAAATTCACAATCTAATAAACGTTTGCCAAGAGATATTCAATTTTATTTAGATGAATTTGGGAATATGCCGATGATTCCAAACTTCCAAGGATTCGTAACGGTTGCTCGAAGTCGAGGGATGTTTTTCTTACTTATTCTACAAGATTTTTTACAATTAGATCAAAAATATGGCAAAGAAAACGGGGGAATTATTCGCTCCAACTGTAACTTAAACATTTATATTCAAACAAACGATACACAAACTGCCGAGATGTATTCAAAAATGCTAGGTGATCAAACAGTAGAAGTTGTCAGCTACACAACTAGTCGCGATCCAAAAACAAAGAAAATTATTAAAAATCCACCACAAACTAGATTAGAGGGAATGCCATTGATTAAACCCGGGGATTTAATGAAACTAAGAAATCCTTATGGAATTATTTTTAGTTCGAAAGAAAATCCAGGATTAGTTTACATGGAATCAGCTTGAAAATTTGCGAAGGAATTTAATCTAGGGAAAGAGCGAAAAGAAAAAGAAATCAATACTGTTGATTTCTTGAATGATTATTTCTTTAATTTATTTTCATATGTTCCCGGTAAAAATAATATTGATGTTGATATTTTGGTCAAACATGAAACCGAAAGAGAAATTTCACAAAGCAAAGAAAAGATTGAATTACCAAATATTACAAGTTTACTAGCTAAAGCACCAAGTGAAAGAACTCCGGAAGAACGTGAAATTGTTGAAAAATATCGTAATATTCAAACCAAAATAAATAAGGAAGAAAACAAAAATTTAATAAATAAAAGTAAACAAGATTTGAAATAAATCTTGTTTTTATGTGTAAAATAAAGTTAGAAGTGAGGTTTTAAAAATGGAAATTTGACAATCCATATTAATGACTATTGGAGTTGCAATTATTACTGCAATTTTTACAGTACATATACCAGATATTATAAAGAAAATTTTTAATAGAAAAAAAGATAAAGATTATTATACTAATAAAATAGAAAAAAAGATAAAGATTATTATACTAATAAAATAGAAAAAAAGATAAATAAAATTTATTCAATTAATATATCAAAAAAAAATTATGAAATAATAATTTTTAAAGAACAAGTTATATTATATTTAGACTGATTACATGAATTTTTTTTTGACAAAAGTTCAAGACAAAAAGAAAAAATTCTAGACATTATTAAAAAAATTAAAAAATATTTATTAGAAGCTAATAAATATTATCCAAAATTAACTAATATTATTTATTCAGTCTCTTCAAAAAAAGGTGGAAATTATCCGGCGGGCATTAATTATAGATTTAATGTTATTAAAATTTCTAAAAATGATTTCATTAAAAAAATGGAATCTTATTCAACACCTAGATGAGTTGAAAAATTTTTAGAAGATATTGAAATTAAAGTTGATTATACATTCTGACTTGAAATTTCTGATGCTTCATATGATTTAAATACTGATTCTATATTAAAGTTTAATTATGCAACTATATTAGAAAAAAAGAGATTTAAAAAATTATATTTAGAAAATATTAAAAAATCAAAACACAAAAAATTATTAGAATATTATACTAATGATTATGAAAATATGATAGAAGAATGAGCTAATAAAATGAATGTGCCACTTTTTTTAGAACTAGATTGTTCAATTCATGGTAAAGATAAATGATTTTTACAAAATAGATTATATGATAGAACTATTAATAATGATTTATATATAAAATACAAAAATAATAATCACAAAGGATTTGATGGATTATATTTTAATTCTTCTAAAATTCCAAAAGTAAAAATAGATTTAAATAATTCTTATTATATATTCATTGAACTGGAAGAGCGAATAAATAATTATGATAGTTCTGATCCTAAATATTTAGTTTCTTTAATAAAAATAAAAGAATTATTTAATAAAAATAAACAATTTTTATTAAGAGAAAAAATTGATATTTTGTTAGATAATTTAAAATATTTTTAAAATAATCCTCGGCTGTCCGAGAAAGAGGGCAAAAAGAAAAGTGCGCGCACTTTTGCGCCCACGAAAAAGGCTGTAAATACAGTCTTTTTTATACTTTAGCGCGCACTTTTATGCCCTCTTGTTGAGTGAGTGCGCCCACGATTTTTCCGATATCTATCGGAAAAATTGGGGTTGTGCGCACACTTCTTATCCTGCTTCTGAAATTACTCCGTAATTTTCGAAGAAATGGGGTATAATGTTAAGGTAGATGACCAAATGACACATGCTACGATTTTTATCGTATGCATGTGTTTTTTTATTTGGTAAAGAACAAATTTGTAAAAGAGGTAGTAATGTCAGGATTATGAACTAAGTAACGAAATGGAATTATAGAAATAAAAAAAGAGCCGGGGTAAGGGCTCTAATAATTAATTTACCTGAATTAATCAGGTAACGAGGTCTCATCTTATAAGTAAAACTTATAACACTAAGATATTTAAATAATAGCATAGTTTAAATTAAAAACAATAGGAATGAGGAAAAAAATGAAAATACGTACATGAAAAGTATATGAAGTGCAAAATCCCGGAGATTTAGATCAATTTGGAGTTCAAAAAAGAAGAGCTTTTATTGCTTTAGGACGAGGTAGTAATCCATATCAAACGTATGGAATATTAACAACAACTTCGTATAAAACTAATGAAATAACTAATCAATTAGTCATAAAAGATTTATTGAATAATAAAAAAGAAAATAAATTATTACCAAATAACTTAGTTAGAATATTCAATTCAAATTTAGTAGCTCCGTATTATCAAACTATAAAGGGTAAAAAGATATTCATTGATATAAATGCAGAAAATAGGAAGAAAATCATTGAACATTTTAACTTGCAAGAATATCGCACTGTTAGAGAGTTCAAATTCCATTCATTAGATCAAGATGAGAAAATTGACTATTTTTATCAGGCAAATACTTTGTTAAAAGGAATCAACAAAAATCTTGATCAAGCTTATGATGCAACCGGGAATTTGATCGATGAATTAGCTAATAAGCATGTATCAGGTGAAAAGGGGGTTGTTTTAGACATTGAAACATATGCTCACTTAAATAAGGGTTATGAGGATGCACAGTGGTTAAAAACCGAATTATCTAAGGCTCATCAAAAAATAAATCTGCTTGAAAAAGAAAATGAACAATTAAAATATGAAAATGATAATTTAAAAAATAATCAAATTAAACAAAAAGAAGAAGATTATGAAATGGAGATATAAAAATGAATAATAGTATCATTGCCCCTCAATTGAAAAAACAGAAGTTAAAGTTAAAAGATAATTTTACCCTTGTTGATTTAGTATTTACGCTTATTTATGCTACAACGGCATTTCTTATTGGCTATAATTTAATATTTTTATCAATGTCAATTCGAATAATTATTGGCATCAGTGTTTTTATGTTTTTAATGCTAACTTTAATTAATTCTGAACGATATAATGCCAAAATTTATATGATCGCAATTAGGGGTTTCATCTTTTGAAGTAAAAAGAAAAAGTTTAGTATTGATTCAAAATCTAATAATACATCCTTATTAATGCCCTATCGAAAATTATATGATGGTTATATTGAGACTAGTGTTTTAGAGGGTGGTAAAAAATGATATATTAGTGCCTTAGAAATTAAAGGAATTAACATCACAACATTAGATCCCGAAGAACAAATCCTAAAGTTAGAACAATTATCTAATATGTTTCGTTTAACTGATTGCCAATTAAGTTTAGTAAAAATAGAGCGTCCGCATAATTTGAATAAAAACTTAAAATTTTTACAAACAGTCATGAATAAATTGGAACACTTAAAAAAGTCTAAAAAATTATCTAAACATGGTTATGATAGCAGAACAAAACAATTGGAAGGTTATCAAAACTTATACTCTGATCAAGAAGGAATTTTAGGATATTCGCAAACGGCAAAGACTTTTATTTTATTTATTTATGAAACAGAAGTTTCAAAACTATTTAAAGCTGTTAAATTAATTAAAAATAAAATTAATGAAATAAATTTGCGAGCTGAAGAAATTAGTAAGTATGAATTAGTAAATAACATTAAACTTATTTTTAACCCATATGATGAACCGTTTTCTAATGAAAAAATAGATGAGTATAATAACAAGTTAAATGAACTATTAGCAATTGATAATATAACATTTACTCAAAATAACTTTAAAATTAATGATGTTTATTATTCAACAAAAGGAATTCGTGATTATCCAATTTATCCTCAGAATGGTTGAGCAGCTAAATTATGTGCAACCGATAGTACAGTTATTATAAACATTGCTAAAACTAATTTAGATGCTGTTAAGGAACAATTACACCGGGCAATGGTCAATGCTCGGACAAACTTGTTTTCTATAAAACGTACAGTTAATCGTTCAGAAAAAGAAAATGAATACCAATCTTTTGAAAACTTAGTAAATTTGATTTCTTGTGGAGAAGAAACAATTAAAAGAGTTAATGTTTTATTTTTAAATTATGGTGTTGATAAGAAAACTTTAAAACAAGCAGAAGAAGGAGTTGAAATGCTTTTAAAACAACAGAATATGAAAATGGATTATCTATTATTTAAACAAATAGATGGATATAGTGGAATTTTACCCAAACCAACTGACCCAACAGCATATACAAATTCTTTCGAAATGCCGTGTGTAACTATTGGTAATTCATTTCCATTTCTAAATAATGCTTTAGAAGATGAAAAAGGTTTATTTGTTGGTTATAACTCAACTGGTGATGTTGTTTTTTCTGATCAGTTTAAGCGAGGGGGAGATTACCAAAATTCTAATGCCTTTTTTATTGGAACAACCGGGGGAGGTAAAACAACAACTGTTAGCAAATTTCTAAATTACCATATTGCACTGGGTCGGAAAGTAATTATTATTGATCCAAAACGTGAATTTGGCCATTTATGTAATTACCATGATGGAAATTGAATTGATGCTGGGAGTGGAACAAAAGGGAATTTTAATCCTTTGCAAATTCAAACCCCGGTTGATAAAAGTATTAGTATTGAGATGATAATTGGTGATCATTTACAAATTCTAGAAACATTCTTTCGTTTTACAGAACCATCTTTTAATGAAGAAGAAATAAAATTCTTATTGCAAAAAATATTAGATTTTTATTTATCTTTAAAGGTTAATAAATCAAATAACATCATAAAAATGAAAAATAATGATTGGCCAATTTTTAGTGATTTAGTTATCTTTTTAAAAGAACAAATTCCAAATTTGGGTGAAGAAATCCTTTTAAATAAAATTATTAAAACAATTGAATATGATTTTACCGGGTATGGGAAATATGCGGCTTTATGAAATAAGCAGTCATCCGTTAGTTTAGCTAATAACTTATTAAATGTGCTAGACATTCAAACCTTATATTCAAAATCGCAATCTAATGTTTTAAAAGCTCAAATGTTCTTAATGTTAAATTTCATTCGAAATGAAATTAATAATAATCGTTTTAATGATAATAATGAAATCATTCTTGCTGTTGATGAGGCCCACGTTGTTATTGATCGAGATAATCCACAAGCTTTAAAATTCTTATTTGAAACAGTCAAAATGATTAGAGGATTTAATGGGGGTGTTATGTTGGTTACTCAAAATTTATCAGACTTTAAAACAACCCCTGAATTAGAACGTGAAGCAACAGCAATTTTGAACAATGCTCAATATGTTGGAATTTTAAAACTAAAACAAAAAGATTTACAGGATGTGAGCGATTTGTACCAGGCAAGTGGTGGATTATCATCAGCTGAAATTAACTTTTGTGCAACTGCGCAAAGGGGAGATATGTTATTTATGGCAACGGATTACAATCGTCATTGCCTACATGTTGAATTAACTGAAATTGAACAAGAAGCAATAGGTATTAAACTAACAGAAAATTAAATAATGACATAAAAAGACAAAAATATGACATTAAATGACAAAAAGTGAGCATAAAATGCTAAATTATGAACACAAAATACTAAAAAGTGAACACTTAATCAAAAAAAGTGAGGTAAAAAATGGGAAAACAGAGTAAAACAACAACAAAATCAAATAATTTTAGAATCCAACTAAAATTACCCCCGGAAACATATTTTGAAGTTAAAAAATATACTGATGAAGAACATTCATTGGGTAATGTAATTCGATATTTTATTACTGAGGGACTAAAACAAAATGAAAAAAGTGATGATTAATGACTTGGCCAAACAGTTAGCATCAAAAACTAATCTAACTCAAAAGCGAGCAAAAGAGTTAATAAATTTAACTTTTGAATTAATTAGTGATGAATTAATTAATGATAATGAGGTTTTAATATCTAACTTTGGTAAATTTAAAACAACAAATGTAAATCGTGAAGAAACTGTTTTAAAACAAGCCCCATATAAAATAAGGGCCAGTAAAACAGTTAGTTTTTCATCAGCAAAGAAATTTAATCAGTATTTTAGGAGAATAAATCATGAGCAAAAAGATAGTAGAAGTTAGATTTAAATTAAGACATTTAAACCAAATTCAAGAACACAAATTATTTGTCGAAAGTCATAAAGATAAATACAATTCAATTAATGAATTACTAGCTAATACATATATTTCTTCTATTCAAAAAAATAACTTAGAAGATAAAACTGACATGATAGCAGATATAGTTCGAGAAGAAATAAACAAATCAACAAGTCTTTTATTAAAAGCTACAAAAAATTATACCGATGATTTAGTTTCTTATTTGTTATCGCAACAAATAATTACTGATCAGCGAATTAAAGTAATGCAAAATATCTTAGCCAAACAACTTGCAATTGATTTAAACACTTTGAACAATCCAGATAGTGAAATTTTACAAGAACTAGATTATATAAAAGAATTTTCACAACAAATTAAAACAGATTATGAAGTTTGAAAAGAAAACCGCCGTAAAGAAAGAGGTAAAAAATAATGAAAAAGTTTAACTGAGAAAAGTTTTTACAAGTATTTTTAGTTATTTTCCCAATAACTATTGGTACAATTTTACCAATCCTAAATTTGTTAAATGTATTTATATTTAATAAAAAAGTAAATACTAATATGACAACACATGAAATTATAGATATAGTATCAGCAATTATTGTTCCAACACTAGTAGTGATAATATCAGTAATATTTATCTGGATAATTTTAAAAATAAAAAATAACAATATTAACAATAACAATGCAAAAAATTTAGAAAAAATTATCGGTACTGGTGAAGGTGAAAACCTAAGAAAAATTGTTAATGATAATACTTTAAAATTAATACATGGTCATAATAAAATTACAGAAATACTACTTATTTTAAAAGATAGAAGTGACTATTATGAAAAAAATAAAATTACTGAAAATATAGTAAATAATTATGATGATATTGATAATACTATTATTCGAATAAAACTAAAACTTAAAATAGATGAATTAGAAAAAGAAAACAAAACATTAAAATTAGAAAATCAAAAATTATCAAAACAATTAGAAAATAATGATAAACAAACTTTTTAACTGGATATCACATTAAAAACAGACTCGGGTTTTTAACCCGAGTCTGTTTTTCTTCTAGAAATTACATGGTAATTTCAGAAGCAGGATAAGGAGTGTGCGCACAACCCCAATTTTTCCGATAGATATCGGAAAAATCGTGGGCGCACTCACTCTACAAGAGGGCATAAAAGTGCGCGCTAAAGTATAAAAAAGACTGTATTTACAGCCTTTTTCGTGGGCGCAAAAGTGCGCGCACTTTTCTTTTTGCCCTCTTTCTCGGACAGCCGAGGATTATGTTACTATATAATTAGAGGTGAAATATGGAAGACATTAAAAAAATATTACCTAAACTTAATAAATGATACGAAAATAAATTTCTTCTTGATGAATCAAATGAAAAATTGATTAATTTTTTAAATAATTCTTCTAAATTGTATATTGAAACAACTCAAGTCGTAGGTAGTTTTGTTTTAAATTTCCCTAAAAATTTTATGAAATATAAGTGTGGTTTTATTTTGGACTATACTTATCTTTTAAGTGAACTTTGCTTTGTTTCTAATTTAATGAATGAATTAGAAACAAATTATAATAAAAGAGGTTATTTTGATAGAAAAAATCAAATTTTACTTATTTCTACTAATGATTTTATTTTATTGCCTAATTCATATACTATTTTGGATAAATTTGTAGTTTTAGAAAAAATAATAAAAAATACTAAAGAAGGTAAATTAAATACTGATTTAAATAACTTAAGAAAATTATCTTTTTGAAAAAAACACAAAAATAAATTACAATTTTCTATATTTAAAATAATTGTGGGTATTAGAAATTTAATGGTTCATTACCCTACTGCTAATATATTTTTAAATGCAGGTTTAGCCGAAAATGAGGAAGAAGAATATTGGATTAAAATATTATACAATTTAGAAAAAGAAGAAAAAAATAATTTATTAGATAATCCATTTAATTGTTTAACTAAAATAATTTTTTTACTTGCTGCTAAGCTAATTTTAAATAAAATTTTAGAATATAAATAAGTTTATAGTATAATATTTGTGTAGATGACCAAATGACACATGCTACGATTTTTATCGTATGCATGTGTTTTTTATTTGGTAAAGGACAAACTAACCTAAATATTAATTTTTATTTACAGAAAGTATAGAGGAAATTAATATATGACAGATCAATTACAAAATACAGAACAAAATTTAAAACCAAACTATGATTCTTTTTTAATTAAAAAAGAAAGAATTATAAAAGTTATGGACGCAAAGGAAATTACTTTAGCAGATGGAAGAGTTAAAGTAATGAAACCAAAATTCCTGGTAAGATTATCGGAAAAAGAAACATTCTTTTACCCACAAAATTCAGTCTTTCTTAAACAATTGGCAAATGATGGTGAGCATTTAATCAAAGAAGCAGATTCATTAGAAACAGCTGATTATGCACAAATGACATTTCCAAAAGACAATAAAGATTGAGATAGAATTAAAATCTCAACTTTTGAAGGACATGATGAAGCAGGAAAACCTGTTTATGGTGATAGAGATTGTGCATTAACAGGTTTAAAAACACATTTTAAAGAAGAAACAGCTCAAATTTGAGAAGAAATGCGCCAGGCAAAACAAGAATTTATTAAAAACAAAGACGTCAGTAACAGCATCGAATAACGAAACTGATGTAATCTCATTTGATGGTGATGATGCCATTTTATGAGACTAAACAAAATATTTAGGTTAGTAAGACTTTGTAAAATACAAAGTCTTTAATTTATTCAAAAGGATAGAATATGAAAAAATTACTAAGTTTTTTAGGAGCAATAGTTTTAACATTCCCAATTGTTAATACAGCCATTGCATGTGAAGGAACAGGGTGAGGAGTTAACCCAACTCCACCAACACCGCCCAATCCAGAACCAGAAAAAGATATTGAATATTATCAAAAGTTATATGAAGCAAAACAGAAAGATTATTTAAAAACCAAAGCAGAAATTGATGAATTAAAATCTCCGGAAACAATTAAAGAACTTTGTGGAGGCGTTACAATTTGTGCAGATTTACAAGAACTAATTGATTTAACGACAATTGAATTATATCGATATAACGTAATTATGGATGATTGTTTATATCAAATTCTTTATTTAGAAAATAATAAAAATATTACCAATCCGGAAGCAAAAGTAAAAGCTGCTGGAATTTTGACAGATGAATTAACTACTTTAACCACGATTAAATTAATTATGAAATTATATCCTGATAATTATAAAGAAAAAGATCTTAATGAAGTAAACGACCAAATTAGCAAAGTTCAACAATTAATTAGTGAATTGAGTAAAGAGTAATATGCTTAAATTATTTAGATTTGATGAACCAATAAATAACAAAATTAAGCTATTAGAAACAACTAAAATTGATTGAAATGAACTAGCTAGTGAAAATTTTGTAAATGTTGAAAATATTTTAAAGGAATTTGCTAATGAATTAATAGGATATACGGAAGTAAATAATAAAGTTAGTTATTTAGTATTTGCAGATAATTATGATCAAAATTATTTGGAAAATAAAGACATAACATTTAGAATTTTATCTAATGCTAAAATAATCAATGAACGATATGAAACATGAGGTATTACATCATTAAATAGACTATTCGAAGAATTAAGAATTTCAAAAGAAGAAGTATTGTTAAATAATGAGCCTTATCATTTTAAAAATGATAATAGTTATGAATTAGAATAAAATTATTATTTTATTTAAAAATGAGGTAAAAATTAAAAAACCAAAAGAAACATTATCTTAAAAAAGATAAGTGAAATAGATAGGAGATAAGATTATGGAAAAAGAAATGTTAAAAAATGAATATTTCGGCGAAAAAACGAAAGAAGATGTTTTTAGAAGATGGAATAAACATCTAGCTCTTAATGAAAAGGATGGTTATAATAATTATCATGAATATAAAATCCATGAACGTAAAACAAATGATAAATTTTCTTCATATGTATTAAGTGAAGATTATTACGGTTACGATGTTGAATTTGCATTTTTTGATAAAAAAGATAACTTAATCTTTACAACTAATGATGAGATGAAAGTTTATTTTTTTGACCAATATGGATTAGATCCTAATATCCATAAAGATGAGTTTAATAATTATATAAAACAAATAGAAGATGAACGTGAAGAAGAGTTTTCAAGATAAAATTAAAATAAAATTATTATTCAAAATTTTAACTTAATAAAAAATAAAAATTTAAAGTCACAATATTGATATTTATTTCAAATTATTATTTTTTTCATAGGATAATAAAAATAAAATTTGAGGTATAATTAAGTATATAAATATTATTTTGGGGTGATGAAATGAATGCAATTACAGTCGCAAGATTCTTAATAAAAGGGAATAAAGATAGATTTAATAGTAAAACACCTTTAGAATTTAATGGTGTAAATGTAACTGAAGGAAATTTAATTTTAAATAAACATTTGCATTTAGCACAAATACTTTTTCTCGGAAAATATGGAATGGAATTATTTGAAGATAATTTATTTGCTTATATTAATGGAGCAGTAGTTAATACAGTTCGCCTTAATTATTTATCATTAATTGATGATAATAGTCTTATTTTTAATCAAGATAATTTTGAACAATTAAATGAAACCCAAGAAAAATTTTTAAAAAATATAATTATTTTTTTATCAGGAGCTTCTTTTGAAGAATTATCAGATTTGTCACATGTAGACCCAGCGTGAATCGATGCTAGAAAAAATTATATAAAAGGTGACCATTCTTCACAAATTATGGACATTAAAAAATATAAAGATGAATATAAAATAAATTTTAAAGATGCATTAGAAGTTATTGAAAATATAGAAAATTATATTGATAGTGAAAAATAAAATTCTTAGATGCCATATTCCTTATGATAATGGAGAAAATCCAGCAACTTCTAAAAATGATAATAAACCTAGAAGATTATTAATTTATGAAGATACTTCTAAATTTTTAGTTTGTTTTAATATTACTAAATTAACTCAAAATAATATGTACAAATTAATTCAGTATAAAAATATGTTAAAAATTTCTAAGATTAAAAACCCGTCTTTATTAAAATGCGATTCTATTCTTAAATTAAATAAAATATTTGTTATTGAAAAGTTTGATGGAATTGAAAAATCTTTGTTTTCAAATGTGGAATTGGCTATTTCTGATTTAATAAGAATTGAGGAAAGAGTAAAAGAAATATATAAATCAGATCTAGACCAAGAAATAGTTAAAATATCAAAGAAAGTTTTTCAATTTTTAAATAACGATTTGTATGAAGTATAGTATAATATTTGTGTAGATGACCAAATGACACATGCTACGATTTTTATCGTATGCATGTGTTTTTTATTTGGTAAAGAACAAATTTGTAAAAGAGGTAGTAATGTCAGGATTATGAACGATTAAATCATCGCAACCTTTTTCACAACAAGAAATTAAAAATAACTATATTAAATATGATTATAATTTAAAATCACGATATCAAATTAATGAAAATTTTAAAGCTAAACAAGTTTTAAATAATAATTTTAAGATCAATAAATCATATTGGAATATGAACCGTTTTAATTTGTTAGTGCACAAAGGTAAAAAATATAAAAACCAAAAGAAGCATTATCTTAAAAAAGATAAATGAAATAGATAGGAGATAAGACTATGCCAAATTGTGAGCATGAACAAATAAATATAACAAAAACTTTCTTTGATAGTTTTAATAATGTTTGTATTAATTTTGAATGTCTTAATTGTAAAGAAAATATAAGTAATTTTACAATTGCCGAAATTAAGGATTTACAAACAGGATTAGATGAACAAATTGAAAGTAACATAAATAAAGAAACAGATTACGAAATAGAATAAGGAGAAATAAAATATGAGTACAAATAAAATAAATATTGAAGATAAATTAAAAGAAAATGTTAATGAAATTATAGAAATTTTGCAAAATGAAAATCTTACTGAAAAAGTTAAAAATAGGGAATATGATATTTCAGAGTTGGTAAATGAAACTTGTGATTCAGAATTTATATATTATGAAGACCAAGATGAATTAATTAAATATTTTGGTTTAAATGATAGGAATAAACCGGCAAATGAAAATTTTACAGAGGCATATCTAGAATATATTTCAAAAGTTGAAAATAAAGTCATCAAAAAGCTTAACGAAATTAGTTATGATCAAATTAATGAAACTAATGAAGATTTTGAAATGGAGATGTAAGAAAAATGAGTAAACGAGAAACAATATTTGAATTACATGAGGTTATTGGATTTGATGATAATGGTAATTATGATGAAAATTATGATAAATTACTTTATACATTTACTAGTTATGAGGATGCTCAGAATGAATTAAATTATCAAGTTGAGCATGGATATGCGCCAAGTGAATTAGAAATTCAAGAAGAAGAAATTGATTATGATATTAATCAAAATAAAAACTATTTAGAAACACTTGAACACTTAAAAAGAGTTGAACAAAACTATCAAAAAGAGGTATTTAAAGATGCAATTTCTGATTTGGACCAAGAGTTTAGAACAAATGAAATTGGCATTGTTGGGATTAGTTCTAAATTAATAAAAATAGGTTTTAGTGCAGAGCAAGTATTAGATTGAGAAACAAAAGCTAAAACTTTAAATACAAATAATGAAATTCTTATTGAACAAAACGAAAATGAAGAATTAAGAGTTCCATTTGATAATTATCTAAAAAGTTTAAAACCTGAATATGGATTACAACTGTTTCAAAATGAAGGTGCATTTAAAGAATACGAATCTGAGTTTAAAAAATATTTAAGTGCTAAAGAAATTCAAAATAAAGAATTTGAAGCAAAAAGAGAAGAAATGGAGTGAGAATAAAATGGGATTTTTATTAAATATTTTAGCAGATGTGCCCGATTTTAGTGGAACAACAAAGCTAGTTGTTACTTTACTAAATGCTATTTTAACCCCAATTTCAATTATTGCGGGAGCCATTTGTGTTTTATATATAGTTAAACATGCCTTAAAAATTAAAAAATTTGCTGATGATCCTGAACAGAGAAACATTCAAATCTTTGCGATTGCTTGATGTATATTTGGGTTGGCACTATGTATTTTTGCCCCTATTTTTGTAAATACTATTTTACCTGAATTAATGAATGGGAGTGGGGGTTATCAACCTCCAACTAGTTAATATATGTTAGAGGCTATTAATAGTTTAAATTTAAATCTATTCGGATTTGTTGATTGAGTCCAGGACGGAATTTTAAAGGTTGTTTGAAATATTTTTATTTGAGGGCCATTGGGGTTAGTTTCTGTTTTTGATCAGGTACTAATATTTTTATCATCAGGGATAGTATTTGATTTATTGTTTAATTCAAATAGTCAATTTTCGTGAGAAAATATTCCAACAGCATTTTGACAGTTTGCAATTGTGGCTGTTGGGCTACTTGTTATTATTTTTATTTCACAGTTTTTAACTTTACAGTTTAAAGAAGCTGATCAAATGAAACCAAAATTAATGAGTTGTTTGCGGTTTACCGGGTTAGCGGGAGTATTTGTTTTCTTTATTCCATTAGGATTTTTCTTTGTAAATGCAATTATTGTATGATTTGTTTCAATTTTAAACACCATTTTTGGAACAACTGGGGTTAAAATAGCTGATGCTCTATACTGAGCAGGAAATATCCATGGTGGGAGTGGGTCTGTAAATGATTATATGGCTCCTGAAAATATTCGGGATTGAAGTATTATCGTTGAAATGTTTGCGGTATGATTTGTCTTGATTGCCGTTGCAATGTTAGGTTTAGCATTAACTCAAAAAGTATTTGAATTATTGTTCTTATTTCTAATTTCCCCATTAGTAATGGCTGGAATGGTACAAGATGAAGGGAAACGGGCTCTAACCTGAAAAGACATGGTTATATCCAAAATGTTAGCTGCATCAGCGACATTAGTGGCATATTATATCTATATGGTTTATACAAGTATTGTGTCTAAACCAAGTTTTGGGCCAAGTAATTTTGATCGATGAGCGCAAATGCTTTTAAGGTTATTATGTCTACTTGGTGGGGCATTAGGAACATGAGGAATTACAGTCATTATTGCTACCTTTATTGGTGAAGGAGCCGGAGCCATGGAGGGAATGAACTCAATTCGAACAACAATGGCCGCAGGATTCTTTGCAGCTGGTTCGGCTAAAATGGTTGGAAGAGCCTTAGGATTTGCAAAATCAAAAAAACAATTGAAATATGAACGAAAAATGGGGATGGGCGGAGCAAATCCACTATCAAGTCCATTTGATGAATCGTTAAATTCAATGTTAGGACCCGATGCAACCGGGGCAAGTAGATCAGGTATTCCACCAATTAGTGCACCAACTAGAATGGCTGGTCGCAGTGGCATCATTGGAGGATTAGCCACTATTGGAGGATTAGCGGCAATTGGTGCTGGAAAAAGTATATGAGCTATTAAGAATGGTTGAACTAGTGCCAAAGATACTAGTGGAATTGTTCCAACCAAAAATGGAATTGATGTTAAACGAAAAGGTAAAGCCGG
This sequence comes from Spiroplasma chrysopicola DF-1, assembly GCF_000400935.1. Lineage (NCBI taxonomy): Bacteria > Bacillati > Mycoplasmatota > Mollicutes > Entomoplasmatales > Spiroplasmataceae > Spiroplasma > Spiroplasma chrysopicola. The sequence continues at coordinate 995,058 of NC_021280.1, read as the reverse complement.
AACATATGCTCGTAAATTTGGTAAAGCAATTGGGGCTGGTTTAGCATCACCATTTGTTGGAATCGGAAGAACATTTAAAAAAGGCGCTCGTATTGGTTGAAATTCAGCCGGAGAAGTATTTGGTGGTGAAGCCAGAAAAGGTTATAAACGTGCTGAGGAAATTCCACAAGAGATTAAAGATGCTAAAATTAAAAAAATTAAAGCACGTGATAATAAAAAATTGGAAAAATCTAAAAAAAATAACTAGAATTTTATTATAAATTCTAGTTTTTTATATTATAATAAAATCAAATATCAACTGTATTAACCATTATTAATTTATAAAGGAGATTTAATATGGGTATTAAAAGTTTACTTGGAGGCGAAACAAACTACAAGGCAATTAATAAGCATTATCAAAAGGAATATAAAAAATTAGCTGAAAAACAAAAATTTATTAGTGAATCTGATTCAATTTATTTTAAAAGATTAGAATTGGTAGGACCAGAAAACTTTGTAAAGAGTTTGCTTGATTCTGTTGGACCAAAATATTATGAATTAGAAGAAAAGTCTATAAAAGATTTCCTTAGTCGTTATCCTGATGCAATTCCACCTGAATATAACCCTTATTATATTCAACCAGAAATTAACCAAGATAGTAGTAAAGATCTAGAGGCATTAAAAATTGAAAAAGAAATCCTTGAAATGAAACTAAAGTTAAAAGAGCTAGAAAATAGTAAGTAGGATAAATATGTCAGAATTAAAAAAAATAGAAATTCATAACACTTTTTTGGGGAATATGATAACTCCATTTGGAAATGATATGTTTTTTAGAGTGAATTCTTTTAATAAAATTTATCAATTAAATCAATTTGATTTAAATTCTATAGATTATAAAGTAGTTTTAGAAAGTGGAATTTTGGACTTAGATAATAAAATAATTAGTTTTATTATCAATGGTATTATTCATAAGTTCAGTTTTATATTGATAGATAATAATGATTTTTTTGCTCTTTTAGAATATATAAAAGAAAATGATGAATATAATGTTTATGAATTAGTTTGTTTATTAGAAAATCAAAGATCAGAAGTTATAGATTTTTTTAAGAAAACATATAGTAAAAATTTTAAATCTTCATATTTAGCTGATTTAATTTATAATAAAAAATATGTAGAAATTAAAAATTTGTTATTTTTAATTAATTTTTTGATATCTTTTAATGAATTTGAAGAAAATGATCAACTTGCATTTATTCTTGGCCCAAATGGTGTTGGTAAAACTAAACTAATCAAATTTTTAGTAGATAATATTTTTTCTGATATTAAAATTAAAGTACTGCAATCTAATGTTTTTTTAAATTATGTCCAGTTATCATCAGCAGTAGAAACATATGAAAAAATTGAAACAATTAATAATAAAAAAATGTATGACAAAAATTATGAACAACATTATAGTCAAATAGTATATGATGTATCAAAAATTTTGTCTGCACTAATAAATGATGCAAATGAAGCAAATGATATGGAAAAAAATAAAGATACTATTTTACTCTATAAAATAATTAAATTATTTGAATCAATATTTGGCGATATTAAAGTAAAAAAAGATATGATAAAAAGAAAGTTAAATTTTTCAAAAAATGACTCAGCTGAATATGGTTGAAATGAATTAAGCGATGGAGAAAAGAAAACGCTATGAATGATTGCTAATATTTTAATTGCTGAACCAAATAGTTGAATTTTTATTGATGAACCAGAAACTCATTTAAATCCAGCTTTATATAAAAAAATTTGAAAAGAGATATTTAAAATTAAAGTGGATTCAAAATTTATTTTTATATCCCATAGTCCTGAAATGGTTAACATTTTTAAGAAAAATGCAGTTTTTTTTAGAGTTAATTCATTCAGTTTTCCATCCTTTTGAGATATAAAAAAAGTTACAGTAGAAGAATTAGATGCTGATTATTGAATGAAAATATATGGTTCTAAGGAAAAAATTTTATTTTGTGAGGGAAAAACCGACAAAATAATATTTGATGAATTATTTTCAGAATATCAAGTTATTCCATCTGGTGGAAAAAAAGAGGTAGTTAATAAGGTAAAATTACTGAATGACCAGAAATTATATAATTTGGAAGCATATGGAATAGTAGACAGAGATGAAAATAAAGATACTTTTGAAGAAAATATAAAAATTTTAGATTGTAATGAAATTGAAATGTTATTATTTGATGATTTATTTATTGAAGAAGTATATAAAGATTTGTATCCTTTGTGGAAAAAGAATGATATAAAAAATAAAATAAAGGAAATAAATAAAAATTTCTTTAATTATATAAATAAAAATTTAAATAAGATAATAAATTCTTATAAAGAAAATAAAGTACAAAGATTAAAAAAAACTTTTGATTTTGATTTATCTACACAGGAAACAATTAATTGTTCAAGTGAAAAGCTAAAAGAAATTATTATTAATGAAATGAATAGATTAGAAGAATGAAAATTAAAAGAGATTACAACATTTGTTGAAAATGAAAATAAACAAGAGTTATTAAAAATTTGCAATTTAAAAAACGAAATTATTAATAATCCTAAGATAATGCTTATAAAAAATTATGAGAAAAAAGTTATAAATATAATTCAGAAAGATTCTAATAACATTAAAAAACGTATTTTAAAAAAATATAATTTAGATTTTTTTAATAAGTAAGGTGAAAACATTATTTTTATAATCAAACTATAGTACATGAAATATCTTTGGCTATAGTTGGAGAATTTAAGTTTGAAAAACCAAACTGTATAAAATGCTTTACATCAAGTATATAGAAAGTTAGGAAATAGTTAATATGAAAGAATATTTTATTAATATAGTAGATTCTTTTTTTGTTAATTTTCAAGAATTTAATTGCTCAATCAATAGAGTTAATGTTTCAAATGAAGAATTTCAAAATTATTTAAAAATTTCTGGACTTGAAAAATTAGTAAATAATCTAAAAAAACAATATAATCACATTATGAAATGATTAGAAGAATATTTTTTTGAAAATTTTAATTCTAATTTTCAAGAATTTATTTATGATATTAAATATATTAATTTTTTTATTAAAAATAATGAAACTATAATGGACAGAGCAATTTTTTGATATGAATTTGATAACTATAAAATGAAAGGATTTTTTTTGTTTTTGTATTCATTGTTAGATAAAATAGTATTATTAAATTATTTAGATAAAAACCAAAATAATTCTGAGTTAATTAAAAAAATTTCAGAAGTAAAAAATCAAGAAGATGCCGAAAAAACTTTAAAATTTTTCAAAAAAATCTCTTTTACTAATAAAAACTATAATATTCATTTAGAAGCTTTACAAAAAAGCACATTATGATTATATGGAATAAATATTAAAAGAAATTGGGATATGCACTGACCACAAGTTGCACAAATTATAAATCCAAATGAAATTCATAACATAGCTGATAATTATTACATTAATATATATTTAACTTTATTTTTATTTCTTTGATACTTAAAGACATATGCATTAAAATAATAAGTAAAAATTCATTTAAGTATATAAATGTATTCTGCTTAATTATAAAAACAAATTAAATAAGAAGTGATTTATTTAAAAAATTAGAAACAAGTATATAAAAATTTGTTATATAATATTTGTGTAGATGACCAAATGACACATGCTACGATTTTTATCGTATGCATGTGTTTTTTTATTTGGTAAAGAACAAAAATTAATAAAGGTAAATAAATATGTTAGAGGTATTTCGCGATTATTTAAAATTATCTAAAAGAGGGCGAAATTATGTTGCAATTTGTCCTTTTCATAGTGATTCGCATCCTAGTTTATCAGTATCGGTAGAAAAACAAGTTTGACGTTGTTTTGTTTGCAATGTTGGTGGATCAGTTGAATATTTTGTTGCTAAAATAGAAAATCTTTCAATTAATGAAGCTAAGCAATTAATTTCAGCTAAATACAATTTAGATCAGCAACAAACAATTTCACAACCAAAAGTAGTCCCTCAAAGTGAAAAAGATAAATTATATCAATTGAACAATTTGACCATGTTGTATTTTAAAAATAGTCTAAATACAATAATTGGCACAACAGCAAAAGAATATTTACATAATAGGGGATATTCTGAACAAATAATTGATGAATTTGATTTAGGATATTCAAATAGTGATGATCTAATCAACTTTTTACTAAAAAAAGGATATAGTCAAGAAGAATTAATTAAAGCTAATTTAGCTAGATTAAACTATAAAGATGAATTGTGCAGTGTTTTTAAAGACCGTGTTATGATTCCGATTAAAAATGAAAACAATCAAGTTGTTGGTTTTTCTGGCAGAGATTTATCAAATACAAGTCAAATAAAATACTTAAATTCAGCAGAAACAGATGTCTTTATTAAAAGTAATGTGCTATTTAATTTAAATAAAATTCCGGAATTTCAAAAAGAAGTTACGATTGTTGAAGGTTATATGGATGCTATTTCATTGGCCCAAAACGCAATTCCAGCAGTTGCATTAATGGGAACTAATTTATCAAAAAATCAGATTTCGTTATTATCAAAACGTTTTGATAAAGTTAATATTTTTCTAGATAATGATAAGCCTGGAAGATTAGCTAGTGAGAAAATAAATAGCTTATTGGTAAATACAGGAATAACTATAAAAACTATTGACAATAATAGTCAGTATAAAGATGCCGATGAAATTTGCCAAAGTAAAAATTTTGATTTATTAAAAGAATTATACAAAAATGAGGCGGAATTTGAACTTGGATAAGCATAGTAGTTATAGTCATGCTGATCAAAGTGTCCCGGTAATTTGAAAGATAATTCGGTTTTCAAAAAACAGTGAGAAATTTCAGTCCAAACGAAAATATTACAAAAGTGGGGATTACTGAAAATATATCACTAGGTCGGAAGCGTTATGTAAATGCTGTTTAAATAATGATAAGCTAAAAAACTTAAAAAATGCTGAATCAGCAAAAGACTATACTAAAAAAATTAATGAAATTGCTAAAAATGAAGATAAAAAAGATACCGGGATTTATGCTAATGGTAAAAAACTAACTTCAACAGAAGCAGATGAAATAAATAGCAAAATAAAAAATTTAGAGGAAAATCAATTACTGTGGGATTGTGTATTAAGTTTTTCAAATGATTTTGAAAAAGAATACAATTTGCATAATCGTGAACAAATTGCTGAAGTAATTGATTCTAATATTAAAAAGTATTTTCGTAAAGCTGGGTTAGATCCAAACAATTTAGACTATTGATTTGTTGTTCATGATAATACTGAAAATATTCATGCACATATTGGTTTTATGGAAAAAGAGCCAAAATCATTGGCAAAAGGGGGTAAAGAATTTAAGTATCGTGAAATGGGTAAAATATCAGAAGAAGCTAATGAATACTTTCGCTTTCAGACTCAACAATACGTTGAAAACAGGAGAGAATTTTTTAAAGAATTGCGAACAAAACGAGATGAAATAACGCCAAAATTTCGGATGCAAGTTCATAATGATATTAAAAATAATTCCGATGAATTAACTAATTTAGTTAAAACTTATTTAACAGATTTACCAGCGCATAAAAATGGTAAGCATTTTAAATATGGAGAGCTATATAAAGCTGCTCCCGAAAAACAACTACAACTTCGCAATATTGTTGATTATGTTATTCAAAATAATGATGATCTTAAATTTCAGTTTGATGACTATGTAATAAGTTTGCAAACTCACCGTGATCAATTAATTAAGGACAGTGAAAATAATAAAACAGCATTCGATAAAGCAACTAAATGATATTGAAAAGAAATTTATGGCGATGGATTGTATCGGAGACTAGCTAACGCCTTCTTAAATACTTTGTATTTCAAACCAAAGCGAAAAAGAAAATCAAAATATCCACCAGGGTTATATGAGGGAATGAACAAACCTTTTAATTGAAAATATAATTCATTATCAAAATTGACTTATGAATTATCTCAGCAATTTGGTGGTGCAATGCAAAATGCCATGAATAATTTTAGACAATTACAGAATGAAATTCATAACGTTAATAGTTATGATATGAAAGCAAAGGGGGAGTAAATTTTGAAAATATTATTATCAATTTTAACAACAACTACTTTATTAACAACACCAATCTTGCCCTTATCAACAAATAATTTAATCAGTTTATATAGTAGTTTACGTGGGGCACCTTTTTATCCGAATATAAATGTTAATCCAAATGTAAATCTAGAAGTATACAAAGGAACAAATTCATGATGACAAACTTTGCAAGATGAAGATAATAAGGAGTATATTTTTAATTATTTAGATTATGCCAAAGATAAGACCACTTTTTTAAAATATTATAAATCGGTCACTTTTCAGTTTACCGCCTTATCTGGTTCATCAGGGTTTGGTCGTAATCAAAACTATAATGATCCTGTTACAGTAAATTTATCAACAAATAATAGTAATCATACTTTTTTTACTTGATCACAAAAGGGAAAACAGAATCAGGCATCAAATAAAGCATGAGTTGATATGACATGATTAAATAATAAATTATATTTTAATTTTAAAGTAAATTGTTGGATGTACCAGGGTGGAAATTCACAGTGAACAGATACTACTAGTAAACTACAAGTTTCTAAAATAACTTTAAATTCTAATCAAAATTTAACCACAATTAAAAATAATTTAAAAACAGCTTTAAATAATGAAATTACCTTTGTTTCGAATTATTCAGGAAGTTTAATTGATCAACGTAATATTCATGATCCAACCGGGAAAAATAATGATTTGACATCATTATTAAATGCTAAAATTTCAAATGTATTGGGTGATGAATATAATAATTGAAAACAGTATATTCAACCGTTTGCATTTAGTGATTTGACACGAAAAGCTACAACAACGATTAAATTTAAAAATCCTACTACCAATCAACAAGAAGTCTGAACCTTTGAAACCCCAATCAAGATTACGTTATCAAAAGACTATTGAAGTAATGAGTTAAATGAAAGATTGCATATTTTACCTGGTAAAGTAGTTAATCCAGATGATTCAACAAAAGGAATGGTAACAGATGACCCCGAGCAACTTGTCCCACCTGATACTTCAAAGAATTATTGGGGTAAATGACGTTATCACACAACAGTTGGATTAGAATTTGATGCTTTAGAGCAAGCAGAAGATGGCACAATTAATCCCGAATGAGTTGAAATAAATGGCGTTAAAATCGATGTTTTAGATAATAAATTTATTGCTACACTAGAAGATAATCGTATTAAAGGAGAAAATAAAAATGATTATTCTATTGTAATTCGTCATAAAGATAGCAAATATGATATTACGTATACTATTGATATTGTTATTGAAACATTAGTGCCAAATTTAAAGCTAAAATGGCATGCTTGGGATCCAGAACACAATCCAAAACAAAAAGAACTAATTACGCCGAATTTGGAAAATGGTCAACCTAATCCTAAATATGATAAAGAAATCAATCCGGATACCGGGACAAAAACACAAATTATTTGAATTAAACAAAAATCAACTGTGCCTTTTCCGTTAGACCCTTTAAATAAAAATGGCGAAGTTATAAACCCAGAAAAGAATCCAGAGGAATATGATTTAGGTTTTATTGCCGAAGGTTCGGTTGTTGGAAAAGGGGTAAACCAGACTTTTTCAAGTGAGGCAATAAAAAATGTTTATCGGGAAGGAATTGATGAAAAATCATTTAAGTCTTTTGAAAATCCAGATGATAGGCAAAGAAACCAAAAAATAACTTCAAATACAGCAACACAGTATTGATCAGACAGTGGAATTTGGCATTATACAGTTGAAATGTCTGACAAAACTACGGCCCAAAAATATGCTATTATTGGCCCTGAATATCAAAATCAATATCCCCGTTTTTTAGATATTGTTGAAAATAATCAAGCAGTCAAATTTTGAACAACAATTCATGGTGTTCATTTAAAAAACTACTTAGCAACTTATAAAAATTTAGATTCTACCGGGATTGTGCAATTGAATTATGAACAAGTTGCAGCTTATTGAAAAGATTATACAAGTGATATAATTGCACAAAAAATTCCACCAAATCCAACTCCTGAAAATTACCAAGATATTAGTGGGAATATAGATGTTTTAAAATTAAATGAAGAAGAGGTTAATCCAATTCGCGATGCAATTGTAGATAAAGTTAAAAAATATATTGCTAAATTTAGTAATAAAGCTGTTCTTGGGATTGATTATCAAATCAAAACTCCTGATGGTAAAGATATTACAGTTGATGCATCAGGCTTAGAACCGTTGTTAAATAATCAAAGTGAAGCACAATATTTAAATTTATCAGTTAATACATTGGTTACATCCACAATTTTAATTGGAAATGCAACTTTGCAAGTAAGAAATTCATCAACTTATAATCCGGAAACTAGTTATGATTTAAGTAAAATTAAATTTAAAGACTATAAATATGATTTTTCTGAATTTAATGCGGAAGATTTAAGAAATTGGATTTACAAAGATGTTGAAAATTATTTGATAAGTTATGGGTATAATGATATTTTCTTAAACCAAGACTACGGAATTTCAGCAAATCAAATTCCTAATGCTGATCCGGAAACTCATGAAAATACTCCAGGAGATTTATCTGACAGTATTTTAAATGATTTTTTAAGTTCACAAAATGAAGTTAAAACATTAAAATTATTTGTTTATTCTTCTTCAACTAGTGATAAAACAACTGGTTATTCAGAATATAAATTGATAAATGATCCTGAGTCTGAAATTGTTCCGCCAGAGCCTCCAACTCCACCAGACCCAAATAAGCCTGATGTTAATTCCCAACATAAATATTTATCATGGTTATTACCAATAATTTTATTGCCAATTCTAGGTTTGGGAATATTTATGACATGGTTTATTATTCGCCTACGTAAAAAAATTAAGTAATGTTTAATCTACTTAATTTTTTTTATTTTGGCCTATTTTTTCTAGTGTTTTAGGAGAGAAAATCAGTTGTCGCCAGTTTTTATATGGCTCAAAATATTTGATATCTTCTTTATTGTTGAATAAAAATCATTTGTTATTTGTATATTCATAATTATAAATTTCCAAAATTTCTTGATACGTAAAAATTCTTAAATTTTGCTGTTCCAAAATTTTAATAAGTTCTAATTTAGTTTTATTTCCAACATTACGAACATCATTAGTAAAAATATATAAACATTGAATTAAGTGTCTTACTTGGATTGTATTAAAATCAAATAAAGAAATAGAATTGTGTTTAAATTTAGTTTTAAGAACATTAAGAACTCGGGCTGGTAATTCTAAAGTTTGAGCTGGGGAATTAAATAAATCAATCAGTTCATTACTAAAATATTGATGTTTCATCAATCATATTCCTCTCTATTCATATAAATATTTTGTAATCCTGAATACTCAATAAAATCAGGGTTTTTTATGATATAATCATAACATAATCTTAATTTTAAAACATATTAAACTATTAATTAAAAAGTATCATCAAAAGAAAATAACATATTAGGATTCAATCAGATCAGAATAGGGGTAAAAAATATTATGTACCAAAATAGTATTAATTTTTCTTTGTATCAAAATGACTATACCCAAAATATTTTTAAACAAATTAAAATGTTTGAAGATATTGAAGAAGAAGTTAAAAATAAAACTAGAAAAGCTATTCAAGAACACTATGAAGAATTGGATTTACGTTTGCGACAAAAATATTCAAATAACAATAAAGGTTATATTCTTTATGGTAAACGTCCCGCTACTTTAATTACTGAGTGAGGGCAAGTTACTTATGAAAGAACAAGATTCCGTTACTATGATCGAAAATTGTATAAACATAAATATGTTTTTTTGTTAGACGTTGAAATTGGCCGTAAACCTTATCAGCGACTACACTTTGACTTATATGTTAAAATATTGAAAGAATTAGATAGTGGTAAGCGCTACCGGGATATTTTAGACAAATATAAGTATTCAGAAATTTCATTAATGACAATTTCAAACATTAATCGAAGTATTAATTTGCAAGAGTATAATAATTTTTGCGCTAATTTTGATAAGAAAAAAATTAAGTTTAAAGGAAAATATTTGTATGTAGGAGTTGATGATACGTACACCAATATTTTTAATTACAACAAAAAATCACGAAAGAAAGAAATTAGTAAAAGTACAATCCGAATGGCGTATGCCCATACCGGTTTTGATAAAGAAAAGTCAATTAATAATCGTAGAGTATTAAAAAATAAAAAGCTGTTTATGATTTTAAAAGATAATTGAGAACAGAATTTAAATAATTATCATCAAAAATTGTATAAGTTTTTAAATGAAAACTATGAGTTAAAAGATAAAAAAGTTGTTATTCTTGGAGATGGGGCGACATGAATTAAAACAACGGCATCGCAACTTCATGGTGATATTGTTTTAGATGAATTTCATTTAAAAAAGTATTTGCATAAATGTTTCAATTTTCGGCGATTTAACAGAAAAAAAGAAGGATATTTAAATTCACTAGAAAAGCAAAAGAAAGCAATTTATTATGATTTATCGGCTTTTATTAAAAATGGTGATGTACAAAACTTAATTAAATATATCCATGATTTGTTAACTCCAACTTATCAAAAGAAATTTGATTTTTTAAATCATAAAAAACCTCAAATTAAAGAGCTTTTAAAATATGTGAAAGGTAATAAAGAGGGGATTAGCAATTATAGTAAAGAATACTATATTGGATCACAAACGGAAGCACAAATTTCACATAATGTTAAGTCGTTAAAATCCTACGGCGCTAAGGCATATAGTAAATTAACGTTTTCAAATATGCTAAGTATGCGGATGGCCAAAGTAAATGGATGAGATCCAATTGAAATTATAACAAATGACTATAATGATGAACTTAAAGCTAGAAAAAATTACTTTTTCCAAAATATTTGAGTAAAAAATGAATATGATGTTGTTCAGCGTTATGAACCCAAACAAGGTACGGTACCGATTCTGAGGTCAAAAACTAAGGGTTTAGTCAGAGCAGTTCGAGGTATTTTAAGTACTAAAAACTAATATATTTATTCAAAGCTTTAATAAAAAAATTATTAGCTAATTTATAAAATTAGTGCTCTTTTGTATTGTAATTTTCAAGAAAGGTGGTTTAATAAATATAAGTAAATAAGATTTTTCATCTTCTAAATGCTTATAATGCAAAAATAAGCATTTAAAAATATGTCTCAACAACCACATAATTTATTCCATCGTTTTAAAAAGTAATGTTGTATTTTTTAATATAAGATTTATAATAATTATGAAGAACTATTAAAATGTTTGGGTTAGATCAGGAGAAATGATATGAAAAAATTAGTAGTAATGTTTACTGCTGTTTCTATGATAACAACTACCTCGTCATTAGCAGTTTCTTGTAGTACAGATCGAAACCTATATGTATTAAAAAAAAATAAAGTTGTTTTTAATAAATATAATTTTCAATTGGATGAAGACTGTATTTATGCAACTTTAATTTTAGGGAATTTATACTATAAAAACACCGATATAACAAGTTTTATAAGTTCCTTTAAAGATAATAGTGGTAATTCCATTTCTTATTTAAAAATTAAAGAAGAGTTACCAGTACAAGATAAATATGATAAACGGATTTATCATTTTACAATAGTTAGAGATTCTAAAAGGGAAGCATCAATTCAATCAGAGACTAGTTGCAATTTTTCTTTTTGAATAAATAACACATTGGATTTTAGTGGTAGCAATTTAAAAACAAGGCTAACTATTTTACCAGCGCCATTAAAATTAACACAATCTTAAATATTTTTAATATAATAAGTAAAAAAATAGCCATAATAGGCTATTTTTTATGCGATATCTTTTAATCAATTAAATGTTCTTGTTACAGAAACTTTTCAACCTTTCAATAATTTTTTAATAATTGTTTTGTCCAGTTTTGGCTGATATTTTTTATCAACAATTAAAATATCTTTAATATCATCAATTGATGCTCAGAAGTTTAAAGCTAATCCTGCTAAGAAGGCTGCTCCCATTGCTGTTGTTTCAATGTTTTTTGGTCGAACAACTTCAACTTGACTAATATCAGCTTGGAATTGCATTAAATAATTATTGCGACTTGCACCGCCATCCACTTTAATTGTTTTAATAGGTTGTTGTAAATCTTCTGCCATTGCCATAATAACATCATATGATTGATAAGCTAATGATTCCAGCGTTGCTTTAACAAGATGTTCTCGCTTTGTTCCACGTTCTAAACCAAAGATTGCTCCTCGTGAATATGAATCTCAGTAGGGTGACCCTAAACCAGTAAAGGAAGGGACAACATAAACTTGTTGGTCATCATTCACTAAACCAGTATATCAATCAGTTTCACTTGCATGGTAAATAATTTTTAAAGCATCTCGTAATCATTGAATCGCCGCCCCAGCAACAAAAACTGATCCTTCCAAGGCATAAGTTATTTTATTATTGTAATTCAATGCTATGGTTGTTAAAAGACCATTGTTTGATGTAACAGGTATTTCTCCAGTATTCATTAAAATAAAACATCCAGTTCCGTAAGTATTTTTAACTTCTCCTGGTTCTAAGCATAATTGCCCAAATAACGCTGCTTGTTGGTCCCCAATTGCACTAGCAATTGGAATTCTAATTTCGGTTTTTTTGCTTAATAAACCAGGGAAGGTTTGACCATAAACTTCGGAAGAAGATTTAACCATTGGTAAAATGTTTTTTGGAATATCGAACAATGTTAATAAGTCTTCATCTCATGTTTGGGTATGAATATTAAATAACATTGTTCGACTAGCATTTGTTGAATCTGTGACATGAACTTCCCCTCCAGTTAAACGATAAATTAATCAAGTATCAATTGTTCCAAACATCAAATTATTGTTAGCTGCTAAAGTACGAGCCCCTTCAACATTATCTAAAACTCATTTAATTTTTGAAGCTGAAAAGTAGGGGTTTATTATTAAACCAGTTTTTTCTTGTATCATTTTGTTTTTTCCCGCTTTAATTAATTCATCACAGTAATCAGCTGTTCGTCGATCTTGTCAAACAATCGCGTTATAGATTGGTAAACCAGATTGGCGGTCTCACATTACAACAGTTTCTCGTTGATTTGTAATCCCGATTCCCACAATTTCTTCAATTTTAATTTTTGCTTTATTAACAGATTGTACTAAGGTTGTTCGCTGGGAGTTTCAAATTTCAATGGCATCATGTTCAACTCACCCCGCTTTCGGGAAAATTTGACTGAACTCTAAGGCATCACTAGCAACAATTTCTCCTTGATGATTAATAATTAATGTTCGACAACTAGTTGTTCCTTCATCTAAACTAATAATATATTTTGCCATTAATATTTCTCCTTTCTTAAATTGTCGGAATAATTTCGGTTTGTATAGGATCAAAGGTTGGATTAGGTAATAATGTTAATCCAGCTTGTTCTAAAAGGGTTATGATATATTTTGCAATTGCTGGTGCCGAACTTAGTCCTGGTGATTTTGTTCCTGCCACATTAATAAATTTTGAATTATCATGAGCAGGGGCTAAATAAAAATCTTTTGTTGTTGGCTCTATTGGTCGTGAACCAGCAAAACGATAACAAGTTTTGGCCATTTTAATACTAGGAATAATATGTTGACCAATTGCCCTAATTTGGGGTTCCATTGCTGGTGTAACTAACCGAGTTTCATCTTTTGGAACATCTTCTTGGGCAGTTGGACCAACTAATAAGTGACCATCTAACATTGGTGCAACAATAACTCCTTTACCATGAATTGTGGGAACCATAAAAACAATATTATTAACTAAGTGTCCTTCACTTTTTTCTAAGACACAGTATTCACCGCGTAAGGTGGTTAATTGAAAATCAGGATACCCAGCTTTTGCGGCAATTTCATCACAATAATGGCCTGCCGCATTAATAATGTATTTTGCATAATAAGTTTTAACAGTATTTTGAGTATTAACGCTAATTGTAAAATAATTATTTTGATAAGTAATATTAGACACCATATGGTCTAAGCAAAGATTAACGCCATTTTTAATACTATTGGAAAAGAAACTCTTTGTTAAAATAACTGGATCAACAACATAAGAGGAAGTGCATAATAGCCCGCCAATTACATCTGGGTTAAGATTTGGTTCAAGGAGATGAACGGTTTTTTGATCAAGTAATTTTAAGTGTTCTGGTTTAACTTGGTTTGTTAACCCCCTTTGGTATAGTAATTCTAATTGCTCTTGTTCATCTTTATTAAAGGCAATTACTAATGAATTTACTTGCTGATGGGGGAAATTTAATTCTTGAAAGAGTGTTTGATATAAATAGTTTCCGGTTATGTTAAATTTAGCTGTTCATTTACCAGGAGTTGGGTCAAATCCACCATGGATAACCCCGGAGTTTCCTTCGGAAGTTTCCATTGCCACTTTTTTATTTTTTTCTAGGACGATTACTTTTAAATGATAGCGGCTTAATTCACGGCTTATGGCTCCGCCAATTACACCAGCCCCAATAATGCAAATATCATAAATTTCTTCGTTAGTCATTATCAGTTATCCTCACTTTATTGGTTAAAATAGTAAAAATATTGCTCCACAGACAAAACCTGCTGCACTAGGGGCAATAACTGGCACTCAACTGTAACTTCAGTTTGAACTACCTTTATTTTTAAGTGGTAGGACAAAGTGAACTAACCGTGGCGCTAAATCCCGAATTGGGTTAATTGCATAACCAGTTGTCCCTCCTAATGATAATCCTATTCCAAAGACCGTTAATCCGACAAATAGTGGTCCTCAAGCCCCTAAACTAAAGGTATTGTATTTCCCAATTGCTAAAATTGCACTAATTAAGACAAATGTCCCAATAAATTCGGCAAAGAAATTAAAAAAATTATTTTTATGTGTTGGACCTGTTGAGTGGATTGCTAAGATAAAATCTGGTTGTTCTGTTACAGTATCTTTAATGTGTTTTCAGTAAAAGATATCAACTATAATTTGACCAATAACAGCTCCAACTAATTGTCCAAGTAAGAGCGCAGGTAATAGATATCAACCATTGGCATTAAACCAAGTTTGTTGAACAACCATGGCAAAGGTTACAGCTGGATTTAAGTGAGCAACACCCTTTAGGGCACTAGAAATCATCGCTCCTACTAAAACAGCGAAACCTCATCCAGCAGTAATGGCAAAAAAACCTTGCCCATTTCCTTTTGTTTTTTTTAAGATTGTATTAGCAACAACCCCATTTCCTAAAATAATTAACAACATTGTCCCAAAAAACTCTAGGCCAAAATGTTGTAGAAATATTTTCATTTCTTCCATTATTATTTATTCTCCTTTCAGATTTATTTGCAATAAAAATTTAGATTCTCCTTTCTAACTTTTTTATAACATTTTGTAGAGATTAATTTTGCTAAGAATTCTTAGCAACGGGTAAAATCGCTAATAATTGTAGGTAATAATTGGTAAAGCAACTGTTGATTTCTTGTTGGATTATTACTAAATTTTCCCGTCATAATTGATAATTTTCGAGATTAAAAAGAATTGCACTAAAAATATGAATAAGGTCAAGTTTAATGTATTGCTTATGGCGATTAGTATCTTTGGCGATGGCAAGGCGATAGCCTTCGCGCGTTAGCGACAAAAAAGCAGCAAATTCAAGCTGACTAATTTTTAAATGCATCCGAATATTTTCTAAACAGGTAATAACTTTTTGATAAATTTCTGTTTCCATTAAGGACTCCTCCTTACGTAATCTTCAATTTTTAATTGTTATTGGTAAAAAAGGTGGTAATTTGATTCTTATTTGTTTATATTGTAAGGTATTTTATAAAATTTTAAAAGGGGATAAGAAATAAAATAAAATTATTCAACTTTTGTTTTTTCGTTTATAATAAAAATGAAGTGAAAATTTTTAAATAAAAGAGGAGAAAAAATATGTCAAATAAAATGCAAGGAATTGGGGCTAGTCAAGGGATTGCCATCGCCAAAGTTTTTAAATTAGAAGAACCAAAATATGTTATTCCTGAACAAAACGTTATTGATGTTACAGCTGAAATTGAAAAATTAGAAGCAGCAATGACAAAAGCTAGTGCTGATATTATTAGATTACAAGAAATTACATTAGAAAAATTAGGGCCAGAAAAAGCCGCTATTTTTGAAGCTCATGGGCAAATTTTAAATGACCCAGCAATGATTGATGATGCAAAAACAATGATTAATAATGATAAAAATAATGCCGCTTTTGCAATTCATACTGTTGCTCAAAAATTTATTGAAATGTTTAGTGCAATGGATGATCCATATTTTAAAGAACGAGCAGCTGATATCAAAGATGTTACTGATCGATTAATTAAATATTTATTAAATGTACCAGTGTTGGATTTAGCAACAATTAATGAAGAAGTTATTATTGTGGCTGATGATTTAACCCCATCACAAACAGCACAATTAGATCCAAAATTTGCAAAAGGATTTGCCTGTGATATGGGAGGAAGAACAAGTCATGCCGCAATTATGGCTCGTAGCTTAGAAATCCCAGCAGTTTTAGGATTAAAAACAATTACAAAGGAAACTAAACACCATCAAAATATTATGATTAATGGTGAAACTGGGATTGTTATTTTAAACCCAAGTGATAAAGAAATGTCAGAATGAAGAACTGCTTGTAATAAATTTGTTGAGCAACAAAAAGAACTATTAACTTTTAAAGATAAAGCAACTGTTTCAAAAGATGGTTACACTAAATTTGTTTTAGAAGGAAATATAGGTTCACCGAAAGATATCCATGGGGTATTAGAAAACGGGGGCGAAGGAGTTGGATTATTCCGTAGTGAATTTTTATACATGGATAATGATCACTTTCCAACCGAAGAAGAGCAATTTGTTGCGTATAAAGAAGTATTAGAAAATATGTCCGGAAAAGCTGTTATTATTCGAACATTAGACATTGGGGGCGATAAAACATTATCTTACTTTCAATTTCCACATGAAATGAACCCATTTTTAGGATATCGGGCAATTCGTTTATGTTTAGATAAAGAAGAAGTGTTCCGAACACAGTTAAGAGCATTATTACGAGCAAGTGTTTATGGCCATTTAGGAATTATGTTTCCAATGATTGCAACAGTTGATGAATTTAAAGCAGCTAAAGCTATTGTTTTAGAAGAAAAAGCAAAATTAATTCAAGAAGGGCAAAAAGTTGCTGATGATGTTGAAATCGGAATGATGATGGAAATTCCAGCAGCAGCAGTAATTGCTGATCAATTTGCAAAATATGCTGATTTCTTCTCAATTGGAACAAATGATTTAATTCAATATACAATGGCTGCTGACCGCATGAGTCAATTTGTTTCATACTTATACCAACCATATAATCCATCAATTTTACGATTAATTAAATCAATTATTGATGGGGCTCACCAAGCTGGTAAATGAGTTGGAATGTGTGGAGAAATGGCTGGAGATCCCGCTGCAATCCCATTATTAATGGGAATGAAGTTAGATTACTTCTCAATGTCAGCAACAAGTATTTTAAATGCTCGTCGTATTATTAGTAAATTAGAAGTATCAGCAATGGAAAAGTTAGTCGAGCAAGCAATTATGTGTGAAACAAATGATGAAGTTTTAGTCCTAGTTGAAGCCGCAACAAAAGAAGCATTGCAATAATTTAATAATTTCGTTAAAATTACACTATATTAAAGTAGTGTTTTTTTATTTTTAAGTTAGGAGATGTAAATCCAATGAATTCAACCTTATTAATTGCCCTTATTTTAGTGGCTACTTTTGGTGTTTTAACTTTAGCTAGTGGATTATGATATTGTTGAGAACGTCGGCAAAAAATCAAGCAGTCACCAACGGGGGTTATAATTGATACAAAACAAAAAATTATTGTAAAAAAACTGTTAGTTAAAAATAAAGCCTTAATTATATTACTAATTTTTTCGTTATGTCTATTAGCATCTGTTGTTGTTATGATTGAAGGTCTCGTTATTATGAGTCCTAGTGTTTATGGTAGTTAGAGAAAAATAAGCAACAAAGTTATTTGAAAATTTGTCCCCGCAATTTTAAAAATTATAGTATACTTAGAGTATATTTCAAGAATTTAGAAAGGGATAATTCAAAATGGGATTGTTTACAAAAAAAAGTAAAGAGATTGAGATTATTGCCCCAGTTGATGGTGAAATAATTAAATTAGACGATGTTAATGATGAAGTATTTTCACAAAAAATGCTAGGAGATGGTTTTGGAATTAAACCAAGTGCCGGAAACTTTTTAGCCCCAATGACGGGAAGACTAATGACAGTTTTTCCAACAGGTCATGCTTATGGAATTAAACATGCAAGTGGAGTTGAGTTATTATTACACATTGGAATGGATACAGTTTCATTAAATGGTGAAGGTTTCGACATTAAAGTTAAACAAGATGATAATGTTAAACAAGGAGACTTATTGTGTGAAGTTAATTTAAACCAGATTAAAGATAAAGTGCCAAGTTTAGACACTCCAATTGTTTTCACACCAGATGCAATTGGTAATCATACAATTAAACTTTTAAAAACTGGAAAAGTTAAACAAGGTGAAGTAATTGCTATTGTTGAATAACCAAATAAAAAAATCTTATTAATAAGATTTTTTTATTTTTTGGCAATTATCCTTTTTACGACACTTTTTGCTATAATTGTTAAAAAGAAAGGAAATTAATTCAATGGTCAAACTAATCTTTATTGCGATTGCTTTTTCAATATATTATTATTGGATTTTTTCTTCAACAGGGGCTGTTTTAACAGAAATGCTAAAATTACGAACAAAAAATATTTATTTTGGGATGATTATTGGTTTTTTCTTTTATTTTGCTGCTGTTTCGCTCTTTTTAATGCCGTTTCAATTAATTCCTGATTTACGTTACATTTTTCTAGTTTATTTACTAGGTGCTGTCAATGTTCTTTATTCATTAGTCCTGTTAATTTTAATTCGGTTTTGATTTAATATTCGTTTATTAGATAAAAATCATGCAATTTTTTTGTTTGCAATGGCCATTTTTATTTTAGTTTATTATTTTAAAAACTATTTTATTTCCCCCGCTGGACAAAATTTAAATACTAGTTATATTTTAACTTTTTTTACTCGGGATGAAAAAGACCTAACTAAATTTGTTTTAGATCCTAGTGTCATTATTGGTAATACAAGAGCATTAGCATCCCTAGGTTGATTCACCAATGTCTCAATGTGGTTTACAATTACCAACCTAGACCCTAATGAAATTATCTTGAATTTATTAGATATATTAGATGCGATGGTTTTCGCAGCGCTATTTGTTACGTTACTAAATAATTTTTCTCGCAAAAATAATAACAATTTAGTCATTGGCTTTTTTTCGCTCCTAATTTTAACGGGATCAAAATTACTAATTTATTATTTTGGCTATGATGCATGACACCCCGAAAATATGATAACAAACTTATTTTTTGTCATTTTTATTATTCTAAGTATCTATACTAATGCTGAGTATCGTAATCGTAATATGCCATGAATCATTGGGATTATTTTTACTAGTTATATCACCTTTGACTGAGATGCCACTTATATTATTCTTTTTTTAGTCTATGTTAGTGGTTGAATTACAATGTTAAAGTATCAAGTTAATTTTTTAAAGGATTTAGTAAAGTTTACGGTTTTTCCAACAATTTGTTTTATTTTCTATAATATTTGATATGGAACAATTTGATTAATTTTTGTTTTTTTAGGATTAATGTTAATTATGATTATTTTATCCTTTTTACTATATCGTAATTATGCACGGATTTTTGAAATTGAGAAGGCAATTTATAGTCATAATCGTGCCTTAATTTTTGTTATCCCTAGTTTATTTACAATTGCTTCAGTTTTGATTTTATTAGCTTCAGGGAAAATTAAGCTTGATTTTTGAAATCTTGAAGCAATTGCTTCCTCAATTTATACCCAATTAGAATTAGCAAAAATTAAGGACTTAGCTAACAGCATTTTCTTAATTATTTCCTTTATTTTCCTAGGGTTTGGATTATTATGAATTTTCTTTATGGAACGAATTCCCAATTTTTCGGCCAAAACATCAATTAATATGTTGGCAATTTTAACGGTTACTTTTTTTAACCCATTGGTTGGGCGTTTCTTAATTTGAATCTTTAATGATCGGGCTTTATTAAATAATGCGACAGTCTTTATTGTTGCGATTTTAGTTGCCATTAATACTTCTGTTTATGCCGTTAAAATTAAACAATTTAAAAAAATTACTTGAAAACCCCAACAAAAACAACAAAATCAGATTAATTACAAACAAAAATAACTATTAAACTACAGTGGAGGAAAAACAATGAACCAAGCAACAGCACAAAGCAGAATTGAAGAATTAAAACAGTCGTTAGAAGAATGAAATTATCAATATTACGTTCTGGATAAGCCTAGTGTGTCTGATCAAGAATATGATCGGGCAATGCAAGAATTAATCGCTTTAGAGCAACAATTTCCAACGTTAATTACCCTTGATTCGCCAACCCAACGAGTTTCAGGGACAGTAAGCGAAAAGTTTACGAAATATTTCCATACTAGCCCAATGTTAAGCTTAGGAAATGCTTTTAACTATGAGGATTTAGTCCATTTTGATGAACAAATTAAAGAATTAACAGGTTTATCATCAATTACCTATACATGTGAATTAAAAATTGATGGTTTATCAATCTCATTAGTTTATCAAAATCATTTACTAGTAATGGGAGCAACGCGTGGAGACGGTATTGCTGGGGAAGATGTTACAACTAATATTAAAAAAATCAAATCAATTCCATTAAAAGTGGCACAACCTAATTTGATTGTTCGGGGAGAAGTTTATTTATCATTAGAAGAATTTAATAAAATTAATGCTGAACGAGCTGCGAATGATGAACCATTATTTGCTAACCCCCGCAATGCCGCGGCAGGAACTTTACGACAATTAGATTCAACTATTGTGCAAAAACGGAACTTAGATGCCTTTTTGTATTATTATGTTAATGCCAATGAGGATGGGATTCCAACTCAGTATGAAGCGTTGAAACATTTAGAAGGATTAAAATTTAAAACAAATAAAGAATATCAATTATGTCATAATGTTGATGAAGTTTGAGGTTATATTCAAAAATACCAAAATTTACGTCATCAATTAGGTTATGAGATTGATGGAATTGTCATTAAAGTTAATGATTTTAAATTATATAATCGGATTGGTTATACAGCCAAAAATCCAAAGTGAGCAATTGCTTATAAGTTCCCCGCTGAAATTGTTATGACAAAATTAGTTGATATTTTCCCTAGTGTTGGACGAACTGGGAAAATCACTTATAATGCTGTTTTAGAACCAGTACGGATTGCTGGGACGATTGTTCGCGCGGCAACATTACATAATGCTGATTTTATTATTAAACGTGATATTCGGGTTGGGGATTATGTCGAATTGAAAAAGGCGGGAGATATTATTCCCGAAGTAATTCAATCCTTACTTAATCGTCGACCAAGACAAACTGTTAAATGAACAATGGCGAAAAAATGTCCTGATTGTGGGAATTGATTAGAAAAAACAGATGATGAAGTTGATCAATATTGTGTTAATTCTTTATGTCCTAAAAAAATTACCCGTGGGTTAGAACATTTTTGTTCGCGCAAGGCAATGAATATTGAAGGAGTTAGTGAAAAAATTATCAACCGTTTATTTGACTTGGGATATTTAAAAAGTTTTAGTGATTTATACTTATTAGAGAACTATCGTAATGAGATTATTGAATTGGATAATTTTGGGGAAAAATCCTTTCAAAATATGATTGACTCAATTAATCGTTCAAAAGAGAAATCGCTGGAACGATTATTATTTGCCTTAGGAATTCGCCATGTTGGACAGAAAACCGCACAATTATTGGCCAAAAAATTCCAAACTATTAGTGCAATTCAAACAGCAACAGTTGAAATGCTATCGGTAATTAATGATGTTGGACCAATTGTCGCTACTAGTGTGGTAGATTATTTTAATGTTCCAAATAATGTTGAGGAAATTGCCAAACTAATTAAGCATAATGTTAATATTAAGTATTTAAAAAGTGATAGTTTTGTTGTTCAAAAATTAGAAAATCAGCGTTTTGTTATTACTGGGACATTATCAAAACCGCGAGAATATTTTAAAGAATTAATTGAAAATTATGGGGGCCATGTTTCGGATAGCATTAGTAGTAAAACAACTTATTTGTTGGCCGGAACAGATGGAGGTAGCAAATTGTTAAAAGCAGCAAAATTAAATGTTAAAATAATTAGTGAGATAGATTTTATCAACCTAATTGAAGGAGGAGAATAGGAAAAAATGAAAGTAACCACAGAACAGTTAAAAAAATTAGCAAATGATATTATGTTAGATTTTGGACCGGAAGAATTAGAAAAATTAAAAAATGAATTTGATGTGATTTTAAAACAAATGGATTTAGTTCAAAAAATTGATACAACAAATGTCCGTTCAATGCATTTTCCTTATAATTTAACAGTTGATTATTTACGTGAAGATGTTGGACCAATCGCTGAACAACAAAAAAATATTTTAGCATTAGCACCAGTTGCAGAAGGGGATTATATTGTAATTAATAAGGTAGTAAAATAATGATGAAGAATTATACAGTAAAAGAATTACATGAAAAATTAGTGGCAAAAGAAATTACCCCTTCAGCAATAATTAAAGATAGTATTGCCAAATTAAAAAAATATCAAATTTTAAATGCAACTGTAACAGAATTAGAAACATTTGCCACAAATTTAGCAGCACAATTAGATAATGTCCCAATTTTACCATCTGATTTTCTAGCGGGGATTCCTTATGTGGCGAAAGATAATTTTGCGACAAAAGGAATTTTAACAACAGCTAGTTCAAAAATTTTAAGCAATTTTGTCCCAACTTATGAATCAACAGTCACTGAACTATTAAAAAAACAACATGCTATTTTAGTCGCAAAAAGTGCTTTAGATGAATTGGGAATGGGAGGGCATGGACTTTATTCCTATACTGGTGATGTTTTAAATCCGTGAGATTTAACAAGAATTACAGGGGGTTCATCATCTGGTTCAGCCGCTTTAGTAGCAAGTGGAGTTGTTCCATTTGCGCTTGGAACAGACACTGGTGATTCAATTCGTAAACCAGCTAGTTATTGTGGAATTGTTGGATTTAAACCTAGTTATGGTTTAATTTCACGATTTGGGGTTATCCCTTATGCGCCATCATTAGATACGGTTGGTTATTTTACCCGTTCAGTTGTTGATAGTGCGATCATCTTAGATTATTTAGCAAAAAATGATCACCAAGATGCGACATCATTAACTAGCCTAGAAAAAGATTATTATCAAAATATAACAACTGATTTAAAAGGGAAAAAATTTGCCTATTTTCCGTTTGCTCATAACCAATTATCTGCAGAATTAAAAACAACTTTTAATAAATTATTTACAAAATTGCAAGAACACGGGGTTGAAATTTGTGAAGCAACATTTCCAGAAGAATTATTAAAAGCATTATTACCGGTTTATATGATTATTTCTTATGCTGAAGCAATTAGTACCCATTCAGCGTTAGACGGAATTAACTTTGGTCTCCGTGTTTCTGGTGAAACATATGAAGATGTAATGATTAATTCACGTGTTAGTGGTTTTGGAAGGGTTGTTAAACGTCGTTATGCAATTGGGTCGTATGCCTTATCAAAAGATAATCAGACCCTATTATTTTTAAAAGCAAAACGAGTTCGTCGTTTAATTGTTGATGAATTAACGAAAATTTTTGCTAATTATGATATTTTATTGTTACCATCAGCAACAACAGTGGCTCCAAAAATCACAGGTGTTAAAGCACATACTTTAACCGAATCAGACTTAGAATTTTATTTTGACGACTTGTTAGTTTTAGCAAATATGATGGGTAATCCATCAATAACTGTTCCGTTAACTTTGATTGATGGATTACCAATTGGGGTTAATATTAATGCCAAGCCGTTTGCAGATCAAATTGTTTTAAATGCTAGTTTGTTAATAGAAGAAATTACGGGGTTAAAAAATCTTGTGGCCCCAGGAGGAGAAGAAAATGAATAATTTTGAAGTTGTTATTGGAATTGAAAATCATGTTGAATTAAAAACAACGACAAAAATGTTTTCTCCTGGACCAGTTAGTTATGGGGCAACACCAAATACTAAAGTTAATATTATGGATGTTGGCTACCCAGGAGTGATGCCAACAGTTAATAAAAAAGGGGTGGAATTAGCTTTAATTGCTTGTCATGCCTTGCACCTTGAAATTGACCCAATTGTGCAGTTTGACCGAAAAAATTATTACTATCCGGACTTATCAAAGGGATTTCAAATTACTCAACAGTACTATCCAATTGGTAAAAGAGGTTATTTAACAATTATTGATGAGGATAATACTCCTGTTGTTGTTAAAATTGAACGCTTACATATTGAAGAAGATACAGCAAAACAATTACATCATGAGGATAAAACATTATTAGATTATAATCGGGCTGGAATTGGTCTGATTGAAATTGTTACTGAACCAGTTTTACGGACAAGTTATCAAGTCCGCAAATACTTAGAACAATTACGCGAAATTTTATTATATTCAAATATTAGTGATGCTAAAATGAATGAAGGATCACTACGTTGTGATGTTAATATCTCTTTGCGCCCATTTGGTAGTGAAAAATATGGTAATAAAGTTGAATTAAAAAACTTAAATTCTTTAGCAAATGTTGAAAAAGCAATTGATTATGAAATTAAACGTCAATCACAAATTCTATTAACAGGGGGAACTGTTGAACAAGAAACTCGTCGTTTTGATGAAAAAACAAAATCAACGGTTTTAATGCGTAAAAAAACTGATGCAACAGATTACAAATATTTTTCAGAACCTAATATTTTTCCAATTAAGTTGCCCCCAGAATGAATTAATGATGTTATTAGCCAGATACCAGAATTGCCAGCAGCAAAAAGGCTTCGCTATCAAAAAGACTTTCAGTTAAAAGAAACAGAAATTGAAGTTATTCTACAAGATTATGATTTAATGCGTTTTTTTGAAGTAACTGCTCGTCAAACAACAAATTATTCAATGTTAGCGAATTATTTAATTGGTGATATTCAAGGTTATTTAAATCAAAATGGTTTAACTTGGGCTGAAATTACTTTGTTACCAGAACAATTAGCAGAAATGCTAAATTTAATTTCTGATAATATTATTTCAACTAAGCACGCTAAAACAATCTTACCAATGTTATTAAAAGAAAATATTAGTCCAAAAAATCTAGTTGATAAATTAGGACTAAAACAAATTACTGATTCAACTGAAATTGCGACAATTATTGAACCAATTATTATTACTAATGTAGAAATGCTATCTCAATATGTTGATCGCCCTGAACGAGTAATTAAATTCTTTATGGGAGAATTAATGAAGTTAACAAAAGGGCAAGTAGCACCAGAAATTGGACAAAAAGTTGTTGAAGAATTAATTTTTAAAAATCAAAAAAAATAGATGGAAATTACTTTCCATCTTTTTCATTGTCAGTTGTTTGTAATTTAATTACTAAATCATTAATTGCGTTAATTTTTGAAATAACTAATAATTCATCTCCTAATTTTAATGTATCAACATCAGCTGGCAAAATAATTCGTCCTTTTCTTTTAACATGGACAATGTTATAGTCTTTGTTATTGATTAAACGTAAGTCAAGTAATGATTGTCCTTCGATTGAAGGCTCAGTAACAATAATTGAAACTGATGCATAGTTTTCATCAACTGTTTGGATTTCAATATCAACATCAAATAAGGCTTTTGAGGCGGTCATATGCCCAGCCATTACATCTGGTTGAACAATATTAGTGATTCCTAATGCTTTTAAGATTCTTGTATGACGAGAATCTTTTGCTTTCGCAATAATATTAACAACACCAATATCTTGTAAACTAATGATTGTTAGAATACTTGCCTCAATATTTGTTGCCATTGTAACAATCACGGTATCATATTGTTCCATTCCTTGCTCAATTAAATTAGCTTTAATAGTTGTATCTAAAGCTACACCATCGACTTGCTCATAACTTGCTACCATATTATTAATTTTTGCTTGATCAATATCAAAAACCATAATATGTTGTTTTTTCTGAATTAATGTATCTACAATTGCTTGTCCAAAATTATTAATCCCGATAATTGCAAAACTTTTTTTTCGTGCCATTTGTTATCTCCTCAATTCCTAGTATAAATATTATACTATTTTTTATTTTTTTAGGCAAAAATATCACAAATATTAGCCCCCTTAACATTTTCTTAAAAACGCGGTAAAATAATAATAGTAATATTAATTCGTAATAACTTTTGAGATAAGAAAGGATTAATTTTATGACCAGAAATGATAAAGAAAAAATTTTAGCCCATTTTCGCCGTCAATTTAATTCACAAGATATTTTTCCTTGTGTATTATGTGGCGAACCAACCGAGGAGCATCAAAGTTGTTGTTCAACTTGTATGTATGATTTAACGCCAAAAATGATTGAAGATTATCAGCGCATTGGCCCGGAAAAATTCTGATTTAAATACTATGAAAAATAATCTAAGAAAATCCTCAATAAAGAAGAACTTTATTGAGGATTTTTCCTAAAAGAGGATTTATTGCTATTTTTTAACTAATACGAATATTATTGAGACCTTGTAGTATAATGTTATTAATAAATAGAGATGGTAAGGGGTATAAATTAATGCAGATTTATCAGCAATTTTTTAAAAATATTTTTAAAAGAAAGCATGAACCAAGTAAAGGCAAAGGTGATGATAATGCTGCTCCAATCACCCGTTCACGCTTTCATTTTTTACCATTTTCAAAAGTTGCTGGAAAACTATTTTTGATCTATGTTTTAGTCGTTTTTATTACCGGTTTTCTATTATCTGTGCCTGGGATTGTTGTTGGCAATCGAATAGTATATGATCCTTGAGGAGAAATTATTGGTGAATATAATTTTCAGTGAAATTTCTTAGTAGGATTATTTACTGCTTCAAGTGCTTTTTCTGATACAGGACTATCAATTGCTAATGCCGCTGCTGATTATAGTTTTTTTGGTCAATTTATAATTATTGTTTTAATCCAAATTGGTGGCTTTGGAGTTTTAACTTTTAAGGTAATGTTGCTTGTCTTATTAGGGCGCCGTATTTCAATTAAAGATCGTCAGTTAGTGCAGGGAGAACGAGGAAGTAGTAACTTTGGCCAAACAATGGATTTAATTAAAAATAGTTTTATCTTTTTAGTTATTATTGAGTTTATTGCAGCAGTTTTACTATTTTTTAATTTTTATTTTTCCTCAGGGTCAACGGCTGGTGAACATATGATTGATAATGTTACTTATCATGATTTTTGAAATAGTTTATGAAGTGGGGTTTTTCACTCCGTATCAGCAATTAATAATGCTGGGTTTGATATTATTGGGAATTCGTCTTTAATGCCATATAATGATAACTATTTTATGCAATTTATCTTTTTATTTGAATTTGTTATTGGTGGTTTAGGCTTCCCGACTTTTTATGATTTAAAACGTAAAATTATTGCATGAAAAAACAAGGAAAATGTTAAATTCAGTTTATTTACCAAAATTAATTTTATTACGTATGTATTAATTTCCTTTGTTGGGGTTTTTGGAGTTTGATTAATTGAATTTGTTAATATTAATGCCCCAGGAGAATCAATTTTAGCGCAAGCGTCATCAAACTGGAATGGTTTTATGAATGTCTTTTTTAATACAATGTCAACGCGGAATGCCGGTTTTTCAACTGTTGATATGACAAAATTCTTACCAGGATCGCGGGCAATTATGTCAATGATGATGTTTATAGGATCAGCTCCCAGTTCAACCGCTGGAGGAATCCGGACAACAACCTTTGCTATTATTATTTTAGCAATTTGATCGGTTATCCGGAATAATGATAGTGTTAATGCCTTTAAACGGAAAATTCCAAATGAAACGGTGAAACGGGCATTAGTTGTTACGGTAATTTCCGGAATCCTTGTTGGTTTAGCAGTTACAATTATTTGTGCTGAAAATCCGCATTTAAACTTTTTAAATGTTTTATTTACAATCTGTAGTGCCTTTGGGACAGTAGGACTAAGTGCCTTTTCCTTTACCGAGATGTATGGTCTAGGAGTTTTTAGTACGCTAGTTTTAATTCTCTTAATGTTTATTGGACAATTAGGAGTTTCATCAACGCTATTAGTATCAGTGCGTGGAACAGGGAAAAAAGAATATAGTTATGTTGAAGAAAACATTGTTATTGGTTAAAAAAGTTTTTATCAAGCTTCAATAATTTGGTATAAATCTTCAGCAACTTTTTGATGGGCTCATGTTGTTGGGTGAAAGTTATCAAAAAAGAAGTGTTTACTTAAATGTTTAGGGCTAGTATTATCATAATATTTTGGAACAATTTTTCCGGTACGAAGTTCTTTAAAATCAAAGTTAACACAAGGGTCAGTGATATTATGATGATGATCAAGTTCTTGAAAAGCAAGGAGAAATTCATTTGAACGAGTAAATAAATCATATTGTTTAATAATTATTTTGTTTTTTTGGTCAGATATTTTGGTCATTATTTTAACAATTCCAGCATTATAATTTTTTGTGAATTCTGTGGCTAGTTTTCGCTGTTCATTATTCTGAAAATAGGGGATACTGCCCAAATCAACACTATTAATTAACAATAAATTTTGAACGCCTTGCTCAATTAACGTATTAAGAGTTTGTTCAAGATTAATCAAGGTCTTATTTAGTTGTTCTTGTTTAACTGGTCGCGCTGTATTTTCAGTTAAAATGTTAATTAAATCATTACCACCAATTTGGACAATAATTAAATCAGTTGCTTTAACGTTATGTTGTTCTAATAAAGCGGCGGCTTGGTTAGCAAGATTAAAATGGTTAAAAAATAACCGTGATAAAAGGTTATCCATTGGACCTGTTGTTGCTCCCGCAATAGCATAATTATTACCATATTTACTATATTTTTCATCTTTATAAATGAAACTTCATCCTGCTGTTAAAGGTCAACCCATTTTTTCGGCTAAAACTTTAACACTAACGTCTCCATTAGTAAAAGAATTATTCACAAATGGACTAGGCATCATAATTGTTTCAACTGTTTCGATTTTTCCGGCATTTAAAAGCACAGCCCCAGCTGTTGCGAGGCCATTTGAATCACTTAGGCTATCTCCCAAAATAAAAAAATTGGTAAGTTTTTGACTATCTGGTTTTCTTGTTTTATTACTATTTTTTGTGTTATTAAATAACATATGAAATATCATCTCCATTGCCTTGTTGTAAAAATAACTTATACTAAATATAACCGAAAATAGGTAGATGTCAAGAAGAATTATTTATTGTTTTAAAAAGATTCGGATAAAGATTTCCAAAAAAATAGTTGTTTTACTTGTTAAATAATTTAAGTTTTGTATAATAATAATTGTAATCAATTTGGAACAATACTCAAGTTGGTGAAGAGGGCACCCTGCTAAGGTGTTAGGTCGGGTAACCGGCGCGAGAGTTCGAGTCTCTCTTGTTCCGCCATTAAATTTAAAGATTATTTATGAAGTTATATTTTATTATAACTTTTTTATTTTAATTGATAAAATATAAGTATGAAGATAATGTGGGGTTAAGTTATGAAAAATTGATTAAAAATTATTTTATCAATGATTTTCTTATTTGGATTAGTAGTATTAGCAATTGTCGCAGTAGCAGTTGTTTTTAATATTCAATATACTTTTATTTTTCTTGGTTTTATTTTAATTGATTTTCTGTTTTCTTTTGTGATTTTTTTCTCAAAACGCCGTTATGAAGTTAAATTTTCGTGAATTATTTTTATTAATTTTTTCCCAATAATAGGGCTTTGTTCATATTTGATGTTTGGACGGAAATACCATTATTCAAATCAAAAAACATTATTTTATGAAAAAATTAATAAAAATGAATATCAAAATAATTTATTAACAAATGATAAAGTTAAAAAAACTGTTGGTTTGATTCCTCAACATTTTGTTAAAACAGTTGATTTAATTAATGAAATTGCCGAAAAACCGTTATATCAAAATAATGCGATTGAAATTATGGAAAATGGGGCAAAATGTTTTCAACGAATGCTAGATGACTTAGATAATGCTAAATCGTATATTTTATTAAATTATTTTATCATTGCCGATGGCGAATTATTTGAAATTGTTTGTGCTGTTTTACGAGACCGCATTGCGGCAGGGGTACAAGTTTTTATGATTTATGATCATGTTGGTAGTTATTTTAAAATTAGTAAAAAAAGTATTCGCAAATTACGAAAAATAGGGGTTATTGTGCAAAAGTTTTTACCAATTATTACTCCTTTTATAAATGGCAATGCAAATTATCGTAACCACCGAAAAGATGTTGTAATTGATGGTTTAGTTGGTTATACCGGCGGAATTAACTTGGCCGATGTTTATGCTAATCAATCAGCAAAATTTGGGTTATTTCATGATGTGCAAGTTCGAATTGTGGGGAAAGCAGTCCGAGGATTAGAAGTTACTTTTGTTGATGATTGATATTTTGCAACAAAACATCAAGAAAAGTTAACGGAATTAGTTCCTGCGATTTTGCAAACAAAAAACTATAATAGTCAAGGAACAGCAATCGTCCAAATTGTTAGTCATGGGCCAAGTATTGACCAATCAGTTACGAAAGATGTTTATCTGTCATTAATTAATAGTGCCCAAAAACGAATTTGACTATCAACTCCTTACTTTATTCCTCCTGTTGAATTAATTGAAGCGCTAAAATTAGCGGCTCGATCAGGAATTGATGTCCGTTTAATAATTCCAGGATTAACGGATAAGATTTTTGTTCTTGATATTACTAAAACTTATTGTCGCGAATTAATTGAAGCGGGAGTGAAAATTTTTGAAATGAATGGTATTTTTAACCATAATAAAATTGCCATTTTTGATAATGATGTGACAATCATTGGGTCTTGTAATTTAGATTATCGTAGTTTCTTTGCTGATCATCAAACAAGTGCAATTATTTATGATCAAGCTGTTGTGGAAACTTTTTTACCTCGCTGAGAATGAGACTTCCAACACGCTATTATGTGACAAGAATGGCCAATTAAATATAAGCCATTAAAATATCGTTTTTTACTAGTTTGTCTAAAACTTTTTGCACCAATTTTATAAGTTAAAATAAAAATAAAGTATAATTATTTAGTAAGTAAAAGTAGAAGGAAGTGGGCTAATGTTATTTAATAAATTAAAAAAATCAGGTGAACAACATGAATCAGAGCAAAAAGGGAAAAAAGTTAAAAACTTATTGCAAGAAGATAAAGATAAAGCAGCGGTAGCAGAATTATTTGAAGAACAACCAGTTGGAGATGTTAAAACCGGTTTTAGTTTTCGCCGTCGAAAAACACAAAAAATTATTAAAGAAATTAATAGCCAAAAAGTGAAAGTGCTACTCTTTTATACTGATGTAAAAAATATTTTACGACAATTAGAGTTTGGTCTACAACCGGTTAATAATATTCATTTAGGTAAGAATGATGAATATACTGTTTGAACCTATTTAGAAAAAAAAGACCATTTAGAATTTGAGTTAGATAATTCAACACGACACTTTTTTTGAGAATGAATTGCGGAGCAAAAAGTTGATCCAAATCAAATTGCTATAGTGGCACTAGATATTAAAAAATTATATGAACATACAAAAGCGGATTGAGAATATGATGAAGTTACTCGTCGCATTAAAATCTTTGAAAATATTAAACCAGAAGTAATTTCATGAATTTTAGTTAAAAATCCAGAATATGTTAAACGGATTGAACAATACTTAATGAGCCAAAATAATTTAAAAATTAAATTATTTAAAGGGGAAAAAGGAAATATTGAAAACTTAACAGTTAAAAGTAGAAAGAAGTAAATTATGAGTAAGAAATTAGATAAGATAACACCTCGTAGTGTTGATTTTCCCCAATGATACACCGATATTGTTTTAAACGCCGATTTGATTAGTTATGGACCAGTTAAGGGCACAATTATTTTTAAACCTTATGGTTATGCGATTTGAGAAAATATCCAACAAATTCTAGATGCTGAGTTTAAAAAGTTGAAAGTTAAAAATGTTTATTTTCCACTATTAATCCCAAAATCATTATTTAATAAAGAAAAAGACCATATTGAAGGTTTTGCTCCCGAAGTTGCGACAGTCACAAAAGTTGGTGATAAAGTTTTGGATGAAGAATTATATATTCGCCCGACTTCAGAAGTTTTATTTGGGACTTTCTTTAGCAAAGAAATTCAAGGTTATCGTGATTTACCATTATTATATAATCAATGAGTGAATGTTCTGCGATGAGAAAAAACAACTCGCCCATTTTTACGAACAAGTGAATTTTTATGACAAGAAGGGCATACTGTCCATAGTAGTGCACAAGAAGCCGAAGATTTTACTTTAAAAATTTTAAATTTATATGCCAAATTTGCCGAAGAAACATTATTATTACCAGTTATTAAGGGCCAAAAAACTGAATTTGAAAAATTTGCTGGAGCAGATAAAACATATACAATTGAGGCATTAATGTATGATGGTCAAGCTTTACAATGCGGAACAAGCCACTATTTTGGTCAAAATTTTACTAAACCATTTGAGATTAAATTTTCAAATAAAGAAAACCAATTAGAATATGCTTACTCAACATCATGGGGAGTATCAACGCGTTTAATTGGGGGAATTATTATGAGCCACAGTGATGATAGTGGGCTAGTGTTACCTCCAGCAATTGCTCCAATTCAAGTGATGATTGTTCCAATTAAAAATGATGAACAATTATGCAAAGTAAGTAATGAAGTAATGACAACTTTATCAGATTATCGTTGTGAAATTGACTTTTCTGATAAAAGCTATGGTTTTAAAGCTGCAAATACTGAAATTAAAGGGATTCCGTTACGAATTGAAATCGGACCACGTGATTTAGCTGAAAATAAGGTAACAATTGTTCGCCGCGATAATTTTGAAAAAATTCCAGTTTTATTGTCTGATATTTCAACTATTGTTGATAAACTTTTAAAAGAAATTAGCGCTAATTTATATGAGCGAGCATTAAATAATCGTGATAAAAACACAAAAAGATTAAATACTTTTGCAGAATATAAAGCTGCTCTTAACACTGGAAATGGTTTATATTTAGCCCCGTTTTGTGGCAGAATTAGTTGTGAGGAAAAAATTAAAGCCGAGACGCAAACGACAACTCGTTGTATCCCCTTTGGCATTGAGAAAGAAAAAGGGAAATGTTTTTACTGTCAAAATGATTCAGAATTAATTGTATATTTTGCTAGATCATATTAAAAAGGAATTTAACCTCTTATTTAGGTAAAACTAAAATAGGAGGTTTTTATTTTGTTTGCTGTTAATGAATCAACAATTTACAATAATGATAGTCATAATTTTATTGGCGTTAATAAAATTAATTTAAGTTTAGATGTAGCAATTGAAACTTTACCATTACCTGGTGGACAAGGAGAAGAATTATACCCGTTTTATTTTCGTCCAACAATTGGGATGATTGATCCATGATTTGATGAGCATGGCCAAACAACAGATATATATCGCCAAGATCTCTATGGCCATTTTAAATCGTACCAATGATTATTCCATCACTTTCCAACTTTAAATATAAAGATAGGCCAATTAGAAGTTGTTATTAATGTTAATAACAAAAAAGGTTGCTTATTTAATAATTTAGTTAAAAGTAATAATGATTATGTTATTAGTATCAAAGATAAAATAATAACTTTTGGTCATTGAGCA
The DNA here is from genome assembly GCF_000400935.1 of Spiroplasma chrysopicola DF-1. Taxonomy (NCBI): domain Bacteria; kingdom Bacillati; phylum Mycoplasmatota; class Mollicutes; order Entomoplasmatales; family Spiroplasmataceae; genus Spiroplasma; species Spiroplasma chrysopicola. The sequence continues at coordinate 961,123 of NC_021280.1, read as the reverse complement.
AAAGTTGCTATTCCAGTTGGGTGTTTTACAACAACTGAAGTTAATAAATTGAGCACAGTTATTACTATTCCTAGTTTAGAAGATAATAATCTTGTTGCTAAAACATCTTACTTAGAAACAATGATTAATTTGCAAAATAGGGTTGAAGTTACCCAGGAACAGTTAAAAATTACGCCATTTCTTAAGTATCAATTATATAATAGTGAAACTGGGGATTTTTATCAAAAAAGTATTTTAGCAGAAAATAATTTTGAAATATCATTTAATCATATGACAAATAATTTTATTGACCAGCTTTTTAGCATTAAAACTGAACTTGCTTTTGATAAAGAGCAATTTAAAGGTTTTCCAATTGATATTTGGTCAAAAATTGATAAAATCAATAATTTCTATAATCATAATTTTAATCCGCTTGTAACAGAAACAACTATTGTTGAAAGTGAAACAAAGTATGATAGTGAAAAAATTCGGGGTTATTTACAATATGATTTTGCAACAAAAACTTATTATCATCATTTTATTGATAAACCTTATTTTAATGCTAAAAAAGAACTAGTTGGTTTTCGACCAAGTTTTGACAATAACATGGTGGGACTCATTACTAATCCTTTTGTAGATAAAGAGCAAATATCTTTATCAACAAAAATTTTACAGTGAAATATTATAATAAACCAAATTTTAGTGGCCCAAACTGATTATGATAATTTGCGAATAAAAATTACAGAACAATACCAGGATTTTCCTAATCGACTTACAAAATTAATAGGTAGTTTAAATCAAATTTATTTAATAGATAATTTTAATTTAAAAAAGTATTTTAATCAAGAATTCACAAAGGAAGTTTTTGAAGACTTTTCAGCGGAGTTTTATTATAAAAATTAATAGTAAAAAAATTGTTATTTGGATTTTAGTTTTTATTTTTATAATTTGTGGTGGGGCTTTAAGTTATTATATTTATCAAAAAATTGTGATTGAAAATAATAAACCAAGTTTAAAAATAGTTAAAAAACCAGAACCTTCTGTAAAACCTAAGCAACCAAATGACAATTATGATCCATATCACCTGAATTTAAAGTTTCCAAATGAAAAGGCGTTAATTAAATATAGTAATCAACAATATTTTATTATTAATCAAGCCTTCAAAATAAGTTTTTTGGGACAATGAATTAAAACTTATCCTATTGTTGATCAAAATAAAAGTTTTTTAGGTTTTAAATTCAGTAATGAAGCAATAGGATTGTCAAAAACAATTTCAATTTATCATTATAGTTTAGATTATCAACCTTTTCTTATTTGGAAAATTTATCTTTAATACAAAAACTACTTTATTTAATTTTAAAAATTAGATACAATAATATTGTTTTTATATTAATTAACATTGGGAGGCAGGGAATGAAAATACAATTTAATCCATCTGGGAAAGGCCCATGAGGTTTTTTTGACCCGGCAGGGAGTTATCAACCTAGTTTAGGATGACAAGAACAATCAGCTTTTAAAGGGCAAAGTTATCTTTTTCAACTTGTTGGAATTGCAATATTTGTTCTAATTGTTGGATCCCTATTTGTTTTCAAAAAATATTATGCTAAAACAGCAAACTGAAAGTGATTTCGAATTTCAATTGGGATATATCAAATTGCTACTTATTTTATTTGCTATGCAATATGAGCAACTTATTTAGCAGTAGTATTAAAAGAAAACTGATTTTGAGGACCGTCAGGAATGTCACGAGTGAGACCATTAAGTGAAATCATGCCATTACACTTATGTAGTATTCATCAACTTTTATCGGGATTTCTGTTGATTTTCCCGAGCAAGCGTTTTTTTGAGATTTGTGCTCCATCAGCTCTAATTTTACCTGTATTAGCAATTGTTAATCCAGTTAATGCTTATTGAAGTTTAGATAATGTCTTTTATTATAATTATTTTATTTTACATACAATTATTATTTTTTCATATATTTATGTATACAAGTATAGTTTAGTTGGCCGCTCATATACAGGTTTATTATTAAAATGACAATTTTTATGATTATTTTTATTTTCAATTGTGGCAGTGATTTGAGACGGAATTTTTAGTGCTAATATGTTATATGTTGGTCCCAATGGGGGTAGTCCTTGAAATGTTGGGGGCTTTAATATTGGGAAATGAAACACAAACTATGCTGGGGTTAAATATGTCTGACCATTGGCTTGATTCTGGATGGTTATGTTAGGAATCTTATTAATTTTACCAGCCCATGTTTTAATTTTCTTTATTAAACAAAATGGGCAGTATGATAAAAAAACAAAGAAAATTGTTTATAATCCCAAATCACAACAAAACGATTTTTATGGCCAAATGGGTAAAGACTATATTTTCTTCACTTTTAAATCATTCTTTTGAAGTAAAACAAAATTAAGAGCAGAAATTATTAAAGCAAAATTAGCAAATTACTTTGATAATGATATTAAACAATTATTAAAACTAAAATAATTGTTTTTATTTTGCCAAGATAATTTCAATAATCTTTTTCGCTAAACTTTGTTATAATAGACTTATAAATAAAAGGAGCGGATTATATGAATATTTTAGAAGAAATTAAAAAAGTTTTCCAAGAAAATGGCATTAAACAAACTATTACAATGGACACTGTTTTTAAAGATTTAGGAATTGACTCATTAGATTTGATGGATTTAGTAATTATTGCTGAAAAGAAGTTGAATGTTAGAATTCCTGATGATAAATTAATGGATATTAATAAAGTTTCCGATTTAGTTGCAATAATTGAAGAATTAAAAAAATAGGAGATTTTTAGTTTATGGCTTTGAAGTATGAAAAAATTGTTGATTTACTGAAAGAAAAAAATTATCGCTTAACGGATATTAGACTTGCTATTATTAAAATTTTGACAACAAATGAACATTTAACTTTAGCTGAAATTGTTGAACAATTAGAAAAAGAATTTAAAAATGTTAATTTAATGTCAGTTTATAACACAATTGATTTATTATTACGTGAGCATATTGTTTTTACTAATACATTTGATGGGAAACAAATTTGATATGATTTGGCCCAGAATCCTTCAGTTCATATGATTTGTGATGCTTGTAAAAATGTTGTTCATATTAGAGATTCAGAAATATTGCAAAAAATTGATTTAATAAACTTAAGTGAAGGAATGAAAAAAATGGCATGAGAGCCAATTCACTTTAAAATTGAAGGCCATGGTTTATGCAGTAATTGTTTAAATAGTGGCGAAGGTCATAATCATTTTGATGATGATCTTGATTAATAATTAAAAATTTATTGCTATTTAATTTTTATTTGTTAAAATAAGTAAGTGTTTATAACACTTTTTTATAGGGGTGTAGTTCAATCGGTAGAACAGCGGACTTCAAATCCGTTGGTTGTGGGTTCAAGTCCTGTCACCCCTGCCATATTAATGATGAAAAGTAGAGTATACTTTTTTTATTTTATGGTATTATTTTACTGTGAGATAGGGGTGTAGTTCAATGGTAGAACAGCGGTCTCCAAAACCGTTGGTTGTGGGTTCAAGTCCTGTCACCCCTGCCATAATTTACATTAAATTGGAAGTATACCCAAGCCTGGTTGAAGGGGGCGGTCTCGAAAACCGTTAGGTGGAGAAATTCACGCAAGAGTTCGAATCTCTTTACTTCCGCCATTTAATTTAAACGATAAAATTTAAACAAAAAAAATTAGGAATGTTCTTCCTAATTTTTTTGTTTGATAGGATATGTTATTTCAAATATTTTTGTGGGAGAGCAATTACAGCAATAGTATCGAGACCAGCATGGGCAAGAAAAATTGGCGCAATATCTTCAATTTTATAGGATACATTTAATTCAGATAGTTTTTGAACTGTTAAATCTCATATTTTCGGGCTGCATTCAGCTGTTTTTAAAACAAAAATTTGGTATGTTTCTTTAACTTTGCTAGCAAAGTTTTTAAAACTTTCCACTAAAGTTTCAATTAATGAATTAATTGTTCGTGATGTCCCAATTTTTTTTGGTGTTTCTCCTCATTGAATTAACACTTTAATTTTTAGTAAACTAATTAATGAAATTAATATTTTTCCAACGCGACCACCTTTTGCTAATCGATCAACACTACCAGGAATCATTGCCATATAACTTTCTTTTTCAAATTCATTTGTTTTAGAAATAATTTCCTCAACAGTTTTATTTTCTGCCACTAATGATTGAGCATAAATAACTAATTGTTTTAAAGCAAAAGCAGCAGTATGATTACGAACAACATGTACTTTTCCTTTGTAGTCCTCTTCCTGACTGATTGTATATGCTGTTGCATACTGACTTGAAAGTTTTTCAGCAATTGGATAATGAATAATTTCATCATAATCTTTTAAAATTTCATCATATTTTTGCATTAATTCTCCATTTGAGGCCTGGCTAGTTTTTGTAATTCCAGATCGAACAGTTTCAATAAAATTAAATTTTTCTCGATTTTCGTCAGTATCATAAATATCAATTTCATTATCTAAAATAATATGTAAGGGAAGCACAAAGATCCCATATTTTTTAGCTTCTTTATCTGTAAATCCTGCTGATGAGTCAGTCAAGATGGCTATTTTTTTGCTCATATTTATTTCTCCTTACTTTTTGAAACTTATTTATCTCAACAAATTAGTGCAATTGTATTTGCTCCTGTATGGGCTGCAATAACGTTTGGTAAATTTGCTAACTGGTTAATTTCAAATCCTTTTTCTTTAGTAATGTTTTTTACTTCTTCTAATAGCTCGTCATTCATTTTTGAATATACTAAATCAATTTTTCGTGATTTACGTTCTTTCTTAATTTGGGTTAGAGCTGTTTCGACTGCTTTTTTAAATGTTCGGGTTTTATCAAATTTATCAATTTTACCATCATAGCGTAAAATTGGAGTAATTTTTAAAACCTTTGCTAATGCCGCAGCGGCAGGAGTAATTCTTCCTCCTCGTTTTAAAGTTTCTAAACTTTTTGGAATAATAAAAGCAGTAAAATGTTGTTTTAATTCATCAATTTTTGCTTGAATTTCCGTAACATTAATTCCACTTTTAATTCATTGGTAGATATCATCAATCATTTTTCGAATGATTAAACTAACACCATCAGTATCAATCACAAAAACGCGATCTTTATATTCATCTTGCTGAGAAAGCATGTATGTACTGTCATGTTGTCCTGATAAGCCTTTTGATAAACCAACAAAAACAATTTTTTCGTAGGTTTTTAATAATTCATTTCATGTTGTCATCATTTTTCCTAATGGAATTTGGCTAGTTTTGATAACTTGATGTTCTAAAATATCATAGAATTCATCGTATGAAATAACGTCATCATCATCTTCGATTTCTGTTCCATCTGGGAAGTTTAACAAGAGAGGTAATAAATATGTATCCTCATATTGTTTCAACATTTCCTTCTTAATTCCAGATGAGGAATCGATTAACAGGGCCACTTTTTTCATATGTATCCTCATTTCTTTATTAGTATTAAATTTTTTTAGCTTTCAAAATAAATTACTGCATTTAAAATATACTAGTAATACTTTAATTATAAACTTTGATATAATATTTTCAAGAATGAAAGGGAGATATCAATGAAACTTTTAGATAATAGCAAAAAAATGTATGAAGAAATTCTACAAGCCTTTGGACCATCAGGATGTGAGTTCCAAGTTACAGAAATAGTTAAAAAATACTACCAAAAATATACAACCGAAATTATTCAGGACAATTTAGGGAGTTGTTTTGCCGTTATTCGTAATAAAAAAGGGTTAAAAAACCCAAAAAAAGTTATGTTAATGGCCCATGGTGATGAAGTTGGATTTATGGTTCGTCAAATTAATGAACAAGGGTTAGTAAGTGTTAATCCATTAGGGGGGATTTGAGAGCAAACATTATTAGCTAAACGTGTTAAATTATTAACAGATGATGGGCGCTTTTTGACTGGAACTTTTTCGGCAATTTCTCCACATCTTTTAACTGCCACTGCACGGGAAAAAGCAACGCCAATTAGTGAAATGCTAGTAGATTTTGGCTTTAGTTCAAAAACTGAGGCCCTTGCTGGAGGGATTCGACCAGGAAACTTTTTAATTTGTGAGGGACCAACTGTTTTTTTAAATGAAAAACGTTTATTATCAAAGGCGATTGATAATCGAATGGGAGTTATTTTAGGGTTAGAAGTATTAGAACAAATTAAAGATCTTAGATTAGATTATGATTTATATGTTGGTTTTTCGGTCCAAGAAGAGGTGGGAACGCGAGGAGCACGCACAGCAACAAGTTTAATTAACCCTGATTTTGCAATTGTGACAGATGTTTCACCAGGGCAAGATTATAGTTCAACAGCTGCTTTTGGACAACTAGGGGCTGGGGTAATGTTACGAGGAATGGATCGCGGCTATATTACCCGTTATGATTTATTCCAATATCAAATGGCTTTAATGGCAAAAGAAGAAATTAAATCACAGTTTTATATTTCCCCTGGGGGAACAGATGCCGGGGAAGTCCATTTACATGATTATGGAGTTCCAACAATTCAAACATGTTTAATTGCGCGTAATTTACATACAATTAGTGGTATTATTGATTTAGAAGATTTTAATGAGACAATTAAATTGGTTACAGCGATTGTCAAAGATTTAGATGCGGTTAAAATTGTGGATTTTAATTTTGTTAATAGGAGTATGGAAAATGAATAAAAAAACTATTGGACTTTTTTATAATTTAGGATTTGATACATTATTTGGTTATGTTAAAGGTTTTGACCACAAAAATTTTACCCAAGATGGGGATTTAATTATTTTTTATGATGAAGAAAATGAATTTGTTGGTTTTAATTTACTTAATGCCAGCAAAAAAATAACTAGTTTTTTATATAATGGCATTAATAGTGATAATGTACCCTTAATTGCTGAATTAGGTTCAGTATTAAAATTAAAATCTGGTCTCTGAGAACAATATAATCAAGAACCACAATTTTTAGTTGGGGAAATTAATAGTTGTGTTCACCATCCTAATTCGGATAAATTAAGTATTTGCCAAGTAAACACGGGGGAAAAAATTGAACAAATTGTTTGTGGAGCCCCTAATTGTGATCAAGACCAAAAAGTTGTTGTTGCCACAATTGCGGCAATTATGCCAAATTTAATGAAAATTGTTCCTTCAGAATTGCGTGGTGAACAATCAAATGGAATGTTATGTTCTGAGCGTGAATTAGGGATTGCAAGTGATAATCTCGTTAAGGGTCTATTAATTTTAGATCAACAACAATATCATACTGGTAACAGTTTTTGAAAGGAATATTATAATGAGCAAAATTAAGGATGGTTTTTATAGCGCAGTTTATTTTCAAAAGACAGCTAAAATTTTAAAGATAGAGCGCCCCAATGATATTGTTACAATGCAGTTTTTTCAACGTAGTGATAATGTTAAATTATGTGGAATTAATGAATGTGTTGATTTAATTCGCCAAGAAGCTTTTAATCCTGAAACATTAGAAGTATGGTCATTAGCAGATGGTGATTTGATTAATGCCAATGAACCTGTTTTAAAAATTATTGGTCACTATAGTAATTTTGGTCATTTAGAAGGCTTAATTGATGGAATTTTAGCACGACAAACAAGTATTGCAACTAATTGTTATCGCGTTTTACAAGCAGCCCCATCTAAAGGAATTATTTTTATGAATGATCGTAATGATTATTATTATAATCAAGCAACAGATGGGTATGCCGCATATATTGGGGGGATTCGTAAATTTGTTACAGCAGCGCAAGTATCATTATTACCAGAAAAACTAACACCAATGGGAACTGTTCCCCATGCCTTAATTCAGGCTTTTAATGGGGATTTAGTTAGTGCGTTAGAAGCTTATCAAAAACATTTTCCAACCGAAGAGTTAGTTGCTTTGGTTGATTATAATAATGATGTTATTAATGATTCCTTATTAGTTGCCAAAACATTTCCAAAATTGGCAGCAGTCCGTGTTGACACATCACAAGCGTTAACTGATAAATATTTTCTTGGTAAAGAGGAGCAATATTTAACAACACCAGTTAATGGAGTTAGTAAGGAATTGATTCAAACTTTACGTAAAGTTCTTGATGAAAATGGCTATAATGGGGTTAAAATAATTGTTTCATCTGGTTTTACTGCCGAAAAAATTGCAATGTTTGAAGCTGTTCAAGTTCCTGTTGATATTTATGGGGTTGGTCAATCATTGGCAAAATTATCAGTTGGATTTACCGGTGATTTAGTGATATTAAATAACGTTAAACAAGCAAAATTTGGCCGTAATAATATTGAAACAAAACGACTAGTTAAACGATAAAAAATGTTTTATAATTAAAGTAATAATGGAGGGTTTAAAATGAGTAATGATAAAAAACAAGAAGTTGAATCTTTTTATAATCATGATGGGACTTTTTTTGACCATCCCAATCAACCAGAAAGTAAAGAACAAAAAGTTGAAGTTAAACAGCAGCCGCAAGAAAAACCAGTACAAGAGCCAAAAAAACCAACTTTTTTTACAGGTTTAAGTGAGGTTATTTCACCGTTATACGGAAAAAAAGCAAAAGAACCGAATCAGCGTGATGCTGTTGGTTATGATCAAATTGCTAAAACGGAAATAAATTTAGCAAGTAGCTCAATTCAAAAAATTATTGACCAACAAATTGATGAAAAGAAAAATAATTTTGTCAAACCAACTAATCTATCTTCTGCACAGTTAGATGATCAAGTTGATAATTTAGTTAAAACAAAGCTATCAGAAAATTTACGACAAAGTAATATTAACCCAGATGGAAAAAATAATGACGAAAAATTTTATCGCATTAATAAATTGTCTGAACAAGCGGCAAAAACTGAATCATTTTTGTTCCGTCCACGTAAAAATGGGGAAAATATTTTTGGGGAACGAACAGCAGAGTTGACATTAGAATTGGAAAATATTAAGGAAAAAATTCGTAATACAAACCCGCGTTCTAATTTTAGTAGTAATTACGAACAAACAGCAATGTTTGGGGGAATTGAAGAGCAAAAAGAAATTAATCGCCAAATTCAAGATGCGATTAATAATGTTTATCAAGTTGAAGATGATTTTTCTGAAGATATGCCCTTAAGTGAGCGTCGTAAAAAAATTGAAAGTAATTCAATTCATGCGAGCTCAATGCGCCTACAAAAAATTAAAAACTTACAAAACCATAATTTACAAGATCAGTTTTTACGTCGCCCAAAAACAATTTCCCAAAGTTCATTAGATTACCATAAAATGTTACAAAAATTACGTGACCAAAACCCTGATGAAGAAAGTCGTAAAGTAAGCAAATATTATGCTAATAATAATCTATATTTAGAAAGAATGATTAAGTTAGAAGAAGAAAATTTTGAACAAGCAAACAATAGTCGTAAAGAACGAATTCATGAAGAAGCAAACCAAGTTAAAGACAATAATTCAAATAAAAGTCGATAAACTGATTTAGAAAGTTTTTATTTAAAGAACTATAAAAATAAGTTATAATAAACTAGTAGAAATAAACAGTAGGTGAAGAAATGTATTTAATTTTATGAGCATCAGAAGGTGATTTGTTAATTTCCCAAACAATTTTAATTATTATTTTATTGTGTTTAGCAATTGTTTTTTGTTTTTATGGAATTATTGCTGCTCGAAAAGTTGCGATTGCTGCGAAAAAATTTGATTATTTTGTTGAAGATTTAACATATAAATCAGAAATGTTAAATTCAACAGTGGATACTGTTGTCAAAATTTCAAACTATATTGATATTTTTGAAGCTTTCACAAAAAGAAATGTTAAAGCATGAGTTAAAGTAATTGCTCGTAATAAAGATATTGCTTATCGTCTTGTTGATAAATTAAAAGAATTTGCTAATTCTGATGAGAAGAGTTAAAAATGGCTTTTAAGTTAGTTAAAACAGCAGTTATTATGGTAGTTGGGATGTTAATTGCCCCAAAAAAAGGATCAGAATTACGACAAGACTTTGTTAATTTAATTAAAAAATATAATCCACAGTTAAAAGAGATGGTAAATAAAATTGAAATCGTCTGAGAAAAATCGCAAGGAATTGAATCAGATGAAGTAGCAGCCGACATTGAATTAAAAATTAAAAATGTTCGTGGGGCGGTTGATATTTTAGAATCATCAACAACAAAAGAAATGGCTTATAAAGCTCTGAAAAAAGTTGATGCTGGGGCAGTAAGGTTAATTAAAGCTGCGGCTAAATCACCGAATGTGCGGGCAGTTGCGAAAGATTTAGCAAAAATTACTGTTAGTGTCATTGATGAAGGGGTTAAAGTAACCGAAGATTTGAAAAAAACTTCCGCTTCAATTTCTGAGCGAATTATTGAAGAAGGTAAACCAACCCAAATAAAAAAAAGTAAAAAAATCGAACAAGAATAAACTCTAATCTTAGAGTTTTTTAATTAATAAAAGTAATAGGAGAAATAACAGATGAATATTATTAAGGAATTAGAATGGCGAGGATTATTAAAGCAGTTAACTAATCCGGAAAAAATTTTAAAGGCGCAAGAACTTAAAAAAGGGGTTTATTGTGGGTTTGATCCAACTGGTGATTCTTTGCATGTTGGACATTTAATTCAAATTTTATTATTAAAACGTTTTGAACAATTTGGTTTTCAACCAATTGCGATTATTGGTGGGGGAACAGGGATGATTGGTGATCCCAGTGGTAAAAAAGCGGAACGAACATTGTTAGATGATAAGACAGTTAATCAAAATGTTGCTGAAATTACTGCCCAAATGAAAGGATTAATTCCCGATGTTAAAATTGTTAATAATGCTGATTGACTAGAAAAACTTAGTTTGATTAATTTTTTACGTGATGTTGGAAAAGATTTTAATATTAGTTACTTATTGAATAAAGAAAATATTAGCTCACGCTTAGAAAATGGTTTATCATTTACTGAATTTTCATATACGTTATTACAAGCCTATGACTTTTATCAGTTATATGTAAATTATGATTGTGTTGTTCAAACTGGGGGCAGTGATCAGTGAGGAAATATTACTTCGGGAACAGATTATATTCACAAAAAAGTTGGGGAAAATAATTTAGCATGTGGATTAACAATGAATTTATTAACAAAAAGTGATGGAACTAAATTTGGGAAAACCGAATCAGGGGCCGTTTGATTAAATAAAACAAAAACATCTCCTTATGAGTTTTACCAATTCTTTTTTAATCAAGAAGATAAAGAAACAGGGAAATTATTACGTTATTTAACCTTTTTATCAGAAGCAGAAATTAAGGGGATTGAAGAACGACATGCTCAAGATCCTGCTAGTCGTTTTGCTCAAAAACAGTTAGCTCAAGCTATTACTTTATTTGTTCACCAGGAAAGTGGTCTTGAACAAGCATTAGCAGTTAGTGAGGCTTTATTTACTGGTAATGTCAAAATGTTATCAGCCTCAGCTGTTGAAAGTTTAAAACAAAGTTTAGAACAATATCAAACTGAAACATTTAATTTACCAATCCTTGATTTATTGGTTAAGGCAAATATTGTTAGTTCAAAACGAGAAGGACGAGAATTTTTAGCACAAAAAGCAATTTTATTAAATGGTGAAATTGTTCAAGATGAAAATTATCAAGTTAGTGCGACAGATTTATTATATAATAATTATTTAATTGTTCGTCGCGGGAAAAAGAAATATCATTTAATATATCAAAAATAATTTAACTTAATTAAAAAGTTATGGCAAATTGCCATAACTTTTTAATTTGTTAGTTAGTTTTTACTTTTATCATCATTTTGTGATAAGTTTTTTTCATATGCTTCAACAACTGCTTTATGAAATAAATAGTCTTCTTTTGAAATATTTTGAACAATACGTTCTTTAATTTCTTTTTCTAAAAAAAGCGAAATTGATTTATGGATTGTTTGAATAGCATTATCAGTTTCACTGCTTGGATCAATAAAATCATTTAATAATTCAAATTTTTCTTCCCAATTTAGGGTATTAATAAATTCTAAGATAAACTTCGGATTTTCTTTAATATACTCTGAAAGTGGCTTATGTCTATGGTCTTCAATAAAAGTTTGAATTTTTGTTGGTAACATTTTTTTCACTCCTTTATGCTATCCTTAAAGTACCTATTAATTATACCATTTTAACTAATAAAAATTAAAGGGGTTTAATGATGTTTTTAAATAATAAATTAACTTGTAATTATTTTAAATTATTAGTAAAATGATTTGGTAAACTTTAAATTTAAAATGGGGGAATAGCAAAGATGAAAAATGTCTGTTTAGTATGCTCAGCAGGAATTAGTACTAAGATGATTGTTACAAATATTAATGAATTTTTAACAACTCATCAAAATGATATTAAGTTTTTGGCTGTTAATATTAACGAATTAACTTCGGAACATTATGATGTTGTTTTATTAGCACCACAAATTGGTTATTTAAAAGACAAAATTACCACAATTTTTAAAGATCAAAAAAATGTAAAAATTGAAATTTTACCATCAGATTTATATGTAAGTAACAATGCTGAGGGAATCATTAATTTTATTACCAACTTATAGAATTATTTCGTAATACGCTTATGAAAAATGGAGGTACCATTTGAAAAAAATAGTTACAATAGTTTCATTAACGTTTCCAATCGTAATTATTTTGTTATTTTTAGGTACCATTTTTTATGGCATGAATCAAAAGACGTTGCGAAAATAATTACCGAAGAATTTCTTTTTGAAAAAAACAAATGAGCCTTGAACAGTTTACGGGGATATGATGATGGGTTAATGCCATCAATTCGTAGTACTGTTATTAATAATTTAAGTAAAACATTCACAATGAAAGAAATTAATTCATGAAAAGTTGAAGTCTACTATGGACATGTTGATGACAATAATTTTTATAAAGCCCAAGCCATTAATTTTAATGACTTTTTTTTTTTTTTTTGGGATTGTCAATGCATGAAAAGGTTTTTACTTATACTTTTACGTATAATGGTGTGGCTTTATTTGTAATGATTTCAAGATATTTTCTGATAGATAGTAAGAAAGTTACAAATAGATGACTATATATTTTCCTTTTTGGAATTCCTTTAATTTTTTTAAGTGCTCTTGTTACAACAAAATATAATGTTGGAAATATCTATTTAATTTTACGTAGTTATAATATATAAGCCAAAGTGTTAAAATAAGTAAGACTATAAGTTATATGAAATTTGATTTTAACTTTTATCCAATAAGTTTAAAGTATAATTATTAGATTTTAAAATCATTTATTCATCATGCTTTAACAAATGTTATTATCAAAAATTATCTTAGAGTAAAATATTTTTGTCTAAGTAATAAAATTATTAAAAATTTTTATTTCTTAATTTTCTCCTTTAATAATAATTAATAATAAAATTCTTGCTTTCCCTAGTTTTTTTCGTTAAAATAAAAAAAGTTTAATAAAAGTGATTTTTTTACTGGGTTGTTATTTGATAAATAGAGAGAAGACTTTCAAATGGATAAAAAAGTTATGAAATTCAAATTTAAAGGAAAAACAAAAAATCATCAAAAAGATCTTGGCTTTGTTAAAACAGAGGAAATTAAAGCAGTTTCACAATTTTCACAGCCAGAAATATTAGAACATTTTGAAATTACCAAGTTTGGATTAAACTATGAAGACGCAAAAGAAGTTGGAAATAAGTTTGGGGATAATTCTCAAGAAAAAATTAAGTTTCATTGATTTTTGCGACTATTAAAAGTTTTATTAAATCCTTTTAATATTGTTTTAACAGCAATTGCTGTTTATAACCTTCTTAGTTATTTCTTAATGGCTGGAGATAAGTTTGAATTAATTGCGACAGGGATTATTTTTACCATGATTATTATTAGTTCAACAATTTCGTATATTCAAGATATTCGTAGTTTCTTAGTTACAAAAAAACTAACGGAATTAGTAAGTAGTAAAATTACTGTAATTCGGTTAGAAGATGATGAAAAAGTTAGTGACATTTCTGTTAAAAATAATACAACATTAATTCGTGAAGCAAAAGAATTAGAAATTCATGAATTAGTTCGTGGGGATTTAATTTATTTATCAAGTGGGGATCTTGTTCCAGCTGATGTGCGGATTCTATGAAGTAATGATTTATTTATTAACCAAGCTAGTTTAACAGGGGAATCAATGCCCGTTGAAAAACACGCGAATTATAATCCATCTAAACCAAGCTTGTTAGAACTACAAAATATTTGCTACACTGGTACTAGTGTTATTTCTGGTAGTGCAATTGGAATTGTTGTTGGGGTTGGGAAAGATACTTATTATGCAACTATTTCAAAAACAATTTCAGAAAAACAACCCCCAACTAGTTTTAACAAAGGGATTAAACGAACAACATGATTACTATTATGCTTTATGTTAGTAATGGTACCAATTGTTTTTGCTATTAATGGGGTAACAAAAAATGATTGAATTTCAGCGCTGTTATTTGCGATTACTGTTGCTGTTGGTTTAACACCAGAAATGTTGCCAATGATTGTAACATCAAACCTAGCGCGGGGAGCTAGCCAAATGAGTAAGGCAAAAGTTGTTGTTAAAAAATTGGAATCAATTCAAAACTTAGGAGCGATTGATATTTTATGTACTGATAAAACAGGAACATTAACAAATGATAATATTGAATTAATTGATTATCATTTATTAGATAATAAAAATGATGAACAATTATTAAATTACTTATTTTTAAATAGTTATTTTCAAACGGGGTTAAAGAATCCCTTAGACAAAGCAATTATTCAGTATGTTGAAAAAAATCATATTAGTTTATTAAAAGAGCATTATACTAAAATTGATGAAATTCCCTTTGATTTTAATCGTCGAAAATTAACTGTTGTTGTTTCTAATGAAGAAGGGGACCATACTTTAATTTGTAAAGGGGCGATTGAAGAGGTTGTTAAAAACTGTACACAAATTTATTACCAAGGGAAAGTGCAACCATTAACCAATGATCATTTACGAATGATTGAAAGTAGTGCTGATAAGTTAAACACCCAAGGCTTACGTGTTTTAGGATTAGGTTATAGCGCTGGGCATAACGATGATAGTTACTATTCAACGGGGGATGAAAGTAATTTAATTTTTATGGGGTTTGCTTCTTTTTTAGATAAACCAAAACCTTCAGCAACTAAAATGATTCAACTATTACATAAAAATGGGGTTGATTTAAAAATTTTAACTGGGGATAATGAGCAAGTAACAAGAGCCATTTGTGAGCGGGTTAACTTACATGTTAAAGGATTAGTTAGTGGAGATTACATTGAAAAATTAAGTGAGTTTGAATTACGAGAAGTTGTTGAAAAAAATAATATTTTTGTCAAATTAAATCCGTTACAAAAAGCAAAAATTATTACGGCGCTAAAACAAAACGGTCATACAGTTGGATTCATGGGGGATGGGATTAATGATGCTCCAGTTTTACGACAAAGTGATGTTTCAATTTCGGTTGATAATGCAACCGATATTGCTAAGGAAGCTTCTGATATTATTCTCTTAGAAAAATCATTATTAGTATTAGAAAAAGGAATTATTCAAGGGCGGAAAATTTTTGGAAATATTCTAAAATATATTAAAATTACCATTGCATCAAACTTTGGGAATGTTTTAAGTATTTTAGTTGCTTCCGCTTGATTGCCATTTCAACCAATGGCGCCAATTCAGTTACTATTTCAAAATTTATTATATGATATGTCACAATTAGCGGTCGCTTTTGATAAGGTTGACCAGGAATTTTTAAAGACACCTCAGCGGTGAACAACAAAAGATATTTTACCGTTTGTCTTTATCAACGGACCAGTCTCCTCAATCTTTGACATTCTAACCTTTGTCTTGATGGGCTATTACTTTGGAGTTTTAAGTAATCCAAGTAGTATTAGTTCAGACCAAGTAATGTTATTCCAAACAGGATGATTTGTTGAAGGATTAGTAACACAAACCTTAATTGTCCAAATGTATCGAACAAGAAAAATACCATTCTTCCAATCAATGGCGTCATGACAATTATTGTTGGCAACGTTCTCAGTTATTACGATTGGAATTGCGTTGCCATTTACCCCACTAGCAATTAATTTAAGTTTAGTTAAACTACCTGCAATTTATTTTGCTTTCTTTACTGCCTTGATTCTTGGTTATTGTATTATGAGTCAAAGCATCAAGATGTTGTATATCAAATTTTTTAAACGGTGGCTATAATAAAAAAAGTTTACCAATTAATGAATATGTCAAGAAAAATAGACAATTAAAAAGTTACTTGAAGGGATGATTTTCTGTATTGAACAGGACTCATTCCTTTTAATTTGGCTTGTGGTCTAAAATTATTGTAAAAATAGATATATTTAGGTAGATTTTCAATAATTCATTTGGCTGTTCGTTTTTTTCTTTTTATATGATATAAAAATTCAGTTTTCATAGTACCAAATCATGATTCTGTATGGGCATTATCATAAGAGTTTCCACGTCTGGACATTGAAATCGTAATTCCAAGATAATTGCATAATTTTTCATAATCAGAATTTGTATAATGAAAACCTTGATCTGATTGTAGAACTCAAGTTGATGGCTTTCCAGCTTTTACTCAAGAATTAATTATGTTTTTAAAGACAAATTCTTTTTCTAAATTATTACTGATTTGGTAGTCCAAAATTTCATTAGTATGAAAGTCTTTTACTATTGATAAAAAATAGGTTTTGTCGCTTGTTAATAAATATGTTATGTCTGTTCCTATTTTTTGATTAATATCTGTGGTTGAAAAATCTTGATTCATGATATTTTCATGTCTTTTGTTACCAGAAGATAATTTATAATTAATTTTTTTATTCTAATAATTGATTTTAAATTCATATTTTTCATATATCTATAGACAATATGAGGTTTTAAATTTCAATTATATAGTTTATTAATAATTAGTGTTAACATATTATATCCATAAATTTTCTTAAAAGTTAGAAATAACGTTTTAACTTTTTTTGCAATTGTATTATTCCATTTATTAAAAAGTTTCATTCCAGCATTAAATCATTTATAATAACCAGCTCTAGAAACATTTAAAATTTTGCATAAATATTTAATCTTGTATTTTTTCTTTAAGGACCAAATCGTTTGAAATTTCTTCTTTTTCGATTTGGGCAAGGACTTTTTTACATCTTGAATCATTTCAATATACTCAATTAATTCTTTTTTTGTCATTAATTCAAAATTAAGATTTTTTGGACGCCCTGGTCGGCGAATTCCTTTAGATTGTAGACCATTTCCTGGTTCTAACGCTTTTTCTCCACTAATTTTAACTGCCTTTTTTCAACGAGATAAAGTTGGTGTTGAAATTTCAAATTTTTTAATTGTTTTTGCTCAACCATTTTCTTTGTAATATTTTAAAATATTAAGTTTTTCGTTTTTTGTAAATCATTTTGTTCCCATAATAAAAGAATACCTTTCAATAAAATTATGACACATAAGTAACTTTTTATGTGTCTATTTTATTTTAGGTATTCATAATGGTAAACTTTTTTTATATAGTTATTAAGATTTACTTATGATTTTTAATAAAATTATCTAACTTTGTTTCAATTGCAGTTAGTTTTTCCATGATTTTTACATGTTGGTCATGGTTATGGTCTTTACAATGTTCCATCGCGATATTCCTCCAATTGTAATGAAAAATTAAAAGGTAATATTTTCTTAAAAGCCCACCCAACCCACACCAAGTTGTTATTAATTAGTAAAATATATTAAAATAAACTTTTTGTTGCTATTTATTTTTATCTTAGCACAATTTATAGTTAATGCAATAATTTTATTTTTGAGATGGGTATTATTAGGTTAGTTAAAAAATTTTTATAAGTGTAATAAAATGTCTTGTCATTTTTTTCCATTTTGTTATATTTAAGTTATGGAATAGTCCATAAAAAAAAGTTATTAAACATAATTTCAAAATTTTACCAAGATCATAGTGCCAAAGAATAAGTTTAGTTTAAAATTTAATTATTTTGGTTTTTTGTTTGTAACATTAGAAAGAGAGTTTAAAAAATATGAAAAAAATTTTAGCAATTTTAGGAGCTGTTAGTTTAACTGCTTCAGTATCAACAACTCTAGTAGCATGTAACAACAATAAAAATGACGCAGCTGTTCAAACAGCAGTTGATAAATTAAATAGTGCAGCATTAGATTTAATGTATGTTAATGAATCTGAAGGTGTTCAGTTTATAAACACAAAAACTAATGCGAAATATAATATGAGACAAGCTGCAAGTTATGTTATGGATGTAGCAAACACCATTTCTAGTAATGCTATTGAAGGTATTAGTATTTTTGGTAGTAAAAATAGTCAAACTAATGAACCATTCTTTTCTTTAGATAAAAATGATATTGTTTCTAAAAATGATTTTAAAAATAATGATGCATTTGCAGCAATCAGAGACCAAGTTGGGAAAAAATTTTATGATGAAAATAGTAATTTAAGTTATCTAGTTAAAACTGTTCAATATACTAATTCAAGTTTTACAATAAAAGATAAGGCAGAACAAGATGTTGAATTTTATTGAGCAGGTTATTATATGTATGCAGAAGTAGTCACTTCTAGTAAAGCATAAAATATTTTAGAAAAGAAAATAGTTTTTAAAACTATTTTTTTCATTTAAATTAGAATAATTATTCAACACATACAATATCTAAGTAATAATTTAAAGATGTTTACTTAATATTAATGCTTGGCAAATTTTTTCAAAATATTTTTTATTTTAAATAAAAATATATAGAATTAAATACATTATTATTTAAAATATGTTAAGATAAAAATGATATATTTTATGTCATCATGAAATTTATGCTAGAAGTTATTATTAAATTTTAAAATAATATATAAATTTAGTAATAAAAAACCCCAAGAGTATCAAAGTATCAAGATGTATTAAAATGAAAATTAATTTTAGATCTTAATATTAATTAAAATATTAAGAAAATAGTGTTTTGTAAGAATAATAAAAGAAAGTTTAAATATAAAGAAAGGAAATATTAAATTAATGAAAAAGTTATTATCATTGTTAGGGGTTATTTCGTTAGTTGGAACAAGTGTTACACCAGTTATTGGTTGTGGAGCAAAGCCAGTTAGTCAAGAAACGATTCATGACAAAATTAAAAAGTCTTTACAACATCAAATAGTATTTGATGATGATTGAATTATTGATTATAGTCAATCAGACAAAAATATTAAAAGTTTTATTTCTTCAGCATCTAATTTTGAATGATCATTTTTAAATAAATTAATTACTGATTTGGTGATGAAACAATTAGTAACAGATATTCCAAATTTATTAGAACTATATCCAAATTTTAGTTTATCAGCTCAAATTGCAAATAGAATTAATATTATTGATGATTTAAGAAATTCTATTTTTAAGAATGAAAATTATAATTTTAGTTATGATGTTGGATATAATTTAGATGATTTAAAAGATATATCGGTAAAGCAAATTCAAGAAGCGAATCCCTCAAATCCACCAATTATAAATGGGTTTTTAACTAATTATGATGGATCAACTTTTGGGCAATATAAGATTTTTGGGAGTGAATCACAAAATCAAATCTCATTAAGAATTAATTCATTTATTGCTGATAATCAAAAAAGATTAAATTATCTTACTAAAATGTTAAATGGTACTAGTGCAATAGTAGCAAATCAGGCTTCATATCATAAACTACTGTTAATGCCTTCTGGAACAATGAGAATAGGATTTTCATCAAATGATTTTCCAAATCATGATTTAATTAAAACTATATATAATGATAATAGTCTTTTTGAAAACTATAAAAAATTAATATTAAGTAATATTAAAAAAGATGCTTTAAATAGTAATCAAATTAATTTTCTATTAAAATATATGCCAACTATTTTTGATGATATTGATTTAGATATTTCTTTAAATTCAGCTTTTTTACAATCAGACATTGAGCAATCTGACAATTTAAAACATATATATGGTTCAAAATATTACGAAGATGGGCTATTAATACTTAATGTTAAAACAACTTTAAAATATAAAGATATTTCTGCGACAACAACAATTGATGAGCAATTAGCTTTTGGGATTGTTTATGAATAGTATTTAATTTGATTTTTATCTTAATCATAAAAAACTAGAAAATAGAGGTTTAAAAAATGAAAAGTAAGAATTTAAATGCTCGAGAGATTATTGAGCGTATTTTTAAGTCTGGTCAAAAACCGCTTTGAAAATCAAAAAGATTTATTAGTTTTATATCAGCAATAGTTTTAATTGGGGGATCAGGGATTACAACAGGTGCTATTTTGGCAACTAGAAATCATGGTCAAGAAATTTATTATAAATTCGATGATAGATATTTTAGTTCGCAAGAAAGTGTTGCTAATTATGTGCGTAGTGCTGCTAATACTCGTTCACTTGGTTATAATACAAATAATTATTTGTATTAATTTTTAGTAAATTTTTTCAAAATATTTTTTATTTTAAATAAAAATATATAGAATTAAATACATTATTATTTAAAATATGTTAAGATAAAAATGACATATTTTATGTCATCATGAAATTTATTCTAAGAGTTATTATTAAATTTTCAAATAATATATAAATTTAGTAATAAAAATTACCAAGAGTATCAAAGTATCAAGATGTATTAAAATAAAAATTAATTTTAGATCTTAATATTGATTAAAATATTAAGAAAATAGTGTTTTGTAAGAATAATAAAAGAAAGTTTAAATATAAAGAAAGGAAATATTAAATTAATGAAAAAGTTATTATCATTGTTAGGGGTTATTTCGTTAGTTGGAACAAGTGTTACACCAGTTATTGGTTGTGGAGCAAAGCCAGTTAGTCAAGAAACTATTCATGAGAAAATTAAAAAGTCTTTACAACATCAAATAGTATTTGATGATGATTGAATTATTGATTATGATCAATCAGAAGAAAATATTGAAAATTTTCTTGCTAGAAATATAACTTACGATTGGTCTTTTTTTAACAAATTAATTACTGATTTAGTGATGAAACAATTGATTAAAGATATTCCAAATTTATTAGAGCTATATCCAGATTTTAGTTTATCAGCTCAAATTGCAGATATAAATTTAGCTGATGATTTGGGTGAAGCCATTTTAAATCATAAAAATTATCAGTTTAATTATGATGTTGCTTATAATTTAAATGATTTAAAAGATATATCAATAAAACAAATTCAAGAAGCTAACCCAGTTAATCCTCCAGTCACAAATGGTGTAGTATCTTTTTATAAGGGCAATACTTTTGGCCAATATAAAATTTTTGGTAGTCAAACACAAAATCAGATCTCATTAAAAATTAATTCTTTTATTACTGACAACCAAAAAAGATTAGATTATCTTACTAAAATGTTAAATGATACTAGTGCAATAGTTGCAAATAGTAACCAATATCGTAAGTTTTTATTGATGCCAAGTTTTTCAATGACATTTGGGTTTTCAATAGAGGATTTTCCAAGTAAAGACTTAATTAACAAAATACATGATAATAGTATCTTTTTTGAAAACTATAAAAAACAAATATTAAATAATCTAAAAAAAGATATTTTTAGTCGTAATCAAATTAATTTTCTATTAAAATATATGCCAACTATTTTTGATGATATTGATTTAGATATTTCTTTAAATTCAGCTTTTTTACAATCAGACATTGAGCAATCTGACAATTTAAAACATATATATGGTTCAAAATATTACGAAGATGGGCTATTAATACTTAATGTTAAAACAACTTTAAAATATAAAGATATTTCTGCGACAACAACAATTGATGAGCAATTAGCTTTTGGGATTGTTTATGAATAGTATTTAATTTGACTTTTATCTTAATCATACAAAACTAGAAATTAGAGGTTTAAAAAATGAAAAGTAAGAATTTAAGTGCTCGCGAAGTTATTGAGCGTATTTTTAAGTCTGGTCAAAAACCGCTTTGAAAATCAAAAAGATTTATTAGTTTTATATCAGCAATAGTTTTAATTGGGGGATCAGGAATTACAACGGGAGCTATTTTAGCAGCAAGAACCCAAGAAGAAGGAATTTATTATAAATTTGATGATAAATATTTTAGTTCGCAAGAAAGTGTTGCTAATTATGCGCGTACTGCTGCAACTACTCGTTCACTTGGTTATAATACAAATAATTATTTGTTTGATGGTCAAACTTTTGGAACAAAAGAAACCTTAAACAAATATTTAATGCAAAAATTCCCAGTTAATACTGTTAAAACAATTAGAAACCCGGGTAATTATACTATTAATAGTAGTGGTGAATTATCACGGGATGTAATTTCTGCCTCATATGAACAACCTGTAACAGTATATCGTGGTAATGATGGAAGCGCTTATTTGAATAAAACTGATGCCTTAAGTACTTTTCAAAATTATCAAAAAGTTTATAACATTGAAGGAGAACTTCGCTACAATGAATATGAAGCAAGAGAATTATATGAAAATTCAATTAAGAAAAAATTAGAAAATACTGATAACAGTAAAACAGAGTGTTATATTCAAGGGGCAATTTGTCAAACAGAGCAAGAAATAAAATCTTGATTACGGAATGGGATTAAAAATGGTTTTGAATATCAAGGGCAGTATTTTTCAGACTATAATTATTCAGAATATAAAACAGTAATGGCAAATATTGATGACTATACAGTTAATAAATATGTTAAAGAAGTAGTTAATCCGGATAAAAATTCGTATTGGATTTCCCATGATTTAGCTGCAAATAATACTGGCTATTTTGTTGGCCCAAAATATGTTGAAACTAGTCAAAAATTAACATCTGCGAAATTTGAAGAGGTAAGTTCTTATACGCCATCAGCTCTGTTATTTATGACTTTAACTTCCACATTTAATAATATAGCTACTAATTTATATGAAAAAGATGTTGAAAATTATAATAATTGAAATAAAGAAAATTTATTAGACTTTCTTATTTGATTGGCAGATCAAAAAATGTTAAACAATAAATTAATAAAAAAATTTATCGAATTAAGAAAAACCTTAAATATATCTGATCAATTACTTCAGGATTCAACAATTGGTTTAGGAGATATTACTGATCCAACTTTTACTGATTTTCATAAATTACTAGTCGCCATGAAAAGAATGATTACCTACCAAAAAGTTTATGCATCATCAGTAGAAAACGGTGCTAAACAATTAGAACAATTATTTAAAGAAATTATTGTTGAAATTTTAAATAATAATCGTGAAACAATGACTTTTTTATTTGAAAATGATGATTTGGATAAAAACCGAGGAGCTGATTTTTTATTAAATAAAGAAATTGAATTCAATGATATATATAATATGTTTCTAAATGAAAGTGACTTTTTTGAAAGTAGTAGTGATAAGTTAGCAGTTTTAAATGGTTTACAGAAACTTGAGAGTGCAATTGATAATATTGTTGGGATGATCAATGGTGTGGGTGCTTTAAAAGATAGTATGAAAAAAAATTATACAGATAATAATACTAGTGATAGTAAAGTTCAAGAAGAACGTCAAAAAACAAATCAAAAAGTTCAACAAGGTTTAAATGAAAAAGCAAATGAAATTAATGACAAAATGCATATTAAAGATAAAAAAAATAAAAAGATTGAACCTCGTTTCGTGGGAGCTTTTCTAAAAGGTTTTGCAGCGGCCTGAGAAATTTCAAAATCACTTAGTTTTATTTCGATTAAAACACTAGAATTTAAAATTGATAACGAACATTCATTATATTATATGGTCCCAACCTTCCGAATTCCAGTATTAGGAATTGATTTAAAAACACCACAGCCTCAAACTAAAATTACGGAATTATCAGCATCAGCTTTAAAATACATGTTACCAAGTGATCTAGAAGCAAAAGATCAAAAACTATATGAATTTAATGATCATTATTATTTATCAAAAGAAAATGCTAAAAGTGATTTAATTGAAGCAATTTATTTACACCCAGAGCGCTATCTACCAAACAAAAAATTAATGATGAGTATTATGGCTCAAGATATTCCCTATACTTTGCCTTCACAAATTAGTGATGCTAATATTTGTGGAAGCACTTCTAATGATGATGATTGTATTACCCAAGCTGATTATGATACAAAATTAAGTGAAGAAAAAAATAAATTTGTTAAAGAAATGTTTGATGAATATTTTGTTCCAAATAAAAAAGAATTTTACTTAGATGGTTTTGGACATTATTTTGAAACCCAGCAAGAAGCATTAGCAAGTTTAAAAGAAAATGTTGCTCAGGCTAATTTTAATGTTTCATATCAATATACAACAAAAACTGGAAAAAGTATTCTAGCTGATTCACTAAATGAAATACAAGATTTTGTAACTAATAATGAAATTATTGATAGTAAAGCAGTTATTAACTCTGATTTAATTACCACATCAAATTATGATAGTTTATCAAACTATATTGGTTTAAACTTTGATGTTTATGAATTAACTTATTTTGGTGATAAAAAATATTTTATGTCCGCAATGCAAGCATGAAATTACGTTTTAAATCACGTTAATTATCAAACTTTAAACTTTGATGCAAATGCCAAAACCTTTGCTTTTGGTAAACATGAATTCTTTTCAGAAAATGATTTTATGCGCTGAGTTGAATTAAATACAGTCCAAGTAAGTGCAAAAGAGGCAAATGGAAAGGTTGTGAATTAAATGTTACGATTAATAGCTTTAGCTTCTTCTTTAATAACAGTAACCCCATCAATGACAACAATGACATATTATGCTCTAAACGAGAATAATAGTCAACGAATCATTGATCCTGAAATTTTACGAGAAGATATTTTTAAAAATAGTATTTATGGAGGACAAGTTAAGTACAGTGAATTTGATGGGCAAACTTTTTATTCAGATGAAGCCCTAAATGAATATTTGCTACAAAACAATAAAGTAACTTCTGTGTTAACTTCTTCTAATCCTAATAAAATTATTAAAAATTATGAACATATGACATTAGATGAAACAAAAATCTATGATGTTGATTTAAATAATTTTAAACAACTATATCGGGATGCTTTTGGGAATGTCGCATATAGTCGCCAAGAGGCCCTTGATACTTATGTTAACAAAGGCCATGTTAAAGCCCAATATAGTTATGATGGTTTTTACTGATTTGATACCCCCGAAGAGGCAAAAATTAATGAAAAGTATAATATGAAGATTAATAAGTCGTTATATTATATTTGTCAAAATCAATATTATAATGTTTTTAATGATAAAGACATTAATGCCTTAATATCTTTAATGGATGAAGGGTATTATGCTAATATTAATGAATCCTTAACTCATAGCCCCTTACAAAAGCCGATTATTGAAAAAGGGGATAGTAAATTAATTTATGATTTATTAAAAAAAGATTTCCAAAAGGATTGGAATGGGGATTATTATAACCAAATTACCGAGTCAGAAACTCATTATAAATTGTCAATTGCTCCCTCAGCAAGTAACCGAATTACGGTTCAATATTTTGATAAAAATGGTAACTCAATGGGTGGAGCAACTGATTATTGGGCTGGAAGTGCATTTACTTTTGAACCACGTAATGTTAAGTATAATAGTGGACAAGAAGTAATCAATGGGTTTAAAAATGCCAAATGAGGTGAAGGAACCGAAGGAACTCCTGGATTTGGTTGAAGATATAAAACAACAACTTTAGAAGGTTACAAAAATGGTCAAGAAGTAAAAATAAAAATAAACCTTGTTCCAACAAACTGAAGCGGTGGTGGGGGTAAAACTCCAGCTCCAAATTTAAACGATTATAGTTATGCCGACCAATCAACGGGAAAAATTAAATTATATTCAAGTCCAGATAAGCATGATGATCAATTCTTAGATGTAACCCCAGAAAAACAAGGGGTCTATTCGCCGGCTAATATTACAACAGAGGAAAAAAATAAATTTTATAATGAATGATATGATAAATATTTCAATAGTGTTATTACAAACTTTGGGGTTAATGATAATCGCCAAGTAACTTATGATGACATTAAAGATGGTAATTATATTAAAAATGTTGTCTTTGATGGAGAAGGATCAAAAGGTTTTATTTATAAAGATAAAGCCTATGATATTAATTATAGTAAAGGCTATAGTCAATCCTTAATTGAAAGTTATTTACACTGAGTTGAAATTAAAGCTAAATTATTAGAGAATCCTCTAACAGTTGAAGGAAAAACTGTTTATCCATTACGTAATGACTTTTTAGCCACAAAAGAACAATTAGATAAATTTCTATATTTAGAAGGTAACTTTCAAAGTAAACTAATGTACTCATATTCACCAGATCCCGATATTTCTGATCGTCAAGGAAAAATGTTAGCACCAACATTAGAAGAAGCAAAAGAAAAACAAATTATTAACAATAATAAAACCCTTCGTAAACAATTTATTGCTTATGATGCTTTTGGTAATCAAGAAATTGCTAGTAGTAGTGCGGAAGATGCAATTCGTCAGTTAACTAATAAAATTCAATTAACTTCAAAATTTGTTCATAAAAAAGAAATTGGTTCATGAGATCCAAATGTTAAAAGATCATGAGATTTAACAATTTCTGATGGTCGTTATAATGTTTATCGTATTGAAGATCCAAATCAAGGTGGAAAATTTATTTATTATCCATCACAAGACTTAGCCTTAGCTGCTGTAAAAGCCAATGCGAAATTAAGTTCAAGTGTTAATACGCTGGAAAAAGCAATATATTTATATAATTATAGTGCAACAAATGGGCAAGTCATTCCATTCGTCTTTTATGATAATGATGTTAATAGTGTTATTACAAAAATTTATCAATATGAACATTGAACAACCAATTAGTTTTTGATAATTTTTGGAAAATATTTTTGAAAAAAGTTTTATTATTTGGATAATAAAACTTTTTTCCTTTCAAAACAGAATATTTAGAGTTAAAATAATGGTGACATACAGTCTATGTCTAGAAAGGATGATAATATTGAAAAAGTTTATTAATAATATCAACGATATTGTTCCAGAAATGCTAGAAGGGATCACATTATCTAACCCTACAACCCTAAAACGAATTGATGGATTTAATATTATTATTCGTAAGAATAAAAAAAATAATAAAGTTGCTCTGATTAGTGGTGGAGGCTCTGGTCATGAACCTGCACATGCTGGTTATGTTGGGGAAGGGATGTTAGATGCTGCTGTTTGTGGTGAAATTTTTACATCCCCAACCCCTGACCAAGTTATTTCGGCGATTCATGCTGTTGGAACAGAACAAGGAACATTACTAATAATTAAAAACTATACTGGTGATGTAATGAACTTTGAAATGGCAATGGAAATGGCCCAAGCTGAAGGCTTTACTTGTGACCATGTTATTGTAAATGATGATCTTGCTCTTGAAAATAGTACTTTTACAACAGGAAAACGAGGAATTGCAGGAACTATTTTTGTCCATAAAATTGCTGGAGCAAAAGCCGAAACGGGGGCTTCTTTAGCTGAAGTTAAACGCGTGGCTGAAAAAGTTATTGCTAATTTAGGAAGTTACGGAATTAGTGCCGATGCATGTACAGTTCCTGCCAATGGTAAAAAAAGTTTCATGTTAGCAGATAATGAAGTTGAAATTGGCTTAGGAATTCACGGTGAACCAGGGGTTGCCAAAACAACAATTAAACCAGTTGATGAATTTGTTACAGAGCTATATCAGAAAATTAAAGATCACTTAAAACTAAAAGCAAATGATCATGTTGGCGTAATGATTAATGGGTTAGGAGGAACTCCTTTGATGGAATTATCAATTGTTGCTCGTAAAACCCTAAAATTATTAGCTGCTGATCAAGTTACTTGTGAAAAAACTTTTGTAGGAAATTATATGACTGCAATTGAAATGCCTGGCTTTTCAATTTCAATTTTAAAACTAGATCAAGAATTGACAGAATTGTTAAAAGCAAAAGCAGTTACAGTAGGAATGGTTGTTGTTTAATGGAACAAGCAAAAATTTGACAAGTGATTGCCGAAAAACTAATGGCTAACAAGGAATTATTGAATGATTTAGATCAAGCAATTGGTGATGGTGATCATGGGACAAACTTGACCCGTGGTTTTAGTGAAGTTATTAAAGATCCAACAAAATTAAATGGCACTTGGCAAACATCATTTAATTTTGTGGCAATGACCTTAATGTCAAAAGTTGGTGGTAGTTCAGGACCATTATTTGGCATCTTCTTTTTAAACATGAGCAAAACAATTAAAACTGGTACAACTCAACAAGAATGATTAGACGCTTATTTAGCTGGAATTAAAGCAGTTAAAACCCTTGGGAAAAGTGATGTTGGTGAAGGCACAATGTTAGATGCTTTAGCACCAGCAATTAAAGTCTTGGAAACAAACTTAAATTTAAGTAATAAAGATGTTTATCCGAAAATGGCTTTAGCCGCGCAAGAGGGTGCTGAAGGGACAATTGCAACGCTAAAAACCAAGGGGCGAGCATCTTATTTAAAAGAGCGTTCTGTTAATCACATGGACCCAGGGGCTAAATCAGTTAGTCTAATTTTTGAAGCGGTTAGTGAGGCTTTACAATAAATGGTTGCTGTTTTAGTTGTTAGTCATTCTTATCCCCTGGCCAAAGCAGTTGTTGATTTTGTCAGTGAAATGAAAATAAATAATTTTCCATTCCAATTTATTGGCGGAATCGATGAAGGTCAAGCATATGGGACTGATCCGATTTTAATTCAAAACAAATTAACAGAATTATTGGTTGATAATGATGTTTTAGTGTTATGTGATTTGGGTAGTTCAATTATGAATACTGAAATGGCAATTAATTTTTTATCACCAGTTTTACAAAAACGCGTCGCAATTGCTGATAGTCCTTTTTTTGAGGGGACTCTTGTCGCTATTACTAGCAATCATCTTGATATTGATCTAGCAACGTTAAAACATGAAGTAGAAACTATGAGCCGAATGGCAAAAATGTAAGGAGAAAGTGAAAAAATGATAAAAATTTTAGGAACACCAAGTCGTTATATCCAAGGATATGATGCAATCCATCAGTTAAATACTTATGCTGGCCAATTAGCTGATTCGTTTTTAATTGTGGCTGATAAAATTATTATTAAAGACTTACAACCAATTTTAGCAAAAACATTACAAGATCATAATTATCATCTTGAAGAATTTAGAGGGGAATCATCATATAGTGAAATAAATCGTTTACGAGCAATTTACCAAGCTAAAAAATTACAAATGGTTATCGCTGTTGGTGGTGGTAAAACAATTGATACTGTTAAAGCTATTGGCTATTTTGAAAAATGTCCAGTGGGGATTTGTCCATCAGCTGCAAGTTGTGATGCTCCAACAAGTGCTTTATCAGTAATTTATAAAGATAATGGGGAATTTGAAGAATATTTATTCTATAAAAAAAATCCTGATTTTGTTTTAGTTGATACCCATATTATTTCAAAAGCGCCAGTTCGTCTGTTAGTCGCTGGAATGGGAGATGCTTTAGGAACTTATTTTGAAGCACGAGCTGTCGCAAAGGCGAATAAGGATAATTTTTTTAAAGCAAAAAGTACTAAATCAGGGTTAGTGTTGGCCCATACGTGTTATCAAACCTTATTAGAAAATGGTTTACGAGCAAAAATAGCTGTTGAAAATAAAAGCTGTACTGCTGATGTTGAAGCAATTGTTGAGGCAAATACCCTATTAAGTGGGTTAGGCTTTGAATCTTGTGGGTTAGCTTGTGCTCATGCCTTTTACAATGCTTCAACAATTGTTCCAGCGTTAGAAAAATTCTATCATGGCGAAAAAGTTTCATTTGGAACCGTGATTGAACTAATTTTGGAGGGAGCGCCAACTTGCGAACTACATGAAGTATTAGAATTTTGCATTAGTGTTGGATTACCAATTTGTTTAGCTGATTATGGAATTAATGAATTTGATGAAACCCTTTGAATGAAAGTCGCCGAAAAAGCATGTCAACCTGGTGATACAATGCATAATGAGCCATTTATGGTAAATCCAATGATGGTTTTTAATGCTATTAAACATGCAAATTATTATGCTAGTGAATACAAAAAGTTTCATCAGAATCAAATTTTTAAAAAGTAAAAAGGAAAAAGTAACTGGGGTTACTTTTTTTATAAAATAATTTCTTAAAAAAGATTTTTTCGTTATAATATATTTATAGAAAAATAGAATAAGGTGATGAAATGCGCAATATTGTGCGAAATATTGTAACATTAGTATTTATCATAATTAGTTATTTTGCTTTTTCAACATGAATTAATTGAATGATGCGCCAACAAGGAAATACCGTGATTGTTCAAATTATGTCACCATTCCAAGTGGTAATTTTAGGATTAATTTTTGCAATGATTATTCCGACTTTTAAATCAATTTTTTTAGCATCATATAGTTTGATGCGCAAATATCAAAAAAATAAAAATCAATTTTTATTATATAAGTATGATAAATTAATGCTAATTTTGCGATTGATGGAACGTAATGTTAATACAAATAATGTTAATGGTTTAAAACGTAATTTTTTAAGTTATGATGTTAATGACATTATTCGTCCGCAATTTGTTGAATCTTTAGTTGCTGATTTAAAAACAGCGGTGGTTCGGGATTATGCCTTACCAAGATATGGCAAAGTTGTTAAAGAAGTTATTAAATGTTGTGAGGACTTTTACCAAAAAGAGCGGGCTGTCTCAACAGGGAGCGTTAAACGTGAATTGTTTTTTGATATTCGTCAGGGTTATCAATTGACATCACAAGGATCAAATTACAACATTCATTATTTTGAAACGCTATATAGTAAAACAAATAATAAACAACAATTGGGATGAAAAATTTATTCATTATATATGATTAAATTTAATTATTATTTTTTATTTTATGGGCTTGGTTTAGCGGCCGTGGTTGGAATTATTTCATTTCCAATAATTGGTCAATATAGTAATTTTAATTTAGCGACATGAGGGGTATCGCTTTTAGTAATGGTGTCTAGTGTTGGCACAATTGTTAGTCATGGTTTTAGATCCCTAACCTTAAGTAAAAAATTTGAAGTTCGCAAATATTTAATTTTACCAGCTGTTACTTATTATTTCTTGATTTTATTAATATTTTTAAATATTGCTGGATCAATTATGCTCTTGCCAAGTATTACAGCTATTCCTCCTGAAAGTACCAATATTTTTGAATCCGGAGCCTTACCATTTCTATTTGCCTTAGCAAATTTAGTTTTAACAACAGCTCTATTAATTTATATTTTAGCAACATTAATGGACTATTTAAAAGGACCGGGATTAGTAAAAGAATATTTGATTGAAGGAATTATTTTGCCACTAGTGATGTTTTTGACTTTTACAATTACTCGTACTAGTTTGATTATTTATTATGATGATCCACAAGGATTAAATCCTTTTGTAAATATGATTCAAACCTTTTTAACCGCTGCCTTATTTATTTATTGAGTTGTTAATTGAATCTTTAGTAGCATGATGTCAGCAGTTGTTAATAATAATAAATATTTAAAATTACATGGTGTCAGCCAGGCACCAAAAAAACACCAAAAAATTAATAGCAAAAAAATCAAATAAAGCTAATGATTTACGCATTGGCTTTTTTCTTTGTTTAAGTTGCTAAATTATTTTTTATGTCATAATAAAAATATAAACTACAATTAGTAAATTAATGAACTATTTTAAATAGAAAATAATAAAATTTATATCACAAAATTATTCATGTTAGCAAAAAACTGTTTTTAATATTTATATTAAAAATTATTTTTTATTTTATTGCGATTTTTTAATTATTTAATACTAACTATTAACTACTTATTAAAGATGGTAGGGATATCGGTGAGTTTATCAAATAAAAGTGCTAATATAGTAGCTTAATTATCAAGTACTAATATTTTTGATTTAAATTTTGATCAATTTACATTAATAACAACTTTGGTTGAAGGAAATACTATTTATCAAGATCTTTTGTCTTATAAAGGATAATTAAGAGCAGGTTTGACATATTATAAAAATAATTTTTATTTATTGCGAATTAAAAAACTAGAATTTAAGATAAATTCTAGTTTTTATTTTTCTATTATCAAATTTTTATTGATAATCAAAATATGAATTAATTACCAAACCTTCATTAAACAAAATATCCGCATCAATTGGTAATGATTCAAAATAATTGGTATAACTTATTTTATCAACAGTATAAGAGAGTTTAAAAATAATTTGATATGTTTGATATGATATTTCTTTTGTTGTATAAAATTCTTCCATCGTGAATTCTCGTTGTTCTTTTATTAAATTAGTAAATAAGATATCAAAAGCTGGTCAAGTTGCATATAATGTTGTTTTGGAAAATGAAAATAATTCTGTATCAACAAAATAAATTTCTTTGCCCTCTTCCTCTTGAGGAAGAGAATTTTTTGTAGCCAAAATTAAACTAGATAAAAAATTAATTATTTTATATTCCCCAACTAATGCTTTTTCGGGAGCTTTTTTATGAGTCATTGTTACAGATTTTAATTCTTCTTCCTGATTTTTACTATTAAATCCAATATTATTATTTATGATAATTGGAGTTGTAGTTGCAAGTCCTAATCCTGTTACCCCAATTAGGGATAATAAATTTTTCATTCTAACAAGTCCTTTCCTCAAACCCGCCCAGACCCTACCATTTTAATAAATAATGATAGTTAATATTATTTTAGTGATTTAATTATTTTATTTGCTATGTTTCTATTTTAGTCTTAATTTAATTCGAAAACAAGATTTGTAAGATTGGTTATTAATAAATTAATTGTAAAGAGGAAAATTCTAAACTATAAAGTAAATAATTTATGTAGTATAGATTCTAAGGGAGGAAAACTATTGCGAAGATTATTTACTCTACTTTTATTTGTTTGTTGTACTTTTACTTATTTAGTGTATTATCCGTTTAATCTTATAAAGAATAATTTTTTTAATTTAGTATTATCCAGTACGATCGAAAATGTTGAACCACTTAATATAGTTAAATTTAATCCTAATTTATCTTCTTTTAATATATCAGGTAATTTAAGTCAATTTAGAAAAGAAAATAATACTAATGTCACAATTTATGGTCCTGAAATTTTATTATACAATTTTGAAACAGAAAAAATATCTTTAAGTCTTTGAAAAAGCTTAATTGAAAATTTATCTTTTAATGTAAATAGTAATATTAATTTTTCAACCGGAGAAGAGGGAAATATTTCATCGGAAAATATAATTCTTAAAACAGAAAGAATTAGTGAAAAAATAATTCGCATGCAAGTTCAATCTTTAAAAAAAGACAATAACAATGGGACATTACAAGCTTTAACTTCATTATATATTAAGTGTGATAATAAAAAACTGATATTAAATCTGGGCGTAATTTTGGAAAATAAAAGTTTAAAATATTTGAATGTAAATGTAAATGTAAGTTTAAAAATAATTGGAGTTTTTTATAAGGAAAAATTAAATTATGAAAAAACTAAATTAAAACTCAACGAGTTGTTAAAAATAAAAGAAATAGTTTTTGATAGTTATACGAATGATATAAAAGTACGAGAAAAAAATTTATTAATAAATTGGAATCAGTATTTATTAAAAATGTTTAGAGAAAATGAATATTTAACTAATTTTTTTAGCGTTCCAAATATAGATTTGCAATTTAATTTAATTTCTAGTTCTTTTTATTTAAAAATCCCTTTTTCTAATATTATTTTAAATTATGATTTTGTTTTTAAAATTAAATATCAATCAACAGGGGAAGAAAATATAAAACAGCGATTACTACTTTTACCTGGAAGAATCTTTAATGAGAATTTTAATAATCACGCTAATTATCCTGATTATAAGAAGAACCTTTTTTATAATAGTGCAGTTAATGTAAAACTATTATCAAAATTTAATAACGAAAAATTTTATTTAGATAATAAAGAAATTATTGGCAAAGATAATATTGATTTATATTTATGACCAAAATTAAACGATACCCAATATGAAATTAAAATTGTCCAAGAACTTAATAATAAACAAAATATTATTTACAATAAAAAAATAATAATTTTAGGATATTCCAAATCAACAAACTTTTATTCAGCGGATGGTAGTATTGCAAAAGAAGAAATTACTTTTAATAATATGGATTACCCAATTATATTTTCGACAATAGAAACTAACGATAATTTAAAATTAGAAATAAATTGGTCAAAAATTGATTCTGTTCATTTATATAAACTTAACGATAATTTAAATCCGATTAAAAATTATAAAGTTAATGATAAAAATTTTACTATTAAAAATGATGGTATTTATAGTTATAAAGTCTATGAATCTTCTGGGCGAATTTTAAGTTACTATTTTTTTATTAGGACTAAAAACATTTATTTTCAAAACTATTTTATTTCAGATCATTTCAATATATTAAAAAAATTTTTGACAAAAGTTAAAAATCCTATTGTTTTAAATTTAAAAACTATGACTTATGAACAATTATTATCAGAGATTAATAATTATTATTTTTGAAATAATAATTCTAAATCTTTAATAAATTTGAGTAAAATTAATTTAGACAAAATATCATCACTAACAAATAGCATCAATAATAAGGAATCAATGAATAATATTAAATTAGCAGTAGTTTATATTTTAAATAATTATAATTTAATTTATAAAAGAGATTATTTTATTTATATTGATGAAATAGAATTGTCTGATTTTAATAATACTAAAAATAACTTGCCAAATGTAATTAAGAAAATAAAAATCAGGGCAAACCCATATTCATCCAAAACTGTAGGGGAGTATCTTATTAATTTTACTGATAATATTTTTGATTTATCACAAATTGATTTTTCTAACCTGAAGAGGTCAAGCAGTTTAAAAACAGAATATATTAAAATAATTAATAATGCTTTAATAAAAAAAGGAGTTTTTGCCACTAAAGATATTGACTATAGGATATTTCTTGATGATAGTAAAATACTAATTAAAGCTATTAATGGTTCTAAAAAATTAATTAATGAACAATTAATATATTTTACTCCTGTAAAAAGATTAAAACATAATTTTAATTCTGTGACAATTAAAAATATTGTAATTATAGTAACAATTGTTTTTATTATTATATATTTAACTGTTTTTGTTCTTTTCTTTCGTACAATTAAAAAAATTTTAAAAAATAAAAAAAACATGAGTTAACTTCTCATGTTCTTTTTATTTAAACATTTCAAATATTGTTTTAAGCATAACACCTGTTCCACGGTTATTTTGGTCAGCTGTTCCAGCAATATCTAAGTGAATATATGGTTTATCTTCAACAAATTCACATAAGAATGCGGCGGCTGTTGAACTACCGGCAAATCTTGAAGGTTCGGCATTTGTTAAATCAGCAATTGGTGTTTTTCGCATTGCTTCAAAATGTTCTTCTTTAATTGGCATTCTTCAAATTTCTTCATGTGAATGTTC
This sequence comes from Spiroplasma chrysopicola DF-1, assembly GCF_000400935.1. Taxonomy (NCBI): domain Bacteria; kingdom Bacillati; phylum Mycoplasmatota; class Mollicutes; order Entomoplasmatales; family Spiroplasmataceae; genus Spiroplasma; species Spiroplasma chrysopicola. Next base: position 925,596 of record NC_021280.1, on the reverse strand, counting down.
AGTTGCTTTTGCAAACTCTTGATATCATTCGTCATTATTAGCAAAAACTCCTGTCATCGTTTTTCCTAAAGCAACTAAGATTGCCCCTGTTAATGTTGAAGCTTCAATTAATTTTGTTACATTTAATTTACGGATCGCATATGTAATTCCGTCAGCTAATACTAATCTTCCTTCAGCATCAGTATTATCAATTTGAACTGTTTTACCGTTCATTGAGGTAATAATTGATTCTGTTAAAGTTGCTTTACCCCCAATTCGGTTTTCAGTTAAACAACCGACAGCAGAAATATTAACATTTGCTTTTTGTTTTGCTAAGGCAATTATTGTTGAACAAACAATTGCTGCTCCCGACATGTCAAATTTCATTCCAACCATTGCATTTGAAGGTTTTAAGTTATATCCACCACTATCAAAAGTAATTCCTTTTCCAATTAAACCAACTCTTTCACTATTTGAAGGATTACCGTTGTATTCTAAAACTATTACACGTGGTTCTAAATTACTACCAGCATTAACGGCTAATAATAATCCCATTTTTTCTTGTTCAATTTCTTTTTTATCTAAAATTTTAACAGTTAAATTTGGAATTCCTGCTGCCATTTCTTTTATTTTATTAGCAAACATTTCTGGATACATTAAGTTTGGTGGTGTATCTTGCAGAGTACGAGCAAAATTAACTAATTCCATTTTAATTTTAATTTCTTCAAATTTTTCTTGGGCACGGCTACAACTGTGAATCAAATTAATTGTTGGTTTAACATTATTTTTTTTAGCTGTTTTTAATGAGAATTCTTCATAATCGGCATAAAAAACACTTTCCATAATTGCACGACCAACACAACTATTTTCTTGTGCGCCTTTTTTAAAACTATCAATATTAATATTTACATTATACTTGTTAGCTTTAACAAAATTGCAAATAAATTTTGTTGCTGTTTTAAAATCTAATGCTTTATCAAAGTAAGCATAAATTGTTTTGTCTTCACTAATTAAAGTTGTGCTATTGCTTTCTTTAATAATTAGGGGGTTAAGTTCATCTTCTTTAAACACTGCTTTTAGTGTTAGTTCTTGATTTTTATCATTTAGTAAAATCATTGGATTAATTCCTTCTTTCTAATTAATTATCTAATATAATTTATAGTAAGAATTATAACACTTACCGGTTTTAAAATCTCATAAAATTAAGAATTTATCAAATATTAATTTTCGGTTTAATCAGTTATAATAGAACTTGTAAGAAAGAAAGGGGCAAAGCCATGAAAAGAAGCGAAGTCGCAAATGAGTATAAATGAGATTTTTCACACTTGTATCAAGATGTCCAAGCGTGAAAAGCAGATTTAGCAATAATAGTTAAGAAATTAGAAGAAATTATTACCTTCAAAGGTAAGCTAAATGATCAAAAGATTTTTAAAAAATATCTTTTACTAGATGAACAAATTGATTTAATTGCTAGTAAGTTAGGACAATATTTGCATATGGGCGATATTGATACAACTAATCTAGAATACCAAGAGTTAAGCGGAATTTATTCTAATACAATTAATCAAATTTCAAGTAAATTAGCCTTTGTTGCACCAGAAATTAAAACAATTGGGGAAGCAACTGTGATGAATTGGGTAAAAAATGACCCTGATATTAGTCAATATGAATATGGTTATCGGAAATTTTTCCGTAGTAGCAAATATATTTTGTCAGCGCGTGATGAAGAAATTTTATCAATTGTCGCTCGTAGCCGTGGAGCTGCTGATGATTTGTACGATTTATTAGCTTACGCTGATCGTAAACCTGTTTACATTACTCATAAAGGTCAAGAAGCAGAATTAACAAATGCCTTGTATAGTGAAATTATGGAAAAAAGTGATCCTTTAAAAGATCAAGGGTTAAGAATTAAAGTTTCAGAATTATTTACAAAAAACTTGGTCGAAAAAAAACATTCGCTTGCGCGTGTTTATGAAGCAATAATTCATGAAGCAGTGGAAGATGTCCAATTACGCGGTTATAAAAATACTTTACAAGCAGCGTTAAGCGGTGATGATGTTGACGAAGAAATTTATGTTAGTTTAATTAAATATGGTAAAAAACATAGTAATTTATTTGCTCGTTATGAACTATTGTTAAAAAACTATTTTAAATTTGAAAAATTTTATGCAACAGATCGTAGTTTAAAATTGGTTAAAAATGTTGCTAGTTTAGACAAAAAATATAGCGTGGAAGAAGCAAAAGATTTAATTCGGACAGCTTTAAAACCATTAGGAGCTGAATATTTAACGCAATTAGAAAAAGCTTGAAGTAATAATCGCATTGATTATTATGAAGATACTAATAAACGTGATGGGGCTTATTCTTCTGGTGGGGCTGGTGTTGAACCAATTATTTTAATGAACTGAGATGGAACAATTAGTTCAGTTAACACTTTAGCCCATGAGGTAGGGCACTCTGTTCATACATTATTAGCTGATAGTAATAATCGTTATCCACTAGGGAATTATCCAATTATTTTAGCGGAAGTTGCTTCAACAGTAAATGAACATTTACTATTTGATTACCTATATTCAATTGCAACAACTAATGATGAAAAAATTTATTTATTACAAAATCGTATTGAAGAAATAATGGGAACCTTTTTCCGCCAAATTCATTTTGCTGATTTTGAATGAACAGCCCATCAAAAAGTTGAAAATAATGAGTCATTAGATGCTGATAAATTAGCCGATCTTTTTGCGCAAAAATCAGAAGAATTTGGTTATCATGTTTTTGATAAGCTAGATGAAAAAGGAAAGCCTTATGGTTGAACAAGAATTTTACATTTTTTTAATTCGCCATATTATGTTTATAAATATGCTACTTGTATCGTTGCTTCATTTAAACTTTATAAAGATGTTTTGAATCAACATTCTGAACAGTTAATTAATTTCTTAAAACAAGGTGGAAATAAAGAACCACTTTTAATTTTAAAAGATATTGGGATAGATTATACTGATCAAACGGTTTATGATCCATTAATTCAAAAATTAACATCTTTAATTGATGAATTAGAATTGCTATTAAAAAATAAATAAAAAGTCCGAGAAATTTCTCGGACTTTTAAAATTCAATTCCTTTACGAGCAGGAACTTTATCGTAAAAATAGTGTTTTTCAGCAGAAACAAAACTAATTAAGTCAACAGCACTAGCTAAAGTTGGGGTCATATGATGACCTGAAAAAGCCATTTCAATTTTTGGATTTTTATTCTTTATTACAGCAATTAATTCTTCTTCAGTGATTAATTCATTAACAATACATCCTAATAATTCATCAACAATAATTAAATCAATATTTTCTTGCTGAGATAGTTCTTTTAATTCTTCAAAGCCTAATCGCATTTCGGTTTTTAATATCGCCTTTTCTTCATCATTCATTTCTCAAAAAAACTTTGTATTAGAAGAATAATAATTTTTAATTTCTAAATTTGGATGCTTAATTTCTTCAAAGAAAAGCATTTCCCCTGATTGACGATTTTTTAAAAATCGTAAATATTTAACATTTCAGTGATAGCCAAGGGCTCGAATTGTCATACCGTTTAAAATAGAAGTTTTTCCTTTTCCATTGCCATAATAAATATGGGTATAGCCTTTTAATTTCATTTATACTTCTCCTTATTTTTTATCCCGGGGCATTTCCCCAATTTTATATGCTGATTGGGAACGAATAATGGCTCCAGGGTCAGCTAGTAGAACAGTTTCTTTTATTTCCCGAAAAAAAACTAGCGGAATTGTAATCATAATTAGAATACTATCATCTCTAATATTATCATCAAATGTTCAATCTACTTTTCAAGCGCATTGATTATGAATTCCTTTTGTTTTTAATCGGTCTGAAACAAGAATTGGTTTTTCGGAAATAATAAATAATGTTGTATTACGATAGCGAGGGAAAATTTTGTTGGCAACCAAACCAGTAATAAAAATAACCATAAATGAAGCAAAGAGTGGGGCTGAGAAGTAGTAAAGACCAAAACTAGGGTTAGGTGTATTTGATTTAATCCCATAGCTAATTGCTCAAGACCCTAATAGTATTATGCTATTAACCAAAATTGAAATATTACCAATTGGTTTTTCTTTTTTTCGAGCAATATAGTTATTAATAAAGTCGGTTCCTCCTGGGCAAGAACCAACTTTATATAACATTCCATAAGCAATACCAGTTAAAATAGCTCCAATTAATCCAAAAAAGAAAATTCATAGGTCAAGGATTGTTTGATCTTTTATTGTATTTAGATTTTGTAAAAAGTAAAAGTCATTTGAATTAAGATAAGGAATACCATGATATGAGCCAATCCCATTAATAATAATATGAAATAGGATTTGACCAATCATATACATTAGACTTTTAAGAGTAAAACTAACACCAAGAACCTTTCAACTAAAAATAATTAAAGGAATATTTAAGACAATAAAAAAGATGTAATATAGTAGATTAGAATTATTGATATTATCAATACTTAATGGTGGAAAAATAAATTGGGCAAAAATACGTCCTAGGGCTCCAATTCCGGGAGGCAAAATTCGACTTGGTGAAAAGAAATAATCAAAAGCAATTGTTGCAATTAAAGCTGCTAAAAATATATAACCATAATTTTTTCAGTTTGTGACTTGAAAATATTTTTTTAATGAAAAGGGAATTTTCTCTTTTTTGCTTTTATAATTGGGTTTTAAAACGGCAATCGGATTTTTAATATTTAAGTAATTTTCAGCAATAATTAATTCTTGTTCGTATTCAACAATCTTTTCAACTAATTTATTAATTGTGCTTTTTTCTGTAATTTTTAATTGTTCAAGAGCAACTTTCAGTTTAAATTCTTTTTTTTGATCAGGATTTGCTTCTAATTTTGCCAATCGTTTTTTGATATTTTTTCGTGTTAATTCAGTTTGATTAATACAATGTTTTAAGGTTTTTTGTGCTTGGCGAATATTTTCTTTAATATTTTCATATTCTTGTTGGGTAATTTTTCGTTTCTTTTCCACCGTCATGACTCCTAAGTTACTTTAACTATACAATAATTAGTATATGCTTAAAATGCTTAAAATGTAAAAATATTTTAATATTTTTAACTATTTATTTTTTTTTATGTTATAGTAATAAGAAATAATTGTAATTATTTTTTTTCAAAACAAGCACAATATAGAAAATTAAATAGAAGAGGGAAAAAACAAGAATGAGTCTAAGAAAACTTGAAAAACCAAAAGCCACTCAGTTAGTTTCAGCCGCTGAGTTTAAAAAAATTAAATCAAAAAAAACAGTAATTGTTGGAATTTCCCATGGTCTTATTGCGGCCGTAATTTATTCCCTTGTGCCATTACTATTATATATCCTGCCGGCAAATGGAGGTTATGGTGATTTAAATTCAACTTTAAATACAACTTTTTATGTAACAATACAAGAAATAATGGCAGCAGTTGTAATGTTTTTATTTTATAAACCGACTAATTTTATTCGTTATTTTAAAAAATTACGTCATAAAACAGCGTGATTAATTATTTTATTTGGATTCCTTGGGGGACCATTCGCAATGATTTTTTTACAATTAGCAGTCTTAATGACAATTAATGCAGCTGGAAAAGTTGATGGAACTGTCCCAAATTTATTATTAAATTTAAATGTTATTTTAGCAGCAGTTGGAAGTATAATTTTCTTTCGTGCCCGTCAAAGTAAATATACATGAATTGCTTTAATTCTTTCAACAACATTAATTATTGGAATGTCAATTAACTTTGCTGTTGAACAAGGGTTAAGTTGAAGTTCAATTGGGGGAATGTGTTTAGCGTTAGTAACAGCTGGATTATATTCTTTAGAAGCATTAGGAATGTCACATTTAATGCGTAGCTCAAAAGTTAAATTTACTGACAAAGAAGCAGTTTCAATTAAAACTGGTTCATCAGCGCTTATTATGTTAGTTTTTGGGTTACCAATCGCAGCGTTAGTTGATAATCCTCATCAAGGTTTTTGAGTTGGTTATCAAATATTTAGTAATTTTCAATATTATCAATATTTAATAATCTTCTTATGTGGAGGAGTTATTATGGGAACAGGGCGAATGCTGTATTATTCAGGGTTATCAAAAGCGGGACCAACTTATACAACAGCAACGCAGTTATTAATGTTCTTTTGAACACCAGTCTTCCAATACTTATTTATTGCGATTGGCGTTCCAACCGAAATTTTACCACCAACATGATATTATTGAATTTATGTTATTCCAATTATTTTTTGTACCTTCTTGATTTCAATTAATGAATATATTATTTTTGCTACAGAAGTCGGTTGACGTAAGGCCTTATCCGAACTCTTTCATAAGGTTGAAGTGGTTGATTCCTTACATGATGAAAAAGCAAAAGATAAATTAATTGATAAAACTAATAAAGAATAGAAAAAAATAAATAAGGTTTTGCCGAAAAAAAATTTTAAAAAGATAAAATTATTCGCGCAAACCTTATTTTTTTATGATTAAATTATAATAACAAAAAAGAAATAATTAGATGGGCGAGGAAAAGTATGGAAACAAATAGTCTTTTATTTTTACGAGCGGTTGAATTAGCTGTCATTGCCGCGTCACCATTGGTTGGAAAACATGACAAAAATACCCTAGATCAAAAAGCGGTCGATATTATTAATAGACTATTAACAAATAACAATGCTAAAGCAAAAATTGCAATTGGTGAAGGAGAATTGGATGCGGCACCAATGTTATACCAGGGCCAAACGTTTACGGAAAATCAAGCTATTACAATTGATATTGCTGTTGATCCAATTGAGGGAACTTCGCCTGCTAGTAAAAATGAAGAAGGTTCAATTTCATGCATTGCCATTGCGAAATCAGATTCAATGTTGCAAATTCCTGAAATGTATATGGAAAAATTATTTATTGGCAAAAATTTAGCAAAATATGTTGATTTTAATTTAGAAATTTTTGAAATTCTTAAAAAATTAGTTTCAATTAAACCAAATTTATCATGTATTATTTTGGATAAACCACGTCATCAAGCAATAATTGCTAAAATGCGTACCTTAGGGATTCAAGTGTGGTTGATTAAAGAAGGAGATGTGTTAGGGGCTATTGATGTGGCCCTAAGAAAAGCGGATTTTTTATATGGGACTGGGGGTGCCCCTGAAGGGGTTTTAATGGCTTCTCTTGCAATTGCAACAAACCATCAAATGTGAGCAAAATTAGTTGGATATGATCAAATCTGGCCAAATGAACCAGAAACATTAGAACGGGTTGGAATTGAACAAAAGGTCTTACAACAAAAAAAATTGACTTTTAATACAATTTTCACTGAACATGATTTAGTTCAAGATGAAAGTACGATGTTTTTTGCCGCAAGTTTAACTGGTGGAACAGTTTTAAAACCACTAACAGTAATAAATGATGAATTTGTCGTGAATTCATTTATTGGCTATAACAATATTTATCATCAAATCATTTCAAAATATCCAATTAGAAAAACAATGGATGAATTATTAGTTCATTATAGTAAGTAACAATAGTACTAAATTTATTATTAATTAATAGATGGAGGTATTAAAATGTTGAACCAAGTGGAAAAAGTTGTGTTGGGAACTATGGACATTGAAGATGAAAATGTCATTATTAATGCTTTAAAAAATGGGTATGAAATAATTGATAGCGCGGAAGAATATCAAAATGAGAAAATAATCGGGCGAGCAATTAAGCATTATCTTAATGAAACCCATCATGAGCGCACAGACTTAATTATTGCGACAAAAATAAGTGCTCATAGTGTTGAGAAAAATCAAACTAAAAAAGTTGTCTACCAAGCATTAGAAAATCTGCAATTAGATTATTTGGATATTGTTTTATTACATCATCCTAGTCTTAATTTTGAAGCAACAATTAAAGCTTATCAAGAGTTATTGACCCTTAAAAAAGCAGGATTAATCCGGACGGTTGGAGTTAGCAATTTTGACAAAGATATGATTAAATTATTATATGCCAAAACAGGCTGCTATCCTGAAATTAATCAAATAGAATTTAGCCCATTTAACCAACGATGAGACCGGATTTAATTTTGTCAAAATAAAAATATTTTAGTTCAGGGTTATGCGGTGTTGAGAGGTTTAAAATGTAGCGGTTTATTATCACAAAAAACTTTACAAGCAGAAGCTGAAAAATATAATTGTACTGTTTTTCAGCTAATCTTATTATGAGTTAAATATTTTAATATTCAGCCAGTTGTTAGCGCCCATAAACTTAGTCATTTACAGCAAAATATTTTGTTACCAAAAGTTAAATTAGCAAGAAGTACCATTAAATTAATTAGTAGTTTAAATATGTATGAAAATATTTATCCAGAATTATTTAATGTAATATAATAAATTAAGTTATTCAAGCGTAAAAATTATTTTTAAAGGGGGAAAAAAAGATGGTTAAAACTACAAAAAATTTAGTTTTAATAATTATTTTAGTTTCAGCAATTGTTGCTGGGACAATTATTGGGATTGTTGTCTGGTACTTTACTAGTGTCGCAAGTCAACAAAATCCTTATGCAACAAATTGTCTACTATATCAAAATCATAGTTCAGAAAAAGTCGATTTAAGTCGAGAAAATAATTCAGAAGAATTATTAAATCAATTGGCATCCGACAATCTAATTTTAAACAATCAGCATCGAGTTGTTCCTGACATTAATAACGATGATGTTGCTTTAATTAAACGTTGTGAAAGCAACATGATTTATAAGGCTAGTTCGCAAGCGGTTAATAATTTTAATAAATTAGTTAGTAACCCAAAATTTACCGACCTAAGACAAATTGAACAAGCCTTAAGAAATAATAGCTATTATCAATATGAATTGACAAGTTTAAGTCAACAAGCAGATTTTGGGGATCAAGTGAATTTTAAAAATAATATCTTAAAATTCTATAATGCTTTTTATAACCTATATGGTCAAGAAATGTTTGAAAAATTACTTTATAATATTCAAATATTAGATGTGCTTGAAGACTCTATAGCTTATACTAATAGGTTAGCTGATCGCCGCGGATTTTTCCAATGTATTGTCTTTGGACCTTTAGTTGGTCAGGCCAGTCTTTCAAAAAAACAGTATGATCAAGGATGATGAGCGGCTCCCGATAATAGTGAAGTAGTTGTTCATGAAACAGGACATGCGTTAGCTAATTTTGCATATATTTTAAAAGGAAGCCGTAATTTAATTCATAGTAATTTTAATCCCAAACCAGGTGTTTGTTCAAAGTTAGATTCAATTGGGGGCGATGTCGAAATATATGTTAATAAAGTTGATCCTAATGATTATCTTGTCAAATATTTAGGGGAACGAGCAGGAATTAGTAGCGCTTTTCCCAAACAACAAACATTAGCAGCATGATCATTTGTTCAGTCAGAATATGGCCGTAGTGGAGTTAAAAATTATGGGGGGAATAGTGAATTATTTGCTGAATCTTTTGTCCAATGATTTTTAACACCAGACGATAAAAAAGGACTAAATTGAGAAATTTTAAATGAATTTTTTACTAGTGCTTTAAAAGATAATTATTTATTATCATAAAAAAATAGGTTTAATAACTAAACCTATTTTTTTATACTTCTTCTCCAGCCAGTAGTTTTTCTAAATAGTGACCAACCCCACCTTCTTCATTAGTTAAATGGGTAATTCCCCGTGCTACAGTTTTTAGGGCGTCATTACCATTTTTCATGGCCACCCCGTAGCCAACAGCTTCTAACATTTGTTGATCATTCAACTCATCACCAAAAGCAATCACATCACGAATATCAACATTATAGTATTGGGCTAAAATAACAGCGGTAAAACCTTTTGAAACAATTTTATTAGTAATATTAATCATTAATTTACCATCGTTACTTTTTGCCCCAATGTGGGCATGAACTGAATTTTTATAATTTTCTAAAGCCCGAAAAATTGTATCTTTGTCTTTTTCATCTTTAAGATATAAGGCCATATTACTAGCAGGACCACGTCATAGTTCATAAGGGTTAGCAATAAAATATTCATCATCAATTTCATTATCAAGATGAAAATAGTTTTCAATTGTGGCATCTTTTTTTCAACAAATTGCTTTGTCATAGTGCTCAATTAGTAAGTTATCAAGTTTACCAATAATATTGGGATGATTTATGATCCCAATAATAACATCATAGGAAATTGAAAAGACAATTCGTTTAAATTCTCGTTTTAACGGATCATGAATATGACCACCATCAAAATTATTTAATAGTGTATCTAAGCCTAATTGACGATAAAAACGAATACTTGCCCGGTATGGGCGTCCAGTAATGATACAAACTTTATGACCATCCATTGTCGCTTTTTGTAAGACAGTTAATGTTGTTGGGTGAATTGTTACTCCATCATTCATTAATGTTGTGCCATCAAGGTCAATTAAAATTAAGCGCTTCTTATTTAAATGTTGTAATTGCATTGTTATCCCACCTTACTATTTCCACATTAATTATATCCAATATTTATTATAATTGGAAAATTTTGATAATTTTAGCAGTAATACCTTGTATTTGCTAGAATATCTGCTATGATTAAGATATATTAGCAATCATAATAAACGAGTGCTAACTAGGGAGGTAGGTATTATGGAATTTCAACAACAGTATGAACCAGGCAAAGATCCAAAAATTCTTGAAAAATTTACCAAAAACTTAAATAAAGAGGCAAGTATTGGTAAATTAGAACCAATTATTGGCCGTGATGATGAAATCAATCGTGTTATTCGAATTTTATCACGGAAAACTAAAAATAATCCCGTTTTAATTGGGGAACCAGGGGTTGGGAAAACAGCCATCGTTGAAGGCTTAGCCCAACGTATTATTAAAGGAGATGTTCCAAGTAATTTAAAAAATAAAGTAATTTATGAATTAGATATGGGAGCTTTAATTGCTGGGGCTAAATTCCAAGGGGAATTTGAAGAACGATTAAAAGCTATTATGAATAAAGTTAAAGAATCAAATGGAGAAATTATCTTATTTATTGATGAGCTACACTTAATTGTTGGAGCAGGTAAAACGCAAGGAAGCATGGACGCTGGAAACTTATTAAAACCAATGTTGGCCCGTGGTGAACTACACTGTATCGGGGCCACAACTTTAGATGAACATCGCTTATACATTGAAAAAGATGCGGCGTTAGAACGAAGATTTCAAAAAGTAATGGTTAATGAACCAACCATTGAAGAAAGTATATCAATTTTGCGGGGATTAAAAGAGCGTTTTGAAACTTATCATGGGGTTAAGATCCATGATAATGCTTTAGTTGCGGCGGTTAACTTATCTTCACGTTATATTAGTGATCGTTTTTTACCTGATAAAGCAATTGATTTAGTTGATGAAGCATCAGCGACAATTAAAACGGAAATTGCCTCAGTTCCAACAGAATTAGATACATTAAATCGTAAAATTATTCAGTTAGAAATTGAAAAAGCAGCGTTGCAAAAAGAAGCTGATCAAATTTCAAAAGGTCGTTTAGCTGATATTGAAACAGAATTAGCGCCATTAAAAGTAAAACAAGAAAAACTAGAAGCGCAATGAAATAGTGAAAAAAATGCCATCAAAAATCTAAAAGAAGTTAAATCACAAGTTGAAAAATTAAAAAAAGAACTAGATTTAGCCCAGTTAACAGGGGACTTTAATCGTGCTGGGGAAATTAAATATTCATTATTACCAGCATTAGAAGAAAAATTACACCAAGAAGAACAGATGGCTTCGGAATCACATTTATTAAAAGAAGATGTGACAGAACGTGATATCGCTAAAATTGTTGGCAAATGAACAGGGATTCCTGTTGATCGCTTAGTTGAAAAAGAAAAAAGTAAATTATTAAATTTAAATAAAATTTTACGAAAAAGAGTCCGTGGTCAAAATGAAGCAATTGAAGCTGTTGCTGATGCAATCTTAAGAAGCCGTAGTGGCATTAAAGACCCTGACAAACCAATTGGAAGTTTTCTTTTTTTAGGACCAACTGGAGTTGGTAAAACAGAAATTGCTCGTAGTTTGGCATATGTCTTATTTAATTCAGAAAAACAAATGGTGCGACTAGATATGTCAGAATATATGGAAAAACATGCCGTAAGCCGCTTAATTGGAGCACCTCCGGGCTATGTTGGTTATGAACAAGGAGGACAATTAACAGAAGCCGTTCGTCGTAACCCATATTCAATTGTGTTATTTGATGAAATTGAAAAAGCTAATCCTGAAGTATTAAACATTTTATTACAAATTTTAGATGATGGTCGTATTACTGATGGCCTTGGTAAAACCGTTGACTTTAAAAATACAATCATTATTATGACTTCAAATATTGGATCAGAATATTTATTAAATGAAAACAATGAAGGGGTTGGGGTGAAAATTCAAAAAGAATTAGCAAAACATTTCAAACCAGAGTTTTTAAACCGTATTGATAATGTTATTGTCTTTAGTGCTTTATCAAAAGAAATTATTAAAGAGATTGTTGAAAAAGAATTAGGGGAATTAACACAACGAATTGAAACAAATAAAAATATTCGATTAGTATTTTCCGAAGCTGTTTTAGAAAAGATCATTACTGAAGGTTATGATCGGGAATTTGGGGCTCGACCAATCAAACGTTATATTCAACGCAACATTGAAACGCTAATTGCTCGCGCAATTATTACCGAAGAAATTAAAGAAGATAATTCATACACAATTGATGTTGATAATAAAGAATTAGTAATAAAAACCAGCACAAAATTAAATTAGCACTTGAATTATTGAAATGATAATTTATAATGTTATTGTTAGCACTAAATAGTGTTAATTGCCAGAATATTATTTGGAAAAGGAGGTGCTGATATGTTAACATCACGACAAGCTAATATTCTAAAGATTATTGTTGAGGAATATACAAAAACAGCACAGCCAGTTGGTAGTAAAACAATAATGGAAGCAGATTTAATTGATGCTTCTTCGGCAACAATTCGCAATGATTGTGCATTACTTGAAAAAGAGGGTTTTTTAGAAAAAGAACATGCTTCTTCAGGACGAATTCCTTCAACAAAAGGTTATCGTTATTATGTTGATAATTTAATGCATAGTAAAAATATTGATGATATTAAAAACCGGATTGAGTTATTGTTTTCAAACCGAAATATGACAATTAATGATATTTTAGATCAAACAGGCCAAATTCTTAGTGAAATGACAAATTTAACAACAGTAGTTGTTGGACCTAACTTTCAAGAAGAACGGTTAAAAAAATTGGAGTTATTACCAATTTCAGATAAACAAACTTTAATTATCTTTGTTTTATCAAATGGCCATGTTCAAAACAAGTTGTTCACAATTGATGATAATATTTCAATTGAAGACTTACAAATTTCAATTGAATTATTTAATACGCGGTTGGAAAATACCAAATTAAATGAATTATCAGCTAAATTTGAGGTGATTCGCCCAATTTTAGAACAACAAGTTCAACACCATGAATATATTTTAAAACAATTTGCTAATGCCTTAACAAGTATTATTAAACCATCATATTCAACCCATGGGATGCAGTATATGTTACAAAATCCTGAATATAATAATCCAGAACGAATTAAACAAATTATTCAGTTTATTGAAAATGTTTCACCGTTTAACTTTTTTAAAAAAGTTCAAAATGGTAAAAGTAATGCTGTTTCAATTCAAATTGGTAATGAAATCCAACTTGATAATGGCAATGATGATGTTGCCTTATTATCAACAACATATAAAGTTGATAATGTTCAAGAAGGAGGAATTGCCTTAGTAGGACCAAAACGATTGGAATATGATAAGGTTCATGAAATTCTTGAGTGATTAGCTAATAAAATCCGAGAAACATATCAAGAATAAGAGAAGGAGGTCTAAAAAGTGAGTAAAGAAAATATAAATGATACTTCACCATCAAAGTTAAAAGAAAAAATTGAACATTTACGTAGTGAACTTGTTAAAAATCAAGATTTAACAAGTAAAAATATTCGTCATGAATTAGATCCAGCCGAAGAAGGTTTAACAAAAATTACGGAAGTTAAAGATAATTTGGAAGTTGTTATCTCTGAATTAGAACAAGAAATTGACTTATTATTAAAAGATAACAATCGCTTACGCGAAGAAAAGTTGTTGGTTTTAGCTGATGGGGAAAATTTAAAGAAACGAATTCATGAAGAACTTGGTGAAGTTAAACGATTCCGTGCCTTTGGTTTTGCCGAAAAATTATTACCAGTGTTAGATAACTTTGAACGGGCTTTAGAAGTTGAAAATGTCAGTAGTGAAGTTAAAAACTTTTTAACCGGGTTTGAAATGATCTATAAATTAATTAAATTAACATTTAGTGAAGAGGGAATTGTTGAAATTCCAGTCAAAACAGGTGACGAATTTAATCCGCAGTTACATGCGGCAATTGAAACAATTGAAAGCCAAGAAGTAAAATCAGGGTCAATTATTCGTGTCTTGCAAAAAGGTTATTACTTACATGGTCGTGTCTTACGCCATACCGCGGTAGAAGTCGCAAAATAAAAAATTAAAAAAATAAATTATGAGAAAATAAATGCAGAAAAGGAAGGAATGATATTATGTCAAAAATTATTGGAATTGATTTAGGAACTACAAACTCTTGTGTTGCTGTCATGGAAGGAAAGGAATTTAAGGTTTTAGAAAATCCAGAAGGGCAACGTACAACTCCCTCAGTAGTTTCATTTAAAAATGGAGAAATTATTGTTGGGGATGCTGCTAAACGTCAAGCAGTAACTAACCCAAATACAATTAGTTCAATTAAAAGAAAAATGGGAACTAATGAAAAAGTAGATATTAATGGTAAAAGTTATACACCAGAACAAATTTCAGCTGAAATTTTACGTTACTTAAAAACTTTTGCCGAAAAGAAAATTGGTCAACCAGTTACCAAAGCAGTTATTACTGTTCCAGCTTACTTTAATGATGCTCAACGTCAAGCAACAAAAGATGCTGGGAAAATTGCTGGGTTAGATGTTGAAAGAATTATTAACGAACCAACTGCTGCTGCTTTAGCATATGGAATTGATAAAACAGATAAAGAACAAAAAGTTTTAGTTTACGACTTAGGGGGAGGAACATTTGACGTTTCGATCCTTGATTTAGCTGATGGAACATTTGAAGTATTATCAACTTCAGGAGATAACCATTTAGGGGGAGATGACTTTGATGAAGTTATCATCAATTGAATGGTTGAAGAATTTAAAAAAGAAAATGGCATTGATTTAACAACAGATAAAATGGCAATGCAACGTCTAAAAGAAGAAGCTGAAAAAGCGAAAAAGAATTTATCAGCACAATTACAAGTTGAAATTGCAGCCCCATTTATTACAGCTCGTGATGGAAATCCATTACATATGAATTTAACTTTAACACGTGCTAAATTTGATGAAATGACAAAAGGTCTAGTAGAAAGAACAATTGAACCAGTCCGAAAAGCATTAGCTGATGCAAAATTAAAACCAAGTGATATTGATCAAGTTCTATTAGTTGGAGGAAGTACAAGAATTCCTGCTGTTCAAGCAGTAATTAAAAAAGAATTAAATAAAGAACCAAACCGTACAATTAACCCAGATGAAGTTGTAGCGATGGGAGCTGCAATTCAAGGTGGGGTTTTAGCTGGAGATGTTAAAGATGTTTTATTGCTTGATGTGACACCATTATCATTAGGAATTGAAACATTAGGGGGAGTCTCAACGGTCTTAATTCCTCGTAATACAACAATCCCAACTTCAAAAGCACAAGTATTCTCAACTGCTGTTGATAATCAACCTGCTGTTGATATCCATGTCTTACAAGGAGAACGTAAATTAGCGGCCGATAATAAAACGTTAGGTCGTTTCCAATTATCAGGAATTGAACCAGCGTCAAAAGGAATGCCACAAATTGAAGTTAAATTTTCAATTGATGCAAACGGAATTGTCTCAGTTTCGGCAAAAGACTTAAAAACAAACCAAGAACAATCAGTGACAATTACAAGTGGTCAAGGGTTAAGTGAAGAAGAAATTCAAAAAATGGTTCGTGAAGCCGAAGAAAATAAAGAAAAAGATGAATCAAAATTAAAAAATATTGAATTACGTAATAAAGCAGAAACATACTTAGCAACAATTGATCAAGCGTTAGTTGGGAACCGTGATAAAATGGCCCCAGAGCAAATTGAGCAAACAGAAATAATGGTAAAAGAAATTAAAGAATTATTAGAAAAAGAAGATTATGCTGGTCTAGAAGCAAAAATGCAAGTTTTAGAAGAAGCAATGGCCCAAGCAGCGCAATTTATGAATCAAGCTCCAGATAGTGATGAAGAAAAAATTGCTGAAGACGAAACAAAAGAAGACTAATCTAATTAGTTGAGATAACTAAAATTTTAGTTATCTTTTCTTTCGAGAGTAGAAAATAGGATGGTGAACAAAATGTCAAAAAAAGACTATTATGAAGTGTTGGGAGTTAGTAAAACAGCGACTGACGATGAAATTAAAAAAGCATTTCGCCAGTTAGCAAAAAAATATCACCCAGATGTTTCAAAAGCCCCTGATGCCGAAGCAAAATTTAAAGAAGTAAATGAAGCCTACGAAGTTTTATCTGATCCTTCAAAACGCGCTAACTATGATCAGTTTGGTCACAGTGGAATGGAAGGAATGGGTGGCTTTGGTCAAGGTTTTGGTGGCTTTGGTGGTTTTGGTGGTTTTGAAGATATTTTCTCTGGTGGTTTTGGTGACATTTTTGAAAACTTTTTTGGTGGGGGTGGCAAAAAGCAACGAGCAGGTCATAGCCAACCAATTAAAGGACAAGACTTAGCTGCCCAAGTATCAGTTTCTTTAAAAGAATTAATGTTTGGTAAAACAATTACATTAGAAGTTGAACTAGATAAACCATGTACTAGTTGTGAGGGAACGGGGGCTAAAAACCCAAAAACTGATATTCATCAATGTACAACATGTAAAGGATATGGTTATGTAAATATAGAACAACGCAGTTTGTTTGGAATTGTTCAATCCCAACAACCTTGTCCGGATTGTAAAGGAAAAGGAAAAGTAATTGTTAATAAATGTCAAAGTTGTAAAGGGAAAGGTCGTAGTTTAGCAAAAGAAAAAATTGATTTGGAATTACCAAAATCAGTAGCTGGAAACCATCTACGTTTCCGTCAAAAAGGAAACTATGGTTATAATGGTGGACCACGGGGTGATATTTTTGTTGATTTAATTATTAAACCAAATAGTTATTTTAGCCGTCTTGATGAAAATACTTTAGGATTAAAACTACCGGTTAGTTACTTAGATGCTTTACTGGGTGGCGAAATTACCGTCCCAACATTTGATGGGGATGTGCGCTTAAAATTACCACCAAATACAAAATCAGGGTCAGTTTTTAATATTCCAAATCATGGTTTTTTCCGTTCACCAACTGCAACAAAACGTGGGGATTTAATTGTCACAATTGATATTGCCATTCCAACGACTTTATCAAGTGCTGAAAAAGAAAAACTAAAAGATTTAAAAGAAACCAGTGATTTTAAAGTTAATAATAATTTTTATGAAAATTTATAAAAAAATTGTAGATATTACTACAATTTTTTTTATTTTAAACTATCTTGCCAACGATAATAGCCATAAATGCCATGTTCTAGAACAAAAGCATTATGATAACCGTGCTGACGTAATTCATGAGCGGCATCACTACTGCGATTACCTCCATTACATAAAGTGATAATTAACTCATCTTTATCATCAATAAAATTTTCAGGATTAGTTATTAAATCATAAAGATAAACATTTTTACTATTAGGTAAGGTTTTTAAGGAATTAAATTCAATTGCTGTTCGAACATCAAGGAGTAAAGCTTTATCTTTTAGATTTTCAAAAGTAGAATTATCAAGATAAATTGAATGATTTTTCATCATAACAGACCTTCTTTCTGCTAATTTCCATTATAATAATATCATAACATCTCTGAGGCAAATAGAAATAATGTATGATAAAATTAACAAGAATATAAAGAAAGGCGATACTATGGCAAAGCAAATATTTAAAAAAATAATTAATAATAAGGAAATTACCGTTGAACATGGCCAGTTAGCAAAACAAGCAAGTGGTTCAATTTTAATTCGTTTAGGTAAAACTGTTATTTTGGCAACTGCTACAACAAATCCAACTCCAACAGAATTAGATTTTTTCCCCTTAACAGTTGTATTTCAAGAAAAGTTATATTCAGTTGGAAAAATCCCAGGTGGGTTTTTAAAACGCGAAGGAAAACCTTCCGAATATGGAATTTTATCAGCACGAGTAATTGATCGGGCATTACGACCATTATTTTCCGAAAACTTCCGTAATGAGGTGCAAATTGTCATTAATGTCTTAGCTGTTGATAATGATCATGATGTTCGAATTGCCAGTTTATTTGGGGCTTCATTAGCTTTAGGAATATCAAAAATTCCCTTCAATGGCCCCGTAGCTAGCGCCTTAGTAACAATTGATGAAAAAAATCAAATCATTGTGATGCCAACATTAGAACAATTAAATAATGGGCGTATGGAATTGATTGTTGCTGGAACCGAAAATGAAATTAATATGGTTGAAGCTGGTTGCCAACAATCATCCGAAGAAGAAGTCTTGCAGGCAATAATGGTGGGTCATCAGTTTATTAAAGAATTAAATGCTTTCCAATCTGAAATTATTAGCGCCGTTGGTGAATCTAAAATGGTAGTTGAATTATTTACAATTCGAGAGGAAATCAGCAATTTTGTGCAGCAACATTATGCTGATCAATTAATTAAAGCTGCCCAAATTCGTGAAAAAATTGAACGCTATCAGACAATTAGCGAAATTGAAAAACAAGCAATTGTCAAATTTCCTTGGTCAGAAGAAAAGGATGAAAAATTAAAACGCCGAATGTTGTTAGAATTATCAACGTGTTTAAAAAATGTTGTTCGCGATGAAATTCGTCATCAAATTACTGTTCAAAAATTACGCTTAGATAATCGTCAGCTAGATGAAATTCGACCGTTAGATAGTGAAATTGATTTATTACCAATTGTGCATGGTAGTGCTTTATTTACAAGAGGAGAGACACAAGTTCTATCTATTGTTACTTTAGGGGCATTAGGGGAAAACCAAATTATTGATGGCATTACTGATGAAGAAGGTAAACGTTTTATGCATCATTATAATTTTCCGCCTTTTTCAGTTGGAGAAACTGGGCGAATGGGAGCACCATCACGTCGTGAAATTGGTCATGGGGCTCTTGGCGAAAAGGCGTTATTACAAATCCTACCAAGCGAAAAAGAGTTCCCTTATACAATTCGAATTGTTTCAGAAGTATTAGAATCAAATGGATCAACTTCGCAAGCCGCAATTTGTGCTTCAACATTAGCATTAATGGCAGCAGGGGTCCCAATTAAAACCCCAGTTGTTGGAATAGCTATGGGTCTTGTTAAAAATGATGAAAATTACACTATTTTAACAGATATTCAAGGAATGGAAGATCACTTAGGAGATATGGACTTTAAAGTTGCTGGTACAAAAGATGGAATTTGTGCTTTACAAATGGATATTAAGATCAGTGGAATTACACAAGAAATTTTATGAGAAGCTTTATTAGCGGCAAAAAAAGCTCGCACAACATTATTAGCAAACATCTTAGCAACAATTCCGGCACCGCGAATAGAATTAGCCCCAACAGCTCCAAAAATGAAAACATTTATGATTCCAGTTGAAAAGATTCGGGATGTAATTGGGACAGGGGGAAAAACCATTACCAGCATTATTGAAAAATCAAATAATGTTAAAATTGATATTGAAGATGATGGTCAAGTGACAATTTATCATAAAGACTATGAGGCAATAAATAGGGCTTATCAATTAATTAAAGATATAGTTTTCCCTGTTGAAATAAATCAAGAATTAATTGGAACAGTTGTTAAAATTGAAAAATTTGGGGCATTTGTTAATTTAAAAGAAAATCTAGATGGGTTAATTCATATTTCCAAACTAGCTGATCATCGCGTTGAAAAAACCGAAGATATTGTTAATGTCAATGACCAAGTTAAAGTTAAAGTAATTGAACTTGATAGTAAAGGAAAAATCAAACTTAAATTATTAGAAGTAATAAAAAGCAAATAGTTAGTTTGTTTTTTATTTTTTTAATTTCATCTTTTCAAACCGATATTTTGCTATAATTAGTATAATAAATGTATTAATAGAGTAGGAGCGAGAATTATGCACAAAATTGCAATTGATATGATGGGAACAGATTTGGGAATCCCCCCAATTGTTGATGCTTTAAAAGTTTTTGTTAAAAAATATTCAGATGTTTTCTTTGTCTTAGTTGGGGATAAAGCAGTGATTAAAGAAGGGCTCCATAATAAAAAAATTAATCCAAGTCGGTATGAAATTTTTCATACTAGTGAAGTAATTGCAATGACAGAAGGAATGATGGAAGTCCGTCGTAAACCAGATAGTTCAATGGTTCGTAGTGCGGAGTTATTAGCAAATGATAAGGTAGAAGCTTTTGTATCAGGAGGTTCAACAGCAGCTTATTTATCGGCTTGTCATTTTATTATTGGGGAATTAGAAGGAATTAATCGTCCAGCTTTTATGCCTTTTATTCCAACAATTAAAAAAGGTAAAAGTGTTATGATGTTAGATGTTGGAGCTAATTTAGAGAATAATGCACGTGATTTAGTTAATTTTGCATTAATGGCAACTGTTTATGCAAAAGTAATTATGAATTTAAATAGTCCAACCGTTGGACTATTAAATATTGGTCATGAAGAATCAAAAGGAAAAGACTATCATAAAGAAGCCTATAAAATGTTACAGGTAAATAATAATATTAATTTTTATGGTAATATTGAGCCTCGTGATATTACAAGTAATATTGTCGATATTATTGTTACCGATGGCTTTACAGGTAATGTTGCCTTAAAAACATTAGAGGGGATGGCTAAAAATTTAATGGCTGTTTTAAAGCAAGAATTAACAAAAAATATTTTTCGAAAATTAAAAGCCTTAAGTTTACGAAAAGCCTTTCGTGGTGTTCGTGAAACATTTGACTATCGTAATAATGCCTCGGCATTAATGTTGGGGCTAAAAAAAGTAGCGGTTAAAACCCATGGTAGTAGTGATGCTAAATCATGAATTAGTACACTAGAAATGACTAGAAAAGCTATAATCAATGATTTTGTTAAAAAAATTGAAGCTGAAATTAAAAAAGGAGTATAAAGATGACATTTCATTTGCAAAACCCTGCCCACTTATTTAATAATTTACAAAAGTATTTTGAACAGTATCAAATTAAGATTAAAAATGAGCAATTTTATTTTAAAGCTTTAACTCATAATTCATATGCGAATGAAAATAATCTTAATTATACATATCAGCGCCTAGAATTTTTGGGTGATGCTATTTTACAAAAAGAGGTATCACTATATTTATTTTTAAAATTTCCTGAAATGAATGAAGGAGAAATTACAAGTTTAAGAAGTAAAATGGTTCGAGAAGTAACATTGGCAGAATTAACACGTAATATTAATTTGGGACAATTTCTTTTAATTGGTAAAGGGGAAATCAAAACTAAGGGATATGAAAAAGATCGGATTTTAGCCGATATTTATGAATCAATGATTGCTGCTCTTTATCTTGATTTAGGAGAAGAAGCAGTGCGATATTTTATTGAGCAAACATTACTAAAGATGGTTTCTGACACTGATTTTTTAGAACAAATCCGCGATTACAAAACAGAGTTACAAGAATTTTTACAAGCAGGTGATAGCCGAGTTTTAGAGTATAAATTAATTGGGGAAGAGATTTTAGAAGGTAATCGATCAATTTATACTGTTGTTGCGGAAATTGATAAGGTTCGTTATGGGCAAGGACAAGGTTATACCCATAAAAGTGCTGAACAATTTGCTGCGCAA
This sequence comes from Spiroplasma chrysopicola DF-1, assembly GCF_000400935.1. Lineage (NCBI taxonomy): Bacteria > Bacillati > Mycoplasmatota > Mollicutes > Entomoplasmatales > Spiroplasmataceae > Spiroplasma > Spiroplasma chrysopicola. Next base: position 903,648 of record NC_021280.1, on the reverse strand, counting down.
GATGCTTTGCAAAAACTAGCAAAAACTAATTTAATAACAAAAAATTAAAAAAAACAGTTTTTATAACTGTTTTTTATTTTTCTATTGCTATAATTAAAATAGATTTAGGTTGCAGGTGTTAAGATGGTTAGTTTAGTTTTGTTAAAAAATTTCTGAAAAAGTTTTTTAAAAAATAGTCTTCAAGTTTTAGGATTATTTTTAATGCTTGGCGCAGTAATAACATTATTTTGTGGAATGCAGCTTTCTCATGATTTAACAAGTACACAGTTAAAAATTATGGGAAAAGATCTTTTTGCCACAAATACTAGTTTTGAAATTACTCATCCCTTAGAAATTGTTAATAGTGATACTAACTTGTCTTATAGTTTAACTAATATTAATTATATTAATAATGATGGCACTCTTAACAGCAAAAAAGCCCATACTGCTAATTTTAAACTTACTCCAGTTGAGGGGACAAAATATTATCAAGTAACATTTGATTCGCATTTAGATAATACTAATAATTGAATTGGTTCAAAAAGCCAAAACCAATATTTTAAAGACCAATTAGAAGATAATGGCGAAGTTACTTTAAAATTTGATCCGTTATTTTTAGCCAATAATTCGTATTTCTTATCAGCAAAAGAATTTGCAGAATTACGTAGTTATTTAATTGACCCTAGTGGTTTAATTCCATTTGTGAGTTCCCCGGATAATGCTCAATTACAAAATGATGCTTATTATCAAAGTAAATATTACAAATTTGGAAATAATCAAGCACGGATTAATCAATTAGAAATTAAATTATTAACAAGTATTATATTTGGTTCAGTATCACAGAAAGCCTTAATTTCTCAAACAATGGATATTTATGATATTTTCCGCACCCAATATTTTTATTTGCAAAGTGTAAATGAAGATTTTTGAACAAACCCAATTATGATTAGTGGAAGTTATGATCAATTTATTAATTATCAATCTACAGATGATATTTTACCAGTTATTATCAATCCAACATATGCTGCTAGTCATGGTTATCGGATTGGAAGTCTTATTAATATTTATAATTATGATTTTGAAATTGTAGGTTTTGCAACAAATGCTTATCTTAATTCTAATTATTTTGCCAAACCTTTTAATCAAAATGCTTATGCCTGGTTACGCGAGGATGATTATAATCGAATCAAAAGTTCAATGAGTAGTGAAAATGACAAGTTTATTACAAATGATAGTTATAATTTTTATGGGGCAGTTTATTCACTCCAAGATGAATTAAACCCTGGTTTTTTAAAAGACCAAAATAGTTGATATGATCTTGCTAATTTATTTAATAACGCAAAATTTAATAATTGAGAAAAACCTTGAAGTCCGTTAGATGAAATTGCAAATTTTATTAAAGCAAAAGAGACAATGACGTGATCGTTAATTAGTGCAATTTCGATTTTATTAGTTGTTTCTTGTTTTATTATGATTAGTATGATTATTAATAAACTATTGGCAACGAATCGTACCATCATTGGTAATTTAAAAGCCCAGGGTTATTCAACAATAACAATAACAACTAATTTAGTAACATGTTTTTTCTTTTTGGCGTTGATTATTACTTCCTTATCGTTATTATCAAGCTGAATATTCTCCTTTATTTTAAATATTACATATAAAAACTTTTTAGAATTTACAGCTTATTTGTCAGTTCCTACCCATTGAACAATTCTAACAATTATTGTTTTTCCAATTTTAGCAATTTGTTTATATGCAACAATTTTTATTCTAATAAGCATTCGTGTTCCCGCTTTAAAATTAATGATGACTAATATCAAAAAACCTAAAATCCCAAAAAATACTTTTTGAGCTCATTTTTTCACCAAATTAAGTTTTCAGAAAAAAATAACCTTAAAATTTGCAACAACCGCAAAATGAAAATTATTATTAACGATTATTGCGACAAGTATTTCGGGGGCAATGTTGTTTTCAGCCTTTACAACTATTCTTAATTTTGGGCAAGTGAGCTATAATTTAAAAAATAATTTAAATTGACACTATGCTTATAATTATGATAATTCTTATGAAACCAAGTCGCCTCCATATGATTTTTTAGTTTATGAAAATTTTGATGAAATTAAAGACCCTAATGTTGCCGGGAAAAAAATTTTAAATCCCAATGAGGAAGTTTTTACAAAAGAACTAGTGTTAGAAAAAGTTATTACCCCTCAACAAACAGTTTGTGGTCCAACCTTGGGTGAGCCTTCAAAGATAACGAGTTTAAAATATTTATGATTTTATGCAAAAACATATGATTGATATGCTAAAAATTGTCAGAATACGAAATATTATGAAGAAATTACTAATCTAATTGATAATAGTATTTATGGATATATTATTGACCAAGTTAGTCAAGAAAATGGTATTATTACGATTGGTTATGAACCAATTATTTATGGGCCAGAATATCAAGAATTATTTGTAAACAATTATAGTATTAATGGTTATGAGGCACTAAATATTGGTGATTTATATGGTTTTTTAGATTCTTATCAAAAAGCCAATCGTAATTCGGCAGATGATTTAGCAATTAAAAATTTTTATAATAACTTTTCCCAACCGTATAACTTAAAATATTTACATGCCTCTTCGCTTGAATTTTATAATTATCGCGATGATAATATTTTATTTAAACCAAATTTATCAACAGATTTATCAATGGAGTGATTTTTTAATGGGATTGATAGTTTTGATGAGGGAAGTAATAGTTTATTAGAATATGCCAAAAAAGGTATGTTTAGTCCAAAAGTTAATACTGCGATTCGTAACGTTGCAGCGATGAAAGAGTTGATTCATTCCAAAAAATGATTTCATGAATCCGATCCAAATTGAGATCAAAATAATTATCCAGTTAAAGTTTATCCAATTATTATTAATAAGGGAATAAATTTTATTAGTAATTTTAATATTGGTGATATTATTAATCAAAGTTTTGAAGCTGAAGGGGCTAGTTTTTATATTGTTGTTGATAACTTTTGAAATGGACCCAAAAATAATGTTTTAGTTAACTGATATATTAATTCTCACTTAACCCAGAAAGATTTACGAACATTATATTCAACAGGTAAAACAAATAGTTTATTTAATTATTTAGGAATTTATGAAAAAAATGGTAATTATGAAATTAGCAAAGACCCCAGCTATGATGGAGCAATTGTTTATCAAGGGGCGATGAATTTAGACAAAACTATGAGTAGTACTTTGAATTTACAAGCCTTATTATTCATTATTTATATATTAATTTTAATTGCCACTATTTTAGCATGTATTTTCCAAATCTTTATTATTACAAATATCATTATTAAAGATAACTTAAAAGTCTTAAATACCTTTAAAGCCTTAGGATATTCTGATTGATGAGTCTTTAACCGTTTGTTTATGATTTACTTACCAATCATCTTAATTAGTTGAGTTATAGCAATTCCAATTGGGATTTGGGGAATCAATATGGTCCGTTTCCAAATAATTTGGAATATGATTGCTTATGTTTCAAACGATATTATTTGAGTTGATTATTTAATTAGTTTCCTTGGTTTATGATTAATGTTTATTATTGCCTTTTTAATTAATAAGAAATTTATGAGTAAACGTTACCCATTAACGCGGGTTTTAAATTAAATGGGGTTAGGAAAGCAAATTTATTTCTGACATAATTGTGATATAATGAAATCATATTAATCATAAGAAAGAAGGACGTATTATGTTAGTTAAAAGACTATTAGCATCTTTATTAAATATGATTTTATGTTGATTAAATTTTATTTTGTGGTTCTTTAATATTACACCAATTGGATGTATGCTGCTAGGAACAGAATGTCCAAGTGACCAGAAAGGAAAATTAATTTTTGGATTAACTTCACTGTTACAATGAATATTAATGGCCACAGTTATTGGAACAATCTTTATTATTATTCTATGAGCGCAAGATAAACCATCAATTGCAACAAGATTAGCAAAAATGGCTTAATGTGAAAAAAATAAAAACATACCTAAACAGGTATGTTTTTATTTTTTATTGATGTTAATTAAGTATTATTTTCTCTTTTTTTAAAATCATCTTGCTAAGATAAGACTAGTTTAAGGGGGCAATAATATTACAACAATTCAAGATGTTAATTTACAAGGGATTTTAGTTTTAAAAGAACAAAGCAAAAAGTTTGCTAATTTTTATTATCAACAACAACCACAAAGTAATTTAATTTTAAAATGATTAGAAGTTGATTTTGATAGTTTTTACTCTGTTTTAGAGTGCAGTAAATTTGTTCTCGAATCTTTATTTGAAATTTTAGAGCAAGAGCACTTAATTCTCTCAGAAGATATTATGATTCAAATTGGCATTTTATTATCATATAGTAATGGGGTTAAACTGTTATTTGAAAAGCTAGACAGTTATTTAATTGATCTTGAGCAAATTAATGATTGCTATGTTCAAACAATTGAAGAGATTAATGTCGGATTAATTTTGGAATTAACACAGTTTGATAGTCTTAATTTAAGTAAAGTTACGACTATTTTTCAAAAAATTATTAAAGCTAAAAAAATTTATGATTTTTTATCGTTAGAAAAAAAGTTTTGAGTGGAAGTTAAACAGATAATTTTAAATTGTAATCACCCAAAAAGTGAGTTGTACAAATTATTTTTATTATATTATTTTACATCGCAAGCTATTACTGACTTTTTTTATAAATTATCAGTTATAAAGTGCTAAATTATTCAACTTTTTGAGAAAGTTGTTATAATAAAGATAGTATTAAAATAACACCAGAAAGGAAGTTATCATGTTTGGTTTAGAACAACTAACAGGTTTAATTTTTTTTGTTTTTCTGACATTATTTGGGTTATATTGTCTGGGATGAATAATCATGACAATTGTTACAATTATTTTTAACAGAATTAAAACAGGAATCAAAACCCAACCTTTATTACAACAAATATTAAATGACAATAGTTTTAAAGATATTCGAATTGTTCATCGCAAAGGAATTATCAAAGGACAAAATTATGAACAAGATGCTAATGCGATTAAAATTCGTTATCGTGATCTTAATGATGACAGTTTAAGTAAAGTTTATGATATGCTATTTCATTTTTATTATATCTTTCAAATTAAAACAAAAGATACTAAGTCTTATTTTTGATTAAAAGTTACTTCATATTTCATTTGACTAGTAATTGGATTATTTGCAATAACAACAGGATTAGTGATTGGAGCAAATAATACAACAACAATTAACTTTGAATTAGCAATTCAAATTATTTCAATTATTGGAATTTTTTTCTTGGCAGTATTATGGTTTGTATGAACAAATATTGTTGAAAAATATCGCAAAGAAATTTTGGATTTAGCTAATGATTTTTTACCATCAGTTGTTGTTAAAAAGATTAAAGTGTTATCAACTTTTAAGGCTTTCATTCCATTATCAGAAAATGTTATTTTGTTAACATAAGTGAAATTAATTTAATAAATTGATTTTTAGGAATTGTTTTTTTCGTTTTAATTAGGTATATTAAAAGAGTAGAAGTAAATAATATCTTAACCTGTATATGCTAGAAATATGGTCTAGTGTCTCTACGTCTTACCATTAAATAAGACTCTATAGGTTAATGCTTTGAGCATTAACTTTATTAATTGGGTTAATGTTTTTTATTTTTACTCTTAACTAGACAGGAGAAGTAATTAAATGTTTATTACAAAGCAAGTTAAAAAGTTTTTTAAATTTGATGAATTAAAAACTACTTTTAAAAAAGAAATTATTGGGGGATTAACAACTTTTTTAGCAATGATTTATATTTTATCAGTGCAACCAAGTATGTTATCAGTGGCTAATGATATTAACTTTCCTGGTGATCCTAGTCATAATATGGCGTTTGGGGGAATCTTTATTGCCACAGCGATTGCCGCTTTTCTTTCTACTCTGATTATGGGGTTATCGGCAAATATGCCAGTCGGTTTAGCTCCTGGAATGGGATTAAATGCCATTTTTACTTTTAATGTAGCAAATAATGGGGTTGGTTATCAAGGAGCTTTAATTTCCGTGATGATTTCTTCAATATTATTTTGCATTATTTCGGCAACAAAAGTCCGAATTATTATTATTAATTCAATTCCAAAATCACTAAAATTAGCGATTGGTGCAGGGATTGGCTTTTTTATCGCTTATTTAGGGCTGCATAATATTGGTTTAGTTGGCGATACAGCAGTAACACCAGGGGGGAGCATTGTTAATGGAGGATTACCAATTGCCGCCTTAGGAGATTTAAAAACTAACTGGCCAATTATTTTATTAGGACTTGGGGTTTTAATTTTAATTCTAATTTTACACTTTAAAAAAGTCCCTGGAGCGATTGCTATCGCAATCTTTGCAGGTTTAGCTGTCTCAATTTTGGTTGGTAATTTAGGAACAAGTGACTTTATTAAACAAAATTTTTCGCATTGAACTGGCTGAAGTTATGATGATTTTAGTGGTTTTACTGGTAATATAAAATCAACATTTGCGGAATTTACTAATCGTGAAATTTGAACATCACCAATTATGTATATTTCGATTTTTGTCTTCTTGTTTGTTTGTTTTTTTGATGCAACAGGAACATTATATTCAATTTCTGAACAAATTTCTGAACAAACAGGTAATAAATATCAACTAAATTCGCGGGCTTTATTAGCAGATTCAACAGGAACATTAATTGGTGGGGTTCTTGGATGTTCACCAGTAACAACTTTTGTTGAATCAACAACAGGAGTTTCACAAGGAGCAAGAACAGGTTTTTCTTCAATTATTACGGCCCTAATGTTTTTAGTGGCAATTGCTTTATTTCCAGTTTTTAAATTAATTACTCCAGCAATTGTTGGGGCCGCAACTATTTTCGTCGGTTCATTAATGATTATGCAAATTAAGGATATTGAATGGCTTAAACCAGAATTTGCTATTTCAGCCTTTTTTACGATTATTATTATGATTGTAACTTTCTCAATTACAAACGGAATTGCTGTGGGCTTTATCTTTTATGCTATTGTGAGTTTAATTTGTAACAAAGGAAAAGGAGTTGGGATTCCAATCTATGTATTAGATTTATTCTTTATTGGATATTTCATTGCCTTTGCCTTTGTCCAGTAGGAAATCAGAAAATAAGAGTTTTTCATAGCTCTTTTTATTTTGTGTAAATAATTTTAGAAAACTTACATGATTAGGGAGGAAGCAAAATGGCAATTATGATAAACTTATAATGGAGAAAAAAGATGAGAATTAATGAACGCAAAATAAAAATAAAAAAAGAAAAGATAGCACGAGAAAAACGTAACAAAAAGCGAAAATACTTAAATTTAAAAGACTTTGGTCAATCATCAAAAGCATTTCGCCTATATGTTAATGAAAAGAGAATCTTTTTTAAAGCACATTGACGATCAATGTCTTTTCGAATTTTCTTTTATTTAGTTGGGGTTTATATTTTTGGATTAAGCGTTTCTTTATATATGGACTTAAATTTAGGAGTTGTTAATGAAGATTTAATAGTCTTTGCTTTAATTGCTGATATTTGGACAAAGGGTGGGGATAATGTTGAAGAATATTATGCAATAATGCTAGTTGTTGTATATCTTGGTTTCTGATTATTTGTTGTTCTATTTAAAGTAATTAAATTAATTCAATTTCACCGTAAAAAGCGATTAACTTTAACGTTAATTTATGATGAAATTTTTAAAATGATATTAGATTTAGTACCGGTCTTTTTATGACCTGCTGCTGTGCAATTAAATGTTTTAATTATTAATCCAGCAGAGACAATTAAACCGTTAGATCCTTCCCACATTACTGGCTCTCAGGCCCAGTGAAATGAATGAATTAGAAGTTGAATTTTATGAGCTAGTTATTTATTGTTTTGTTTAGGTTTAGCGATTATAGTTTCAACAAAAATGCTAGAGGGTCCATATAATGGTCTTTCTGGGGAACTAGCATTGATTACAAAAGTTCCTTATGCCGCTTGTCGGGTAATTGTTGATATGGTCTTATTAGTGGTTGGATTAGGAATTTTATTTCTTGGTCAATATCCAATTTCTGAACGGTTAAGTCATCTCTATAGTTGAGTTAGTTATGCAACAATTTTAATGGCCTTTTTTGCAGGACCATTAATTGGGTTAATTGTTGTTACCCTTGAACGTTATATTAAAATTGAATTAATTGATGTTAACCGTAAACTTTACCGCAAGTTACGTCGGGAAGTTATTCGGGAATTTCGTTATGATAATCCTGATAAAAAAACAAAATTGAAATGAACGATTTTACAAGATAATATTTTAAAGAAATATAATGTTATGATTAAAGAAACATTTATTGAGGAATTTGATGATGCTGAATTAATTGATAAAATTATTAAATAGTTGGCTTATAAAAAGTAAGATATTGATCTTGCTTTTTATTTTCCTTTAAAATTGTTTTATTTTTTGAAAAAAAACTAAAAATTTACAAAAATAGTTGCTAGTATTTACTTTTTTAGTATATAATAAAAAAGGTTAAAAATCACAATAATGCCTAGTTAGCTCAGTTGGCAGAGCATCCGGCTGTTAACCGGCAGGTCGTAGGTTCGAGCCCTACACTAGGCGCCATTATTTTTTTTGACAAAAATTTTATCCGGCCTGTTGGTGAAGCGGTTAACACACATGCCTTTCACGCATGCATTCACGGGTTCAAACCCCGTACAGGTCACCATTTTCGGGTGTTAGCTCAGTTGGGAGAGCGTCTGCCTTACAAGCAGGTGGTCAGCGGTTCAAGTCCGTTACACCCGACCATTTTTTATTTTAAGTGCTGGCTTAGCTCAATTGGTAGAGCAACTGACTTGTAATCAGTAGGTTGGGAGTTCAAGTCTTCTAGCCAGCACCATTAAAATTAATGATTAAAAATTACCAAAAAAATACTATCTCCTGTTAGCTCAGTCGGTAGAGCTGCTGGCTTTTAACCAGTAGGTCGTAGGTTCAAGTCCTGCACAGGAGACCATTTTATAAAAAAAGATTCTCCGGGTTTGGCGGAATTGGCAGACGCACCAGACTTAGGATCTGGCGGGGTAACTCGTGGGGGTTCAAGTCCCTTAACCCGGACCAAATTTAAAATTAACCTTCAACACTTATTATTTGATAAGTGTTTTTTATTGTTGAATAATATCAAAAGATGTATTAAATTTCCAAGAATTAAATGATATTATTAATAAGATTAAAATATTAATTAGTAATTGCTACATTTATCGATGGAATAGTTATAATAGTTATCAACAATTGAGCTTTTAAAGCATTTTTATCAATTTAAAATTAATTTTTATTAATTTTCCACCAATTTTAATAGTAATGCTTTGGAGGTAAAAAATGGTTTCAAATAATGATGTTTTTTTAGATTTAAGCATGTTAGCAGGCCGGGAATTAGATTTTTATTATTTTACAATAAATAACTATGATTTTTTAATTAATTCAAATCTTCAGACTTTAAGCCAAAAATATGGTGTTGGTATGAGTTTTATTTATGGTTTTTTTAAAAAATTAAATGTTTCGGGCTTAAAAGAATATATTTTTAAATTAGGAATTTTACATGGTGTTAGTTTAATTACCAAAAAAAATGATAAAAATAGTTGTAATTCACAAGTTTTAACATTAATTCAAGACAATTATCAAGTTTCGAATAATATTAATGTTGTGATGTTTCAAGATCAACAAGCAAAATTTGACCAATTAATTACTATTTTATCGCAAGCAAAAATAATTTATGCTTTTGGGGCGGGTCATAGTTTAATTGCGTTAACAGATTTATGTGGGATGTTAACCCATTTTGGGTTGGTCACTCAAATTTTGGAACGGGGAAAAAATATTACTAAAACAGTATTATCGATGACAAAAAATGATGTTTTAATAATTTTTTCAATGCGAGGGCTAAATGATTTTCATTTACAATTATTAAAATTATTTAGAAGAGAACAAATCCCCGGCCAAGTTGTGTTAATAACAAGTAATTTAAATTCAGAGTTGAATAAATATACCAATTTATCAATTTTTATAGATAATCAAATTCGTCGGATTAATGATTTAGAGGATAATTTAATTTTTTCACCATTATGAAGTTTTCTCTTTTTTACTGATTATCTAAAAAACCTTTTTTATATTAAAAACAAAAAACTAATTGATGAGAAAGATAGCTTTTTACAAGAAATGAATAGTTGGCATGATAATAAAAGGATTGAAAAATAAAAAAAATGGAATAAGATTCCATTTTTTTTATTTTTCTTTTTTAAATTATTCTAATAAGTTAAAATGTAAATATGAAAGGAGGCAACATTATGCGAAAATTACTTTTAGTCTTGCCAATGGTTACTTTACTTAATACAACTGCAACAACTTTAATTGCGTGTTCATGAGGAACACCCCCTTTAAATGTTGAAACAATTTATCAAATAATGAATCGTTTGCAAGAGCAAGCGGGATATCAAACATCCTCAGTCGGAGAAATCACTAATCCTGGAACAATTGCGGCTCTTCCAATGCCAAAACCAGTAGTTAGTGATTTACAAGACCCAACTCAGCAAGATTCAATTGCGCATGCGCGAACTGCTTCCGATGCCATTACTAATCTTGCTAGCAATTATATTACAACAAATGTTAAAGAACAAAAAAACATAACAGGAGAAGAAGACAGTTTTTATCAAAACAAAAATATTGATGCTAGCTTATTTCAAAATTACTATTTTACAACAAGGATAGCAAATTTAAAAGCAGCACAAGTAGGGCCAGAAACCCAAGAAAAATGGATATTTGATTACCAAGATGATAGTAATACAATGGAAGATTTTAAATGAACAAATGGTGATAATAACATTGTTCGCTTTAAAAATGATAACCAGAACGCTGACTCTGGTCAGGGTGAAAACTATTCATATTTAAATATTCAAAAACTTTGGTCGAATGGAAAAATGTTTAATTTGGATGATAAAAATAATATTATTACAATAGTTAAACCGTATGAAAAAGAATCATCACAAATATATACTGTACGATTTTTAGTATCATTTTCTCCAATAGCCAAATTTGGTTATGATCCAATTAAGTTTTACCTTGATTTTGATTTTAGTAGTTAGTAGAAAGGAGACAAAAAAATGACAACAGATAAAATAAAAATTGTGGCAATTACCGCTTGTGCGGCGGGAGTTGCCCATACTTATATGGCCGCTGATAGTTTAAAAAAAGCAGCCAGTGAGAAGGGTTTTGAAATTATTGTTGAAACGCAAGGAACAATTGGGGCCGAAAATGTCTTAACCCCTGAACAAATTGCCCAAGCGGATCTTGTTATTATTGCTGCTGATGTCAAAATTGATTTATCCCGTTTTAATGATAAAAAACTTTTTAAAACAGGAGTTAATTTTGCCATCAAAAATCCAGCCCAGTTAATTGAAACAGCTTTAGAACAAGGCACTATTCACGGAAAAAAAGGAACAAAAGTGGGGGCTGTTACTTTTGGAACAACAAAAAAAAGAGGAATGCTATCGCATTTGATGACAGGGATTTCATGAATGATTCCGATGACAATTGCGGCCGGGATTCTAATGGCGATTGCCAATCTATGTGCTTTTCAAACCGAATATGTAGATAATTATGGTGATTATGGCCAAAATTGAGTATTGGGAACAAGAAAACTACCCCAATTTATGATGGATGTTGGAGCTTTAGGATTTAAACTAATGATCCCATTATTTGCTGGGTTTACTGCTTATTCAATTGCGGATAAGCCAGGATTAGCTCCAGCAATGATTGCTGGATGAATTATTAATGATAATAAAATGTTAGGAATTGATGTAACAGTTGGAACAACTAATTCTCCAATTGAACCAGGAGCTGGTTTCATTGGCGCAATTGTCGTTGGACTTTTAAGTGGATACTTAGTTCAATTATTAAAAATTATTCGTTGACCAAAAGTTTTACAACCAATTGTTCCATTGATGATTATTCCAATTTTAGCAACATTTATTATGGCAACTTTTGTTAAATTTGTTATTGGAGCACCAATTGCAGGTTTAGTATTAGGAATGTTTGATGGTTTAAGTGCTTTACAAGAAAAATTTGCCTCAACAGGAATTATTATTGCGATTGTTGTTGCAATAATGATTGCCTTCGATTTAGGAGGGCCATTAAATAAAACCGCTTTAGTTTTTGGAACAGTTATATTTTACCAAACATTAGCGCAAGCAATGGCGGAAGGGAAAACATTCTGAGATGCAAACTTTATTCCCGGAACAGCAACCCAAGCCGCAATTTCGGTACCACCACTAGGAATGTGATTATCAACTATTATCTTTAAAAATCGTTACCCAAAAAATCAAAGAATTATGGGGAAAGCGGCTTTTGGAACAGGAATGGTTGGAATTACAGAAGGAGCAATTCCATTTGCTGCTGCTGATCCAATTCGTATTATTCCGGCTAATATTGTCGGTTCAGTTGTTGCTGCGATTCTAGTAACATTATGAGATGTTAAATTTGCAGCCGGATTAGGATCACCGTTAGGAACTTTTTTAGGATATATTCAACAGAATTCAGCTCCATTTTGACCAATGGCATGAATTTTAGCTATTTTAGCCGGAGTAGTAACAACAGCTGTTATTGCGGGGTTATTAAAACCAAAAATCAAAGGTGAAGAAGCTGAATTATTGAAAGAAGAAAAATTATCACGTAAAATAGCTCGTAAAAATGCTAAAAATAATTTAAAATTATTATTTACAAAACCAAAATTAGCTGGGGAAAAAATGAATCATTGATTCAAAAGAACTTGGCAAAATCGAATTCAAAGTACAAAAGAATATTGAATTTGAATTGGAACAGGAATTAAAAATTACTTTGTAGACTGAGGTTATTCAATTCAAAGAGGATGAATTTCATTTACTAATTTATTCCGTCGTAAAAAAAATAAAAAAGATCCGTCAGTTGTTGGTGTTAAAATAAAAAAAGATTAAGAATAGGATATTGCAAAATGAAAAAATGAACAATTACCGTTGTACCACATACCCATTGAGATAAAGAATGATATTTTACAAAACAAGATTCGGATGTTTTTTTATCAGCTAATTTATTAGAATATTTAAAGTTATATCATCAGAATCCGAATTGTTTTAGTTTTACATATGATGGACAAACATCAATCATTGAAGATTATCTAACATATTTTAAAGATGATAATAACGCTATTTTATTTAAGGCGTTAGCATCCAAAAAATTAATTGTTGGACCGTGATACACACAACCAGATTTCTTTAATTTAACATCTGAATCAATTGTTCGGAATTTATTACTTGGAATTACTTTAGTTGAAAAATATCATGGTCAATATTTAGCAACAGCTTATGTGCCAGATTCATTTGGGCATACTTCACAAATGCCCCAAATTTATCGCCAGTTTGGTTTAAATCAATTTATTTATTGACGAGGAGCCCGTCCAGCTGATCTAGAACAGGGAACAATCCACTGATGGGAAGGGCTTGATGGGACAAAAATCCTCGCTTACAATTTCTATTTTGGTTATTGAGTAATGGGAAGCCATTTTCCATATCAAAGACTAACAAGCGAAAATCTTGTAACAGAAGCACAGTTATTTTTAACAAGTTTTAGTGATATTTTAAATACACTAAAAGCAAAAATAAAAGTAACAAATAATATCTTATTACCATTTGGGGGTGACCAAGCCCCTATTTCAAAATTATTAGCTGAATTCATTGATAAACTAAATGACTTGGACCAAGAACATGCATGAAAATTAGCAGATTATGATGAATATTTTGCTGATAATCAATTTACTAATTTAGCAACAGTTAGCGGGGAACTAAAATCCTCAGCTTTTGCTAGAGTTCATAAAACGATTGGTTCACAACGCGTGGATCTAAAAATTAAAACCAAGGCAGTTGAATATAGTTTATATAATGCTTTTGAACCATTAGCGACTTATTACCATATGATGGGAGGAACTTATCCTGCTGAATTAATTCGTGAGATTTTAAAATTATTGACAACATCACAAGCGCATGACTCATTAGGGGGATGCAATAGTGATGAAACTAACCGTGATATCGCTAATCGCCTTGATCGGACAAATGATTTAATTGCTAGTTCAACAACAAAATTATTAAAAACCTATAGTTATTATCACCAGTTAAAAAATGAAGAGTTTTTAATTTTTAATCCTAGAATTACCCAAAACCAAAATAAACAAAATTATGAGGTTACTTTATTTACCAAACTTAAAAAATTTGCAATTCATCTTGCGACTGAAGAAGCTGTTAATTTTGTCTTATTAGAACAAAATTACTGTGATGGTGGTTATGATGTTGTGGCAACAAATAATGGTGAGAAACATGTTCAAAGAGAAGGATTTTATCAAAATAAAGTTTTATTACTAGATCTTGATTTGCCGTTATTTACAATCAGTAAATTTAAAGTTACAAAGACAGCAAATTATAATAATCGTTTGGTTAACATAGCAAAACTTAAAACAAAACATTGAGAATTTACAATTAATCCAGATGGAAGTTTAGATATTTATGATTTGAAAACATGCAGGCTTTATAAAAAGCAATTTTTATTAGAAGCAGATTATGATATGGGTGATTCTTATGATTATTCTCCATCTCATCAACAACCAGGACCAGTTAGTCAACTTTTCAAAACAAAATATGACTTTCGACAATACCAAGATTATTATCAACTTGTTTTAAATAATACATATTTAATCCCTAGTCATGAACAAGGAAAAATGATAAAACAACAGTTTGAATTGAAATTTGCTATTAATAATACTGATTTTATTGAATTAGAAATAACAACAAAAAATGTCGCCCGCGAAATTCGTTGAAGAATTAATGCGACAGCGCCATTTATGACAAATAATTCTTATGCTAATCAAGCTTACGGAACAATTGAAAGACCAGTTATTTTAACAGAAGATTTAAAAAATTGAGAAAAAGAACAATGAAAAGAAAAACCTGTAGCAATTGAAACAAATGAATCATTTGTTTATTTAACAGATGATATAATCAAAGTGGGATATTTGACACGGGGTAATAATGAATATGAAGTAATTAATGATGATCATTATTCAACACTATGAATTACCTTATTCCGTTCAGTTCCCTTCTTAGGTCGAAATAATTTGATTAATCGGCCAGGGCGAGCATCTGGGGTTAACGAAATTTCAGTTAATACCCCAGATGCACAGTTATTAACGACTTTAACCTTTAATTTACAATGATTTGTATCAGCAGATAATAATCTTTGAAATAAAGCTGAACAGGCAAATACGCCAGTTGTATTTTACCAACAACAAACCTATAATTCAGTATATAAACATGCTGATCGGTTTTTATTAGCTAATTTAGAAGAACTTGATTTAACAACAAAAACTGATTTAAAATTATTTGAAAATCCAAATTTTGTTATTAAGGCCGTTAAAAAATCCGAAAGAAATAACACAATAATTGTCCGAGGTTTTAATGCTAGTTGTAATGAAATTAAGTTTTCTTTTGAGAATTTACCAGCAAATATTCAACAAATTAATAAGGTTAATTTATTAGAAAAAGAAAACGAAACTAATATTAAAAATGATTCACTAAAAAAATATCAAATTCAAACATATGAAATTATTTTAAAAGAGGAGAGAAACAATGCAACAAGAATTATTTAATTTAAACCATATCTATTTTGATGTAGATTGTAAAACTCAAAAAGAAGCCTTTACATTTATTGCTAACGCTTTTGTCGAAAATGACGTTAGTAACAATTTAAAAAAATGTTTTAAAGGATTAGTAAAACGTGAAAAAGAAGGAACAACAGGTTTTAATGATGGTATCGCCATTCCCCATGCGCGAATTAAAGAAATTAGCCGACCGGGGTTATTTGTGTTCTTATTTAAAGATGGAATTGAATGAAAATCAATTGATGATTCAAAAGTTAAATTAGCAATTGCTTTAGCAATTCCAGAAACTAATTCAGGAAGTGAACATATTAAAATTTTATCTTCAGTCGCTCGAAAATTAGTTGACCAAGAGTTTTGTCAAAACTTACTATCAGCAAAATCAAAAGAAGCTGTTTATAAACTAATTAGTGAAATAGAGATTAAATAGATGAACTTAGTTTTTGATATTGGGGGATTAAGTACAAAGTATTTATTATTTACCTCTGATAAAACAACAGTTATTTGTGAAGGGCAAGTTGAATACCAATCATTGATTGATAATGATCAAATTATTACGATTGTTAATAAAGTATATCAAAAATTACAAATTAGTTATCAAATTGAAAATATTGCCTTTTCTTCATTAGGAGTTATTAACCCGCTTACGGGTGAAATTTCTGGACTAGGAGCCATTAAAAATTATCATTTAGTTAATTGAAAAGATATTTTTAAAGATAAAGTAAATGTTTACATTGAAAATGATGCTAATTGTGCCGCACGATATGAGTTAACAATAAATCAAAATATTACCAATGCCTTGATGTTTGTCATTGGAACAGGCCTGGGGGGAGCTGTTATCATAAATCGGCAAATTTACCATGGCAGCCATTTTATGGCTGGTGAATTTGGTTGCGGACTAGAAGAACAAAAGGGGACTATTTATAAAAATATTTCCAGTTGTAGTTCCACCTATTCGGCAATCATACGCTATTATGAAAAAACAGGAATTAAAAAAACGGGCCGAGAACTATTTGCCTTATATGACAAAGACGAAAATGCTCGTACAAGTATTGATGCAATGGTTTCTACCCTGGCAAAAGGGATTATTAATTTTGCATTAGTAATTGATCCTGACACTATTTTAATTGGAGGGGGAATCTCAGAAAATACGTTTTTTCTGAGATTATTATCAAAAGAAATTGAAAAACTAACTAAATCGTTAGGAATTTCGCAAACTTTTGTTCTTCAAGCGTGTCAAAAAAATAATAAAGCTAATCTTTATGGAGCTTTAACTTTAATTCCTTAATAGTTTTTTTGGAGCCTTTTTTATTATTAAAATAATAAGTTTATAATCTAATTATAGAACATCATAATATTAATTTATTTTTAATTAATTCATAAGATGTAGTTTCAAAAATAAAACTAATTATTTATTAAAAAAATGGAAAATCTTTACCTTTTTATTATAGCTAAATTATTTAAAATAAAAAGAATTTAAAAATAAAAGAAAATATACATTTAAAAAAATTAGTCCTGTTTTAAAAACAGGACTAATTTTAGGATTAACAGTATTAACTATTTTAATATTATGTGAAGTTATTCTTAGTTTTACCTTGTTATCTTCAAATCTTCAAAAATCAACTGCTATAGATTCGTTAACTTATGTCTTTACTTTTATAATACTATTGCCATTAGTTTGAACATGCATAACATTTAAAACCATTAAAGATAAATTATTTTTAGGGATTTTTTATTTAATAATATCATCAATTGGTTATTCAACGTTCGTTACTTTATTAGTATTATTTTCTGATAATGTATCAGTTGGTGATAATAATGATTTTACTTATTTAAAATTTATGAAAAATGTTGTTATAACACAAATTATTGTTATTTCAATTACATGACCTTTTTTACTCGCTGCTGGAATTTTGATTACAGCTGGTAAAAAAACAAAACCAATAATGGTAATAGACCTTGTAACAAACAAGCCAATTATTAACTATCAAAAACAAGAGCTAGGTTATTTATCTAAAGGAAAAAGTTGATTAATTGCTGCTTGTGTTTTGGGAACAATTTTTACTTTTGGAATAGGGTTATTATGATGAGTACCAATTACTTTAATGACAACAACCCGTGCTTGAAAACTACAAAAAACAGCTAATTTAGGAATTATTATTGCCTTATTATCAGTAATTAGTTTAGTTATTATTTTTATTCCAGTTGGAATTATGGCGGCAGTTTATTATGCAATGTTTGAACCAGATAATTTGGATAAAGAAATTAAAAATTTTGAAGAATAATAATTCATAAAATCTAAAGAAAGAAGTTCTTTAGATTTTTTTGTTTATTTTGCTTTTTTACTAATAATCAACTATAATTAAGCGGATAGGATAGTTATTGATAGGAAGGGAGTTTAGGAAAAAAATGAGTAAAGCAATTTTTTCAGATTTAGATGGAACATTATTGCTGGATAATCATCGCTTTAGTAAGGAAACAAAAAAGATTGTTAGCAAAACTCAAAAAGAAGGTATTCATTTTGTTGTGACAACTGGTCGTTTAGCAAGTGATGCTATCCGCCAAGCAAAGAAATTAAAGGCCCATAAATATAATGGTTTTGTCTTAGCAAATAATGGGGCAATTGCTTTTTCATTTAAAACAAATAGTTTTATTTGAATGATGGTTTTTTCAAATAGCGAATTAGAGAAAATTTTTAATTTTACCTATAATAAATATAAGGTTCATTTTTTTAGTAATAATTCAACATATGTCTATGAACATGGGGAAAATTCTTATTATTGATCAAAGATAATGAAAACAAACTATTATATTGTTAAAGATGTGAAAGAAATTACTGAAGATATTACCCACGCAAGTGTGATTGCTCCTAGTTCATTAACTGATCAAGAAGCACAAGAATTAATTGAGACTTTGCAAAAAATTTTACCACAGTTAGATATTACACAATATAATAATCGGGTTTTTGAACTGTCATGTAAAGGAATTTCAAAAGGAAGTGCACTACGATTTTTATCGCATCATCTTGGGGTGGAAATTAATAATACATACTCTTTTGGTGATTCATATAATGATTTAGAATTAATTCGCCAAGCAGGGGTTGGAATTGCTGTTGATAATGCAATTGATGAACTTAAAAAATTAGCCCATGAAACAATTCAATCAAATCAAAAAAATGGCCCCGCAAAATATATTAAAGAAGTAATTTTAGAAAAATAAGTTATAATAAAGATATAGAAAGCGGAGGAAAGTTAGATATGGCAGTAAATTCAATTACCGATAAAGAAAATTTTGATTCAATGATTACAAAGGATAATATGACATTAATAGATTTTTATGCAGATTGATGTGGCCCTTGTAAAATGATTGCCCCAATTGTGCATGAATTAGCAGAAGAAATGACAAATGTAACTTTTGCAAAAGTAGATGTTGATCGATTAGGGAATATTGCCCAAGAATATGGAATTATGTCAATTCCAACATTAATTGTTTTTAAAGCTGGAAAAGAAATCAAACGTCATACTGGATTTATGACTAAAGATGAGCTTAAAAAAATCTTGGCATAAATATTTTAGAGAAGTAAGGGATGTGATTATTTAATGGCAATGGCAATGAAAAAACGTCGTAAGTTAATAGCCGAAAAAAAAGCGGCAAAAGCATTAGCACGTAAAGAAGCAGCAAAAGAATTAGCGGCAAAAGCTAAAAAAGCGGAATAAAAAAATATTAAGAATAGCTCTTAATATTTTTTTTATTTTAAAACTGCAAAGATAACGGCAGTAATTAAGGTAAAAGCCAAATTTAAACTCGTTGTAACAATTAAAATATAGCCTTTTTTCTTTAAATAAATTAAATAACCAGAAAATTCATTTTCTAATGTTGGATCTTGTGTAATCATATTAAATCCTAAATCCTCTTGTCAGGGGGCTAGTTTTTGGTTTTTAATAACCTTTTGAGCGGGGAATTTAATTAAAAAATAATGGCTAAGAAATAACAAAATAATAATAACGACTAAAATCCCAAAAATAATTTGTGATATATCGCTATTATTTAATTTTAGGTCTATTTTATAAAGGGCTAATAGCGTAACAAGAGATATTTGGATTAATAAAAATAAACTGTTAGCAATAAAAGACCAGATTGTAAATTTTTTTAATGTTGCTTTCATAGTGTATATTTTAACATAAATGTTAGTAAGAGGAGAAAATAGTTATATTTTTATGTTTTATGAGGAATTGTAATTTACCAAAATTTCGCATATGAAAAGCAAAATTTTATTATTTTATTTTATTAGCCGTTTTTTTTTTTTTTTTTATTTATAATAAAACTATCTCAAAAGATAAATATAAATTTTATAAATTGTGTTTTATTTTGAGATAGATATTTTAGTTTTAATTAATATTTTAACTTTAGTATCGCTTTACTAATAATTTTATTAATAAAAATTTAAAACCAAAAATCTTTATGGTAATTAATGCAAATTATTAGTAAAAAAAGTTTTAACAAATTAAATATTTGTTAAAGAAAAAATATTATTATGAAAAAACTTTTAAGTATTATAGGAGCAATTTCTTTAACAGCAACAGGTACAACAAGTGTAGTGGCATGTAATGAAAAGAATCAAGATAAGCCAAAAGCTGTTGCTAGATTAGAAACAGCACCAAACCTAAAAAAAGATTTAAGCAAAATCACACCTAAAGAACAAAAGTTATTATCAGTAAATAATATTTATAACAATTATAGAAAGAAACAAAGGTATTATGGTTAACGCTAATAAGGTTGTAAGCCAATTCAATAAAATGAAAAAGGTTTAAAATTAATCAGAAAATTGTTTAATTTACTAAAATATTATGCCATTTGTATGACAAAGCAATTTTTACAGTTAAAAACAGCCTAATGTTAGTTTAAAAAATATCTAATGTTAATGTAAAATAGGTGAAATTAAATTAGAAGAAATAGCAAAAAAAGACGTAAAAATTATTGCACGCTAAACAATAAAATATAATTACTAAAATGATTTTAAATCCATTGATCCTTTATTAAAAATTATAATTTTTGTAAAACAAATATTTTGATAATTTTTACAGAACTTTTTAGAACTTCTAAATGTAACAAAAGATAAAAAATACAAAATTAGTAACTTACAACTAAAATTGAATATATTCCTTATTAACCAAACAAGGGAACTATAACTTTTTCTTTCAAATTAAATTCAATAAATCAATAAATCAACAAATCAAAAATCAATGAACCAACAAATAAACAAATAAGTAAAAATATTTTTCTAATTAGAAAAATATTTTTATTTTGAAGATTATTTTTTTAATTCAATATTACCGTACTGTTATAACCCGGAAAAAATGTTATAATTTTGTTTATAAGATTAAAAAGTGAGAAGAGGAATATCAATGGAATTTTCGCATAAAGCAATTGAACAAAAATGACAAAAATATTGAGCAGAACATAATACTTTTGCTACAAATACAAACTTTAGTAAAAAAGCATATATTTTGGACATGTTTCCATATCCTTCAGGGGCTGGTTTACATGTTGGTCATCCAAAAGGTTATACTGCAACAGATGTAATTAGTCGTATGCGTCGTTTACAACAATATAATGTTTTACACCCAATTGGTTGAGATGCTTTTGGTTTACCAGCAGAACAGTATGCTTTACAAACCGGCAATGATCCAGCTGATTTTACACTTAAAAATATTGATAATTTTCGCAATCAATTGAAAGCTTTAGGGTTTAGTTATGATTATGAAAAAGAAGTAAACACTTCAGCACCATGATATTTTAAAACAACTCAATGAATTTTTGAAAAATTGTATCAACAAGGATTAGCAGAAGTACGAGAAGTAGATGTTAATTGATGTCCAGAATTAGGGACAGTTTTAGCTAATGAGGAAGTTTTTGTTGTTGATGGCAAAATGGTTTCTGAGCGAGGAAGTTTCCCAGTTTATAAAAAGCCAATGAAACAATGAGTGTTAAAAATTACGGCTTATGCTGAGCAATTAATAAGTGGTTTGGATGAATTAGATTGACCCCAATCAGTTAAAGATTTACAAAAAAATTGGATTGGTAAATCAGTTGGTGCTGAAATCAAATTTGCTGTTGCTGATATGCCAAACGAAGTTACAGTTTTTTCAACAAGAGCAGATACAATTTTTGGCGTTGAATATCTTGTCCTAGCTCCTGAGCACCCACTAGTTTTATCATTAGTAACACCAGAAAATTTAGCATCCACAAAAGAATATTTAGAATTAGTTAAAACAAAAACAGAATTAGATCGTCAAGATACAAGTAAAGAAAAAACAGGAATCTTTTTAGGCAGATATGCCATTAATCCAGTTAACAATAAAAAAATCCCAATTTGAACAGCCGACTATGTTTTATCCCATTATGGGGCTGGGGCAGTAATGGCTGTGCCAGGACATGATGAACGTGATTATCTATTTGCAAAGAAATATAACTTGCCGATTAGTTATGTTATTAAAAATAGCAATCATAATGGCCCATTTCTAAAAGATGGTGAACACATTAATTCGGATTTTTTGGATGGTCTAAATACCAAACAAGCTAGCGAAAAAGCTTTATCAGTTTTAGGGGAAAAAAAGATTGCACAACCAAAAATAACATATAAACTAAAAGATTGATTATTTTCGCGACAACGTTATTGAGGAGAACCGTTCCCAATTATTCATTGAGAAGATGGCTCAATTTCTCTAGTTCCGGAATCAGAATTACCATTAACATTACCGAAAATGGATAATATTACGCCTTCGACAACGGGGGAGTCACCTTTAGCAAATGCGACAGATTGATTAACTGTTACTGATGCAACAGGTAAAAAAGGGCGACGCGAAACAAATACAATGCCTCAATGAGCGGGAAGTTGCTGATATTATTTAGCTTATCCTTTAATGATAGGGCAAGAAGAAATGTTAGATCTTGCTTCTCCTGAGGGTCAAGCAGCATTAAAAGAATGACTACCAGTTGATTTATATGTTGGTGGTCAAGAACATGCTGTTTTACACTTGTTATATGCTCGTTTTTGGCATAAAGTTTTATTTGATCAAAACTTAGTCCCAACTTCGGAACCTTTTATCAAATTAGTAAATCAAGGAATGATTCTTGGTCCTGATGGTTCAAAAATGAGTAAATCAAAAGGGAATGTGATTAATCCCGATGATATTATTAAATCACATGGCGCCGATAGCTTACGTTTATATGAAATGTTTATGGGGCCAATTGAAGCATCGTTGCCATGGAATGAGACAGGGCTAGATTCAATGCGCAAATGGTTAGATCGGATTTATCGCTTGGTAAAAAATAATAATTTTACAACAGTAAACGATAAAACATTAGACTTTGCGTATCATCAAATGGTTAAAAAAACAACCGAAATGCTGGAAAATTTAAGTTTTAATACGGCAATTTCACAGTTAATGGTTTTTATCAATGCCTGTTATAAAACTGATCAACCAATTTATCAACCATATTTTGAAGGTTTTACAAAAATATTGTCATGTTTTGCCCCACATTTAGCCGAAGAAATTTGAAGTAATTTTGGATATCAAACATCAATTAACAATGGGCAGTGACCAATTTATGAAACAAAGTATTTACAAAAAACGACATTAATTGTTGCAGTACAAGTAAATGGTAAACTGCGAGCAAAATTAGATGTTCCCGTTGATACCCCAGAGGCAGAATTATTACTATTAGCAAAAGAACATGAAAATATTCAAGGAATATTGGCAACGCACGATATTTTAAAAGAAATAGTTGTTAAAAATAAAATAGTTAACTTTGTTGTCAAAGCAAAATAATTTAAAAAGTCTTATCATTAGTTTATATGTGATGAGATTTTTTTATTTTTATCATAAATTATCACTATTTAGCATATAATTACATTAGAAAGAAGGAGACAATTTTGAAAACAACCTTAAAAGCGCAATTAGATAAGGCCCAAAGAGAAGCATATGCTGTACCAGCCTTTAATTTTGATAATTTAGAAATGCTAAAAGCAATTATTGAAGGAGCAGAAGAAGAAAAAGCCCCTGTAATTATTATGGTGACAGAATCAGCTGCTAAATATATGGGTTTTGAATATGTTACTGCCTTAGGTCAAACAGCGGTTGAAAATGCAAAGGTTCCAGTCATTTTACACTGAGATCATGGTTTTGATTTGGAGTTAATTAAAAAAGCGGTTGATAATAAATATACTTCTGTTATGTTAGATGCCTCAGCCAAACCAACAAGCGAAAATATTCGTGAAACGCAAGAAATAGTTAGTTATGCTCATCAACGAGGGGTTGAAGTTGAATCAGAAATTGGTCATGTTGGGGGAAAAGAAGATGATCGCAGTACAACGGGGGGTAATTATACTACTGTTAGTGCAGCGATTAATTTTGTTCAACAAGCAGCAGTTGATTGTCTGGCAATTGCTGTTGGAACAGCTCATGGAATTTATCATGATGAAGTTAAACTACAAATTGACCGCATTGCTGAAATTAAGGCTGCCGTGAAAACTCCGCTTGTTTTACATGGCTCATCTGGAGTACCAAGTGACCAATTAACCTTAGCAATTAAAGCAGGGATATGCAAAGTTAATATTGGGACTGATCTCAAATTGGCAAATGTAAAGGGAATAAGAACTTGACTTGGTGCTAATCCAACTGGTTATGATGCCCGGAAATTTGGACGACTAGCAATTGATGAAATGAAAATAATAGTTAAGGAAAAAATTAAAATCTTAAATGCAACTGGAAAAGCAAAATAAAATAGTAATTAATAATTACTATTTTATTTTATAAAAACAAATTAAATTTCTCAGTAGTTTACTACTATTATTGTAATAAATTTATTATAATAATATAGTAGATAAAGTTTAGGAATTATATATAATTTTTAATAATATAATACAAAAATTTAAAGTAGAAAAGGAGGGTGAATAATGACTTTATTTTCATGGAATATCGATTTTTTTAAAAAACTTGGTCTATATGATGGGCCAGTTGCCCAAGGGGTTGTTTGATTGATTTTTTTGGTTTTAGCAGTTGGAGTTGTATTTAGTGCAATGTATTTATCAAATTTTTTAATTGCTTATACAGCCCGTAAAAAAATTGGTCAGTCATTAGCAGGGGGAATCATTTTAGCAATCATTACATCTCTCCCAGAACTAACGATTGCAATTACAATGGGAGCAAATAATCGCCCAGAGTTTAGCTTAGGAAATACAATAGGTTCCAATTCATATTATATGGCTTTATTTGCCTTAGCAAGCTTAATTTTTATTAAGCGTCAGAAATTTGTTAAAATTAATAAGTTTCATTGAAGTCTATTAATTGAAGCACTTATTTTTATGACAATTTTATTTTTAGCTTTTTTACCAAATTCATTTGGTTTAAATGCTAATGCGTTATTACCATTTTTAACAGCGACAATTCCAGGGATTAAAATGTCATGGCTATGGTTAGTTTTTTTAGTTTCGTATATTACTTTAATTGCTGTTGTTATTCATCGTCAACGAAAAAGAATGAAACACCAACCAGGGCTAGAGTTTCATATTGAACCAGAGCAGCATGAAGAAAAAGATTATAAAAATCATCTATCAGTTAAAAGAATTGCAATAATTTTTGTTGGGTTATCTTTTTTATTAGTCTTTTTGGCTTTTGCCTTATCAATTACCGCTGATATTTTACCACATGTTTATGGTATTCCTGAAACTTCAGTTGGGGGTCTTATTTTATCTTTTGTCACAAACTGCCCAGAATTAGCAACAACATTTGTAATGTTTAAAAAGAATAAAAGAATGATTGCTTTTGGTGGTTTAGTAGGAAGTTTAAACTTTAAAATTGTCATTAACTTTTTTACTGACTTGGCTTTCCGGCCAACAGGATCATTGGGATATATAACTGGTGATGATCCATACTTTTTACAGTATAGTGCTTTAATGCTATTACAATTAGTAATGTTATGATTAACTTTTGCCACTGTTACTAAAAAAGTTCAACATAATAAACCGGCCTACATCGCAATTAATGCCAGTATTATTGCCACTTATGTAATAACTTGAATTTTGCTATTGTTGTTAATCCCACAAGTTTAAGAAAAGCAACCTTTTTTCTTGCAAATCAGTTATAATTTTAATAGCCAGAAGGGGATGAAAAAATGTTTAAGTATGTAATTATTGCCAATGATTATCCCGAATCATTAGCTTTAGCCCAAAAATTAAAAATAATTTTGACAGACCGCCAAATGCAAGAAGATATTATTACGCCTGAATATGTTTTTGTGATTGGGGGAGACGGAACCTTGTTACGAGCAGTTAACGAATTTCAAGATATTTTAGATGAAGTTTGCTTAATTGTTGTTAAATCAGGTTCGCTTGGTTTTTATGCCAATTATGATGAAAAAACTGTTACCCAAGCAATTGATGACATTATAAATGATACTGCCCATATTCAGCAATTACCACTATTAGAAGTTAAATTTAATAATAACCAAATTCGTTATGCCCTTAATGAAGTTAAAATTGTTGATCATGTTAAAACAATTCGTACTGATATTTATATCAACGATGAGTTATTAGAATATTTTCGTGGCAGTGGTTTAGTATTTGCAACTTCAACAGGTTCAACAGGTTATATGCGAGCAATTGGGGGAGCGATTATTTTATCAAATAAGTATAAATTATGAGAAATGAAAGAAATTGCCCCAGTTGCTAACTCAACTTTTTCGACAATAACGGCGCCTTTAATTCTTGATGATAGCCAAAGCGTAATTCTAGAAGGAGAATTAATTCATAAACAAATCATAATTGATACTTATGAATATAAAGTTAGCAATAATTTAGTTAAACTTAAATTTAGTGAAAAAACTTTGAATTTAATTTACAATCACCGTCAAAATCAAACAACAACTGCTAAATTGCAAACTTTATTTGCTTATTGCAATAATTTCAATAAGCGAGGTGAACGTTAATGTCAGTATGAAAAATTATTTTAATTGTTGTTGGAATGATTATTATGTTATTATTTATTTTCATGATGGTTTTTTGAAAAAAAATCTTTAATTATCGCAAAGAACTATTAGGAAATAAAACAATTAATTTTTCAGTTAGTGATTTAATTACGATTCTAGGAGCAGCTGAAAATATTATTGATGTTCGAGCAACAATGACGCGATTAAAAGTGACAGTTAAGGAAATTGAGGAAATTGATTTAGCGTTACTACAAAAAAAATTTAAACTTAAAAAAATTCAAATTATTAATCAAACGTTAATTTTGCCATTAGGAGAAATTAGTTTAAAAGTTGAGGCAGCAATTAAAACTGAACTTAAGCGATAAAAAGATTCTAAAGATTTAGATATGATTATAAACAATGAAGGAGAGAATGTTATGCCAGAAATTTTAACAAAAAAAATTACTTTAAATAATGGTGTTGCAATGCCAATAATTGGTTATGGAACATACTTAGTAACAGATCAAGCAAAAGGTTTAGCAGCGATTACACATGCCATTAATTATGGTTATCAATTAATAGATACTGCTGATATTTATCATAATCATGCATTGGTTCGTGAAGCAATTTTAAATTCTAACCAACCACGCGAAAACTTATTTATTACTACTAAAATTTGAATTACAAATAAAACCCCAGAAATAGTCAAAGCTGATATGGATCGGATCTTAAAGGAATTAGGAACAGATTATTTAGATTTAGTGTTAGTTCATTGACCATTACCAGATGGGATAATGATTTATCAAACATTAGAAGAAATTTATCAAACAGGTAAAATCCGAGCTATTGGTGTTTCAAATTTTATGATTGATCAATTAAAAAATTTATTGGAACAAACAACAATTGTCCCAGTTGTTAACCAGGTTGAATTGCATCCCCAACTACCATTGTTAGAATTACAAGAGTTTTGTCAAAAACATAATATTGTTTTAGAAAGTTGACAAACAATTATGAAAGGGAAAGTTGGTGATTTACCATATTTACAAACTTTAGCAGCGAAGTATAATGTTGATGCGCCAGCGATTGCTCTAAAATGAGCTATACAACGTGGTATTATTGTAATTCCAAAATCAGAAACATTAACTCGTATTGAATCAAATGTTCAAAAACTTGCGCAATTTGAATTACTAGCCAAAGAAATTGAGGCAATTAATGACCTTGAGCCAATTTTACGATTAGGACCTGACCCATATCATTTTGTTGGTTAAAAAAATCTTTTTACTGTTTTTTTAAAAAAAATAAAAAGAACGGTGGTAAAAAAATAAAAATGATATAATTAATAAAATATTAATAATTTAGCAAAAGTATTACGGAGGCATTAATGCAGATAAAAATTAAAAAAATTATTATTAACTCAGATATTTTTAGTTTTAATTTTGGTTTTATTGGAATAACTTTTGGTCTTTTAAGTTTATTATCATTAGAACCTTTTTGAAATAGTAGTAATGAAGTTAGAGATTATCAATCTTTTATTTTTACAATTCTAACAATTATTTTTGATACTCTAAGTGTTATTAGCGCAATGATTGCCTTTATTTACGGAAAAAAAATGTATCGTTTACGTCAACCAAATAAAAAAGAAAAGCGTTGAATTGACAAACGTTTTGAAAAATTATCTTACTGGTTTGATTTTTGGAGTTTTATTGTCGGAATATTAGGATTAATTTTTGGTTTAATAAGTTTGGTAACATTATTACCATATACAATTAATGAGTTCGTTTCATGATGAGCAACTTTTACTTCAATTTTTTTAGATACTTTTAGTGCAATTGCGGCAATTTTAGCCTTGACTTGCTTTTTAAAAAGTTGAAAAAAATAATGGTGCTATAATTATTTTGATCATTAACAAACTAAGAATAAAATTAGGACTTTACAAAGACAAACCTGAATTTAAGGGTTGCTATGTTATGATTTATTTAAGATTTAATTTAAATAAAACAATTTTAGAAAGAGGTTACTATGGATAAAATAGGAAATAATCACGAAGATTATATAATTGAAAAACTGAAAATTAAAAATGAAGATATTAATAATAGTAAAACAAAAATTAATAAAAAAGGTTTTTGAAAATTAGTATTACCATATTATGCAACATATTGACCTCTTTGTACAATATTTTTACTTTTTTCGGTAATTACTTCTGGAATTCTAGTGGCAATGCCAATTCTTGTAAACCAATTATTAAATACAATTAATATTAATGTTGCGGCCGGAAAAATTGGATTAGAATGAATGACAGTCATTTATGCCGGAATTGGGTTATTAATAACATATGTTTTATATGCCATGTTTTGGATTTCCCGCTATACAATTAGTGGAGTTTTAGCTCGTCGGATTGAAACGAAAATTCGGGTAAGATTATTAGCTAAACTCCTACGCTTAGACTTACATTTTTATCATAATAAGAAAACCGGAGATATTTTAACAAAACTAATTTCCGATACCCAAATCTTAGGAGATCAAGCTGAACAAATTCCGTTACAAGTAACTTATAGTATTTTTTCATTCTTTGGCGCATCAATTGTAATGTTTTTATTGGATAATAGTGTAATGGTAAATGGGGTACAAGTAAATATGAAAGATACTGTTTATATTGTTGCCGCGATTGTTTTAGGATTAACATTGTTAATTACAATTGCGATTATCTTTTTATATAACTATTTACGAAAATTACAATATCGTGTTCGTCGTGTTCTATCATCAGTTAATGGTGATATTCAGGATCGCATTCACAATATTCGTCTAATTAAAGCTTCAGGGACATTACGACATGAAACAGAACGTTTTGAAAATATTAATGAAGATTATTTCAAACTAATTCGCCATTGAGAAATTCGTCAGGGAGTTATTTGAGGATTAATTTTAGCAATGTTATTCTCAGTTAATGGGGTTGTAATTATTGTGGGAGTTGTTTTTGTTAATAAAAATGCCTTAAATCCGATTGTAATGGTTTCAGTTTTAATGTCTGTTAACCAAATGATTAACCCGTTAGTTAATTTAATTGGTTTGATGAATAATATTATTTCTGCATCTGTTTCTGCTTCGCGTTTAAATGAAATCTTAACTGAACCAGAACGGATTTTAGCCAATGAAGGAGAAATTATTGTTGAAAAAATTACGGGCGATATTATTTTCCAAAATGTTGATTTTAAATATTCTCCAGATGGGGAAAAAGTTCTTGATAACTTTAATTTTACTTTTAAACAAGGACATAGTTACGCTTTAGTTGGCCAAACTGGGAGTGGTAAATCAACAATTTCAAGATTATTATTACGCTTTTATGACCCAATTGCTGGGGCGCTATTAATTAATAATGATACTAATTTAAAAAATGTTAATTTAAAATCATTTTTAAATCATGTTGGTTATGTTGAACAAGAGCCACAAATCTTATTTGCCACAATTGCTGAAAATATTGCGTATGGTTTAGAAAATATTAGTCAAGAAGCAATTTATGCGGCAGCGAAAAAAGCAAAACTATATGATTTTGTTATGAGTTTACCAGAACAGTTTGAAACTGTTGTTGGTGAGCGTGGCCATATTTTATCAGGGGGTCAAAAACAACGCTTAGTTATTGCCCGGATGTTCTTACGAAACCCGGAAGTTCTAATTTTAGATGAAGCAACTAGTGCTTTAGACAATCTTGTTGAAAAAGATATTCAGAAAGAATTAGACGCTTTAATGAAAGGACGAACAACAATTGTTATTGCCCATCGTTTAACAACAGTTAAAAATGTTGATCAAATTCTTGTTTTAGCTCCTGGGAAAGGGATTTGCCAAACTGGGACATTTGAAAAACTTCGCAAAGAAGAAGGTTATTTCCGTGATATGTATGAAGCTAGCTTTAGTTAAAGCTAGCTTTTCTTTTAAAAATTTTAAATTTAATTAATTGTTTTTGTAGTATAATGATTGAAACTTTAGCAAAGGAGAGCAAAACTATGTCAACAATTATTGAAATCAAAAATCTTTTTAAAAGCTATCAAAAAAATGAGGTTTTAAAAGATATTAATGTCGAAGTGTTTGCAGGTGATCGCGTTGCGATTTTAGGGGCTAATGGTAGTGGAAAAACAACATTTGTTGAAATGATTTCAAGTTTTTCAAAGCCAACAGCTGGAGAAATTAAAATTAATTTGTCGGGTAATGTTAAAAAAGATATTGGGATTCAATATCAAGAAGGAAACTGACCAATTGGAATTCGAATTAAAGATATGATTAAGTTTTATCGCAAGGTTTATGAAAATTTTTCCCCAGTTTATGAAAAGATGCTTGAGGAAGTTTTTGAATTAGATAAAATCAAAAATATTAATTTGCAAAAACTATCTGGAGGGCAAAAGCAACGTTTTAATGCTATGTTAGCTGTTATCAATGATCCAGAAATTGTTATTTTAGATGAATTAACAACGGGTCTTGATATTGAATTACAGTATAAAATTTTAAACTTTTTTAATGATTATATTATTAATAATAATAAAACTTTGTTAATAGTTTCCCACCATCCAGAAGAAGTTGAAATCCTATGTAACCGAATTCTATTGTTTGGGAACAAATCAATTTTGTTAGACTGCTCAATGATAGAAGCAATAAAGAAATTTGGCTCAATTCGAAGTTTAATGAATTTATATTTTAAAGGAGAAATTAAATAATGTTAGCAAAAACAAATAAAAAAAACAATTTTCGGGCTAATTTTTCAATTTTTCAAGAATTAATGCTATTAATTAATAAATCCTTTTTTCGGGAAAAACGGGGTCCAATTTTCATTTTTGTTATCCCAACGATTTTTTTAATTATTTTTTACTATGTTTTTAATATATATCCAAATAATACTAATGGTGTTGCTATTCGGACATTAACGCTTTTTATTTATATGCTTTTACCAACGTTAAGTATTATTGTTTCTCTATCAACAACCTTAGTTGACTGAAAAAAATCAGTTTTTTTAAAACGAATTGATGCGACAGGAATTAAAAAGGGAACTTTCCTTTTTCTGTTATTAGTTTATTATCTATCGCTAGGTTTGATTGCTGTCTTTTTTGAAATGATAATTGCGATTATTATTGGTGGTCATAATTTTATTGAAGCTTTAAAAACTACCAACTGAGGCTATCTTTTATTAGGAATAATTGCCGCGATTCTATTATCGATTACAATGGCTTTTTTGATCGGGGGAATTTTTAGTAACGAAGGAATTACAAATTCAGTTGCTATTATTATTTATATTTTAACAATTTTACTATCAGGAGTTTTAGTCTATCCCCCTTTAATTAGTGATACGCTAGGAGTACGGGTGATAACTTATTTTATTCCGCATAAATATCCAATCTTTTTAATTTTTTATGCAATTACTGGTGTTAGTTGGGAAGCCCAATTCAATACAGGGGCTGGATATTCAACTGACTTATATCATTATTTTACTGCGACATGGCAACCAGTCGTAGGAATTATTTTGTTTCTTTTGTTTTTTACTTTTTTAGCTAAATTTTCCTTCCGTTGAAATGTGCGCCGCTAAAACTTTTATTTAAAATTAACCGATTATCGTGATAAGAAGAAATACTCTGTGATAAACTATGAAAAAGAGGATAACAAAATGGATGTAAACGTTCTACAAACAATTTTAGCAAAGAAAAAAATCACAACAAAAGGTCAATTTGTTTTTAAATTAATTAGAAATGTTCTAACGACATTATTTATTGATGAAAATTACCAGTCATTGTTACAAGCTGTTTATAAAATCATCTAAATCAATATCTCTGATTTCTAAACTTTAGTTTGGATGATAAAAAAAACAAAATATTAGGGATGGTTATGCTAACTATCTTTCTTCAGATAGTAATTTTTTGCATCAGTTTACAGTAACTTCAACTGTTAATAAACGCAAAAACCAAAGGGAAAAATATTGCCAAAATAAGATTCATTTTGTCACATTTGGTAAAATCAATGATATGAAAAAAGGAATAGGATATCATTTTTTAGGAATTTTTATATTTGTTGGTTTTATAGGCGACGATTGCCAAACAATGATTTATCAAAAAGTTAGTGAGCATTATCAATTGGTTAGTTAAGGATTAAGCGGGAAAGATAATATGAATGATTTTAATAGTGAAATTAAAGAATTAAAAACTATTTTTGAAAAGAACTGTGATCAAGAAACAAAAGTTAAACAAGAAAAGTTTTTGTTAAATAACTTTCCATTTTATGGGATATTAACCAGCAAACGTAAACCGTTAGTTAAACCATATTTATCAGAATGAAATAAAAAATATCCTAATTTTACTGATAAAAAGGCTTTATTTACAGCTCTTTATCACCAACCACAACGAGAATTTAAGTATAGTGCAATTGAATTTTTAAATTTATGATGACAAAAAACCCTTACTTTTAATGACTTAGATTGATTATTAGCTTTAATTAGAATTGATATTTGATGGGAAACAGTTGATAATGTTGACGATATTTTTGGTCAAATTCTGTTTAATCATAACGATCAAACAGTGGCTCGTGCTTATATTAATAAATTAATTAGCGATCAAGATGACTGAGTTAAACGGATTGCTATTCAATTACAATTAAATTTTAAGGAAAAAATGGATATTGATTTAATTTTTACTTTAGTTCAACCGTTATTAACAACAACCAACTTTTATTTAATTCGTTCAATTGGTTGAACGCTTCGTAATGCAAAACGGGTTGCCTCTGAAAAAGTTGAAAGTTTTATTATTACAAATAATATTAGTAACAAAATTATTGCTGTTATTAATGAACATTAAAAAGATGAAATATTTCATCTTTTTTCATAACTGGGGATTTCTTGTTTTTAAGAATAATTTAAATTATAATTTAATCAACATAATCACTAGGGGAACTTAATGGTTTTGTAATGTATTAAAATAGAAAGAACATAGGTGGATTTAATGACAAAAGAAAAAAAGCAGCGTAGTTTGCTTGGTACACAGTATTTTGTAATGATGATCTTTTGATTAATTTTAACAGCTGTTATTATTACATTTTTAATTCTATTTTTAAATGAACGGCAAAGTGTTAATGACAAATATGATGTGACCAAAAAACTTGCTGATATTGCCAATGGTACAACAACCGGGCAAGATGCACAAGCGGTATATCAGATGTTAATGAATATTAAATATCCATTAATTGATTTCTCCTTATTATCATTTACTTTTTTTGCGGCAAGTACTACGCAAATTTCTGATTGAGGAGTAGCATGAACACAACGAGAAACAAGTATTAATTTAGCTTATTCATATTTATTTATTACAGCTGTAATTGCAATTATTGGCTTATGCTATTATATTGTGATTAATATCAAAATCTTTCGTTATCGTAGTTTTCAATGACGTTATGGGTTAGCAACAAATTACCAAAATGATTTACCAATTTTCAATACTAAAATCTATTTAACATTTATTACAAACTTAACAATTATTTTTAGTTTCTTTAACTTTTTAACAACAATTATTGCTTTAGCTTATGGGGCAGTCTTGGTATTAGTATCATATTTTTTCTGATATATTCTTAAAAATAAAACAGAAGTTTTAGTGCCACATAAATGATGAAAAGCATCAAACTTTGCATTTTTTGCAACAGTTTTAATAATCCAAAATGGTTACACATTAATTAAATCAATTTTTTCTGCTAAATTTGGGGTTAATTTAGATTTAATTCTCCAAATTATTATTCCAATTGGAACAATTACTGTTATTATTGCTGTTTTTATTAAGAACTTATTATCAACAAAAGTGACAGCTGTTCGCAATGCAATTAAAACAATTGGGAGCAAAGTGGCAACCTTCCGGATTTTCTATTATACTCAACAAGAAAAAACTTTAGAAGATTATACTTTTGTTACTCAACTGCCCCCATTAATTAAAAAATCATTAGCAGCCAAAGCAATTACAACAAAACAAGCTTTAGAATTAATGGATACTTTAGAAGATGGGGCTAAATTTATTGAACAACACTTTAAAAAACCCAAAGAAGCGAACTATATGCTATATCATTTATTTAATGAAGTAGTTGATGTCGCAGAAATTAGCGAAATTAAAAGTAATATTTTAAAAGTTGAAGCGAAAAAAAATAAGGAAGCAATTAATAAATAAAAAGAACAAATTTAAAACTAAGTTTATCAGAAAGTATGGTAGCTTAGTTTTTTATTTTGAATTTAAGATAATTAGATAAGTGGTTATTGTTGGTAAATATTTCAAAAAATTTTAAATATTAATTAAATTGAAGTTTTATTTTTTTGTATAAATTCCTTTATTTTATTTTTAAATTTTTTATAATGTATGTGGGGATATTTTAAAAGGAAAAGGAGAAGAATATTTTGATTACATTTGCCCATATTATTGCCGTAATTATTTCATTTATTGTCATGGCAAGTTTATTTATGTTTACAAAATTTTATGCTAACAAATATGTTAATATATCAATTAGAGTAACAAGTATTATTTGATTATTAATTACCCAATTGTATTTTATTATTAATCGGATAATAGATAATCCACATGACATTAATTCATATATTTATTTGGAATTATGTAATATGGTTGGATGATCAGCAATTATTATTTTGATTTTTCCAACCAAAATTCAAATGGATACATTTTTTCCATTAGCAATCATTGGACCAGCGTTAACTATTTTAATCCCAAAAGATTGAAATTCGTTAGTGTTTAGTAATTTTTGATATTATCAATTTTACTTTGGTCATTTAGTTGGAATGTATGCCTATTTTTATATTTATTTATATGGGCAAACAAAATTCAAGTTTTCAAAACAGTTAATTTCGAGATCAGTTTTAACAGGGACATTAATTTTATCTTTAGTTGAAGTCTATAATTTAACATTTGGAAATAATGCAAATTATATTTTCAAAGATATTGTTGGAGCGATTGGACAAGATCAATGACCACAAGGATGACAATTCCTCTTTGTTCTATGCGTTGCTGGCCCAGTCTTCTTAACAGTTAGTTGAACAGTGATTTATTTCTTTAAACCAATTTATGAAATAAATTGAAAAGTAAGAAATCAGATTAAATTACGTGATACATTATGAGAAAAAGCTTTTGCAAAAATCAACTTTTATAAAATTAGATAAAAAATAGGTAAACTTTTGTTTACCTATTTTTTATTTTGCTAAAACTAGTAAGAATGATAATTCCTGAAATTTTAATTGATTTATCTGCTAAAATTTAAGTAGTAGAACAAAAATATATTAATCTAAAGAAGAATACAACACTACGGAAAAGGAGAAAAAAGATGAAGATTGCCATTGTTACAGATTCTTCATATGGAAAAGGGAAATTATACGATAATTTATATATTGCCCCTTTGTTAATTAATTTAGATGGTACAGAGAGTATTGAAGATAATCCTGAGTTTACTAAAGAAAAGTTTTTAACCTTGATCAAGAAAAACAGCTTAAAAACAAGTCAAACTCCAATTGGAAAAATTATTGAATTATATGATAATTTATTAAAAGAATACGATCAAATTGTTGTTTGTGGATTGGCAAAGTCATTGTCAGGGCAACATAATGGCTATCTTCTTGCTGCAGAAGAACCCCAATTTAAAGATAAAGTTTTTATTATTAATAGTAATGGGGTTAGCATTATTTTAGAACATGAAATTGCCCTGATTGTTGATTTAATTGGACAGGGAAAAACCGGCCCAGAAATTTTAGCAGAAATAAATGCAATTAATAATGCATATCAATGTTATATTTTACCAAAATCTTGAGATACCTTTGTTAAATCAGGGCGTATTAGTCGGATTAAGGCAATACTTGTTACAACATTAAAAATTAACATAGTTTTAAAAGTTCAAGATGATAAGATTGTTTTTGATAGTAAACACCGTGGTTTTTTTGCCTCAGTAAAGTTTATTGTTAATAGTTTAAAAGAGGTTTGTTCAACTGACATGATTGATGTGGCATATGGTTATTTAGATGATGAGACAGTTGAAAAAGTTAAAGAGATAATTACTACAGCTGGGTTTAAAATCAATTTATGAAGTGAATTACCCAAAACAATTTTAGTTAATACCGGCCCAGAGACATTAGCTTTTAGTATTTGAAAAAAATAAACAGTAACGGCTATGAATACCTAAAATAAAATAGACACATAAAAAGTTACTTATGTGTCATAATTTTATTGAAAGGTATTCTTTTATTATGGGAACAAAATGATTTACAAAAAACGAAAAACTTAATATTTTAAAATATTACAAAGAAAATGGTTGAGCAAAAACAATTAAAAAATTTGAAATTTCAACACCAACTTTATCTCGTTGAAAAAAGGCAGTTAAAATTAGTGGAGAAAAAGCGTTAGAACCAGGAAATGGTCTACAATCTAAAGGAATTCGTCGACCAGGGCGTCCAAAAAATCTTAATTTTGAATTAATGACAAAAAAAGAATTAATTGAGTATATTGAAATGATTCAAGATGTAAAAAAGTCCTTGCCCAAATCGAAAAAGAAGAAATTTCAAACGATTTGGTCCTTAAAGAAAAAATACAAGATTAAATATTTATGCAAAATTTTAAATGTTTCTAGAGCTGGTTATTATAAATGATTTAATGCTGGAATGAAACTTTTTAATAAATGGAATAATACAATTGCAAAAATAGTTAAAACGTTATTTCTAACTTTTAAGAAAATTTATGGATATAATATGTTAACACTAATTATTAATAAACTATATAATTGAAATTTAAAACCTCATATTGTCTATAGATATATGAAAAATATGAATTTAAAATCAATTATTAGAATAAAAAAATTTAATTATAAATTATCTTCTGGTAACAAAAGACATGAAAATATCATGAATCAAGATTTTTCAACCACAGATATTAATCAAAAAATAGGAACAGACATAACATATTTATTAACAAGCGACAAAACCTATTTTTTATCAATAGTAAAAGACTTTCATACTAATGAAATTTTGGACTACCAAATCAGTAATAATTTAGAAAAAGAATTTGTCTTTAAAAACATAATTAATTCTTGAGTAAAAGCTGGAAAGCCATCAACTTGAGTTCTACAATCAGATCAAGGTTTTCATTATACAAATTCTGATTATGAAAAATTATGCAATTATCTTGGAATTACGATTTCAATGTCCAGACGTGGAAACTCTTATGATAATGCCCATACAGAATCATGATTTGGTACTATGAAAACTGAATTTTTATATCATATAAAAAGAAAAAAACGAACAGCCAAATGAATTATTGAAAATCTACCTAAATATATCTATTTTTACAATAATTTTAGACCACAAGCCAAATTAAAAGGAATGAGTCCTGTTCAATACAGAAAATCATCCCTTCAAGTAACTTTTTAATTGTCTATTTTTCTTGACATATTCACTAAGCATTACTGTTTATTTTTTTATCATTAATCATTTTTTTAACTCGTAAGATATGACCTTTTTTACCACAATATGGAATAATAGCACTAGTTTTTTGAACATAAGTCTGATAAGCAGCATTATCTTTCAATTTTTTATAAGCACTAATTTCTAATAATGGCAAACCAGAGACAAAGTTTAGTAATAATAAAATGTATAAAGGTGATAATAATCATAATAATTGTAATAGAATCATTTTATTATCTGAATAGTTTTTTAGAATTAGATTAAATAGAAAGGCAATTGTTAAAAACATTCAGAAAACTATTTCACCAAAATAGTTTGGGTGGCGTGAATTTTTTCAAAGACCAGTTTGAATAAATTCGCCTTTTTTATTTTGGAAAAAGATGAATTTTTGTGCATCCCCAATTGTTTCGTATAGTAAACCAAATAGCGAAATTCCCACAAAAATAAAAGTGTAATAGTTTGTACTATCAAAGTAACTTCCATCAATAAACAATACAAATGTTGTTGGTAAAACAATTATGAAAACTGAAATAGCTTGTAAAATTCAAAAACCTAAGAATTTTCAAAATGAATTACGCATTTTATCAAAACGATGGTCAACTTTAATTTTAATAATTCGAATTAATAAGTAAGTCCCTAGTCTAATTGCTCATAGTAAAACTAGTACATATAAAACGATTTGGAATAATGAAAAATTTTGTTTTCATCCCAAAATAATTGATGTTGTTAAAACAAAGGTTAAAGCATAAGTAATATCTGTAAAAGCATCACTTTTTAATAAGAAAGCAATTGCAAAAAAGACTAAGTTTAAACCTAAACTAATAATAAATGTATAGAGAATAAAAATATAATTAATTTCCATTTTAACTCCTTTTCAATAACGATTTAATCAATAAAATTAGTAATTGCTATATCTATATTATAACTTATCAGGTTTAATCCTTTAAAAATATTTTATAAAATAGTAATTATTTTAATACTAAATTTAAAGGTTAATAACCTGTTGCATTTTTAAATGATTTGTATTAGTATAAATATGTATTTAAAATAATACCGAAATAAAGAGCACAAATGTGCTCTTTATTTAATGCCAAGATATTTTAAAAGAGGTGAAAAAATGGATGAATTGTTAAAACACCAATCAGTAATTAAGGCTGCAATGGAAGAATATTTACAACAAAATAATTTAATGTTATTTTCGCTTAATTCTTTAGTTGAATTTGACACAAATATTTTACAAGTATTAGTTGAAGACCAAGCAGCAGTAATTGATTTAGATCGGTTAGTAAAAATTAGTGAAGATATTAATCAAATTATTGATCATTTAGACTTAATTCAAACCGAATATGTTGTTGAAGTTTCAACACCTGGAGCAGAACGCCCATTACGAAATTTTGAAGAACTTGCTGGGCGTTTAAATGAAGAAGTTCTTGTTGAATTTATTACTAATGTTGATAAATTACCATTAATTACCGGCCAATTAGTGGCGGTGGATTTACCAACACAAACATTAACAATCAAATATTTTAAAAAAGGTCAACCAAAAAAACTATCTTTTCGGTATGATAATGTCAAATTTGCCCGTTGTGCAGTTAAATTTTAAGAGAGGAAGAAAACAATGATAGATGGAGCAAAACTATTAACAACAATTGAAGAAATTGTTAGTGAAAAACAAATTCCCCGTGAATTAATTTTAGAATCAATTAAGGAAGGGTTTAAAAAAGCTTATGAAAAACATTTTGACCCAGAAGCAATAATTGAAGTAGAAATTGATCAACAAACTGGTCAAATTAAAGTAACAAAAGAATTAACAATTGTTAAAAAAGTTGAAGATGATTTATTAGAAATAGGCTTAAATGAAGCCAAAAAACGCTTTGGGGATAATGTGACAATTGGTGACAAAGTTTATGAAGATGTTGATTCAGCTGAATTTTCTCGTTTAGCAATTATACAAGTGGGTCAAATTATTAAACAGCAAATTAAAGAGGCAGAAAAAGACTCAATTTTTGAAGAGTATATTATTCAAAAAGGTCATTTAATGAATGGAATCGTTATTGCTGTGGAAGAAAAATTTGTTTTAGTAGAAGTGGAAAGAACTTTTGCTTATATTCCAGCCAAAAACTTAATTTTCTCAGATCATTACGAAGTTGGTGATCGCATTTTATTCTTAGCTGAAGATATTGTTAAGTCAAAAAATGCTGGTCAAATTACGGGGACAAGAACAAATAATGAGTTTTTATTCCGTCTATTAGAACGCGAAATCCCAGAAATCTTTGAAAAAACAATTGAAGTTAAAGCAATTGCCCGAGACCCTGGTCGCCGTAGTAAAATTGCTGTTTATAGTGAAAATAAAAACATTGACCCAATTGGAGCTTGTGTTGGAACAAAAGGAAACCGAATTAATAAAGTAACAGCTGAGTTGCAAAATGAAAAAATTGATATTTGTATTTATGATGAAAATGAACAACAATTTATTATTAATTCGCTTTCACCAGTTAAGGTAATTTCAATTACAACAACTCCAGAAAATAAAGAAGCTGATATTGTTGTTCCTGATGAGCAATTATCATTGGCAATTGGTAAAGGTGGTAGTGCTGCAAAATTAGTGGCAAAACTAACGAAATGAAAGTTAAATATTATCAGTTATTCAGAAGCATTAAATCGGAATTTAGAGATTTTATGAAATGGTAATATTAACTTAGGAGAATTAGAAGAACTAAAAATTCGCTTAAAAGATAAAGTCAAAGAAAAAGATAAAAATTATCAAGCGAAATTACAACAAGAAGCTGAACAATTTGAACCTGAACCATTTGAAATTATTGAAGAACAATTAGTGGAAGCAGAAGAAATTAAGGCCCTTCCTGAAGAAGGTTTTCATGTTGAAGATTTATCAAATGTTGAAGTACCACCAACAGTTGATTTAACTGAGGAAATTCAAACAATCGAAGATAATCTATCATATTTTGAGGATTCAGCAAAAAACGAAGATGAAGAAGATGAAATTAATTATGATGATTATGATGAATACTATGATGAAAAATAGTTAATAATTTGGAGGTTACAATGCAAAAACAAAAAACTACACCATTACGCAAATGTGTTGTTTCAAATCAAATGCTACCAAAAAAAGAGTTAATTCGTATTGTTAAAACACCAACGGGAGAAGTTAAGATTGATTTAACAGGCAAAGCAAATGGACGAGGAGCCTATTTACGACCAACAAAAGAAGTTTATTTACTGGCCAAAAAGAATCATGCTTTAGAACGCGCTTTGAAAGTAAAGTTAACGGATGAATTTTATCAGCAATTAGAACAAGAAGTTCTTGAAGGATGAGATTAAATGGACGAAAAGGGGTATAATTATCTTGGTCTTGCCATGAAAGCCAGAAAAATTAGTACCGGTAGTACTTTATTAGAACATATTAAGAAAAAGAAAGTTTTTTTAGTGTTATCAGTCAAAACAATGGGTCAAACGCAAGAAAAACGATTTTCCCAAAAGTGCTTTTTTTACCAAATCCCGTATTTTAATTTGTTAAATGAAACAACCTTATATGAAAAACTAGGGATAAATAATATCAAAGTTTTTGGCATCACTGATATTAATTTAGCGAAACAAATAATTGGATTGATCACAATGTAACAAAAAATATTAAGAGAAGGGGGTAATGGAATGAATAATAGAAATAATCAAAAAAATACTAGTAATCAAAAAAATAAGAAAATGCAAGCAAAAAACCAACGAAACCGAATTCAATCACAATTAAAAGTGGTAGAGGCTCACGTTAACGAGGGGGTTTTTGTTTATTCAGAAGCACTAACAATTGCTGATTTTGCTAAAAAAATTAATAAACCGGTTAGTGAAATTATTAAGTATTTTTTTATGAAAGGTATTATGCTCAACCAAAATACTTATCTTTCAGAAGAACAACTAGGGGAATTATGTTTAGAATTAGGGTTAGATTTTAAAAAAGAAAAATCAGTAACCCATGAAAATTTATTAGAAACTTTTGATATTAATGATCCTGCTGAAACATTAACAAAACGCCCACCAATTGTAACAATTATGGGCCATGTTGACCATGGTAAAACAACGTTATTAGATACAATTCGTAATTCAGATGTTGTTAGTGGTGAACACGGGGGAATTACCCAACATATTGGTGCTTATCAAATTAAAACAAAAAATAATGAGTTTATTACTTTTGTTGATACACCAGGACATGAGGCCTTTACCCAAATGCGTGCCCGTGGAAGTGCTGTAACTGATATTGTTATTTTAGTTGTGGCAGCTGATGATGGGGTAATGCCCCAAACCAAAGAAGCAATCGACCATGCCAAAGCGGCAGGCGTACCAATTATTGTCTTTATTAACAAAATGGATAAACCAGGGGCAAATCCTGATAATGTCATGATGCAGTTAGCACAAGAAGAATTAACAGCTGAAGAATGAGGGGGTTCTGTCCCTT
This sequence comes from Spiroplasma chrysopicola DF-1, assembly GCF_000400935.1. NCBI lineage: Bacteria > Bacillati > Mycoplasmatota > Mollicutes > Entomoplasmatales > Spiroplasmataceae > Spiroplasma > Spiroplasma chrysopicola. The sequence goes on along the minus strand of NC_021280.1, from coordinate 861,038 downwards.
ATGTTAAAGGAAGTGCCAAACAGCGCCAAGGAATTGATGAATTATTAGATACAATTTTATTAATTGCTGATATTAGTGAACTTAAAGCAAATCCTAATCGTTTTGCGTTAGGGACAGTAATTGAATCGCATTTAGATAAAGGATTAGGACCAGTTGCTACACTATTAGTGCAATCAGGAACATTAAATATGAAAGATGCCTTAGTTGTTGGATATTGTTTTGGTTATGTGCGTGATTTAACCGATGAATCTGGGAAAAAAATTAAAAGTGCGGGGCCTTCTCAACCAGTGATGATTCATGGTTTAAGTGAAGTTCCGAATGCCGGTGATAAGTTTATGGTTTTCCAAGATGAAAAACTAGCCCGTGAGGTAGCTTCAAAACGAAAAACAACCGATACAATTAATAAACGTTTTAAAAATCAAGCTTTTTCATTGGAACGATTATCAGAACAAATTAAAGATGGACAATTAAAACAAATTAATATTATTTTAAAAGCAGATACGCAAGGAACAGTTGAGGCTGTAAAATCAAGTTTAATGAAAATTAACATCTCGGGGGTACGAATCAATATTATTCGCGCAACAGTGGGAGGAATTTCAGAAAGTGATGTCACATTAGGATTAGCGAGTCATGCCTTTATTATTGGATTTAATGTTCGACCAACCGCTCATGTTCGGAAAAAAGCAGAAGATGAAGGAGTTGAAATTCGTTTACATACAATTATTTATAAAGTAACGGAAGAAATTGAAGCTGCTGCCAAGGGAATGCTTGATCCAGAAGTTGTTGAAGAAGTGACTGGGCAAGCTGAAGTTCGCCAAACATTCCGCCACTCAGACATTGGGACAATTGCTGGTTGTCACGTGATTGATGGGGTTATTCCCCGTAAATCAAAAGTTCATATTTTACGTGATGGTGTTATTGTTTATCAAGGGGAGATTGCCTCATTAAAACATGGTAAAGATGATTTAAAAGAAGCCAAAAACGGGATGGATTGTGGGATTTTAATTAAAAATTATAATGATATTAAAGAAAATGATATTATTGAAGCCTATACGCAAAAAGAAGTGGCACAATAATTACTAATTAGGTTTTTCTATTTATAAAAACCTTTTTATTTTGTAAAAAAATGATTTCAGTAGTTGACTTTATGTACTAGTCTTGATAATATGCTATTGAAAATAATTAAAGGAATGGAGATAGTAATGGATGTTCAGTTAAAAAAGGGTGTTATTGAGCTGGTTATTCTAAAAATGCTTAATAAACAAGATATGTATGGCTATGAAATTAATAACCAAATAAATACCCGTCTTGAAATCAATAAATCAACCGTTTATGCTATTTTGCAAAAGTTAATTATTAATAATTATTGTGAGATTTTTATTGGTGAATTATCCGATGGTCCGATTCGAAAATATTATCGGTTAACCGAAAAGGGTAGAGCCTATTTAGAGAACCTTGAAGGGGAATGAAAAAAATTTATGCATAAAGTTCAAGATTTATTGAAATGTGATTATTAGACAGCATCTTTAATTATTTAAAAGTTAAATTGAAAGGGAAAAAGTTATGAGCGAAGTGATTTTGGATATTAAAAATATCTCAAAAAAATATAAGAATAAGTATGCTTTAAAAGATATAAATTTACAAATTAATGCCGGGGAAAGAATTGGATTAATTGGAGCCAATGGTAGTGGTAAATCGACTTTAAGTGAAATTATTGCCGGAATTCGTAAACCAACTAGTGGAGAAGTTATTAAAAAAGATGATTTAGTCATCGGAATTCAATTTCAAGACTCAAAATATCCCTCTGGGATTTCTTCATTAGATATGATCAAATATTATTGTGATACTTTTGATATTAAATATTCTAAAGAAGAAATCATGGCGTTATTAAAAACATATCAATTAGATTCATTTGCGAAAAAAAATATTTCAGGATTATCAGGGGGCCAGCAACAAAGATTAAATATTTTATTATCAGTTATTCACCGTCCTGATTTGGTAATTTTAGATGAAGTTTCAACAGGGTTAGATATTGAAGTAAAAGAAACTATTTTTGAATTTTTAGAAGCAAATATTGTTAAAAAAAATCGAGCAATGTTACTTGTTTCACATAATATGGAAGAAATTCAACGTTTTTGTGAACGAATAGTTTATCTTCATGATGGTGAAATCAAGGATGAAACAACTGTCAAAAAAGCTATTGCGGAATATGGTAGTGTTTTTAATTATACAAAAGCAAAATTTGATTACTATAAAAAAGGAATCAAACCAACTCCAGTAGGAGGAAAAAATAATGAATAATACTGAAATTAAAAAAGAGAGGGTTGTTGGAAAACGATTAGGCAAACAATTACATTTGCAATTACAAAAATCAGGTCCATTAGCTATAATTGTTGTTAAATATTATTTGAAAAATATTGAGAATGTCTTTTTTACTTTATTATTTCCAGTTATTTTATTATTTTTAGAAGGCTTTGCTTATAAAGCATTAGCAGCAGCAACACCTGGAATGAGTGAAAGAGAAATTATTGCTTCGTTAGTTAATGCAATGGTGATTATGGAAGTATTAGGAATTGGTTTATCCTTTTTACCCCCAGCCATTATTGATTTTAAAAATTCCGTTTTAATTAAGCGAATTGGGGCAACCGATTTAAGACCAGGTTTTTACATTTTAGTTAATGTCTTAATTACCTTTGTGATGGTTATTATTGCCATTTTTTGAACACTATTATTAGCTGGTTTAATGTTTGCATGAGTTAAAGACAGTAAAACCGGTGAACAATTTGGTTGATCAATTGCTTTTAATAATCATACACCGTTAATGATGGTCTTTTATCTGTTAACTTTCTTTATTGCCACAACAATAGGGTTAACTTTTGCTGCCATTTTTAAAACAATGCCTGGTTTACAGGCGTCAGTAACAATTTTAAGTAATCTATCATCATTTTTATTAGGGATCTTTATTCCAATTATCTTGTTAGATCAAATTGAAGTCCTAAAAATTCTTCGGTGATTAATTCCGTTTAAATATTCAATGACCCCAGGGATTGAACTATGATTAACCGGAAAAATTACGATTAACTGAGAATTCTATGTTAATATTTTTGTTTCCTTAGGATTAATTGGTTTATTTGGGACATTAGCGGGGGTGTTAACAAAATGACAACAATAAAACAAAATGTCAATATGATGACAGAAAATAAGAAAAAGGTAAAAACTCCTAACTTTAACGTTAAAATCTTACCACTTTTTAAATTAACTTTTAAAATGGTCTTTTTGGGAGGACCAGGAATATTATATGTAACAATTATGCCATTTTGTTTACTATTACTAGAGGGCTTAGTGTATATTAATTTACCTAATGTCTCACAAGCAGAAACATTTGGGAAATTACAACAAATTATTGGAGCAATGGCTTTAATGCCTGCCATTTCAGTTGGAGTCTTTGTTGTTCCCTTTACTTTAATTGAAATTAAAGATTCCGTTTTATTTAAACGGATTGGGGCCACAAGTGTTAAACCATATATGTTTATCTTTACTGTAATATCAGCTTCAGTTGTAATGACGACAATTGGTCTTTTTTGAACCTTTTTATGTGGGGGATTATTCTATGGTTGAAGTTATGGCTGAGAAGTTGCTTTTCCCCAATCATTTGGAATCTCACTATTATTTATGCTGATAGTTTTGATTTTATCAAGTGCAATTGGATTATTATTAGCTAGTTTCTTTACTAGCCGTGCCGTATTGGGAGCCTTTTCAGGGTTATTATTTACGCCCTCATTGTTCTTCACTGGAGCTTTAATTCCAATTGATTATATCTTAGCAGCCCCAGAGTTGAAATATTTGGTTTATATTTCACCATATTGGTACTGTGCTAAACCATTTTTAGATATTTTTACAACGGGTAATATTGTTATGACAACACAAAATATTATTAATCTTGCCGTTTCATGCAGTTTAATTGTCGTATGTATTGGTTTAACAACTTATCGTTGAAGATGAAGTGAATAAAAAAGATGCGCTATGTGAATATGTCAAGAAAAATAGACAATAAAAAAGTTACTTGAGGGAATGATTTTCTGTATTGAACAGGACTCATTCCTTTTAATTTGGCTTGAGACTTAAAATTGTTGTAAAAATAGATATATTTAGGTAAATTTTCAATAATTCATTTGGCTGTTCATTTTTTTCTTTTTATATGATATAAAAATTCTGTTTTCATATTACCAAATCATGATTCTGTATGGGCATTATCATAAGAGTTTCCACGTCTAGCCATTGAGATCTTAATCCCAAGATAATTGCATAATTTTTCATAATCAGAATTTGTATAATAAAAACCTTGATCGGATTGTAGAACTCAAGTTGATGGTTTTCCAGCTTTTACTCAAAAATTAATTATGTTTTTAAAAACAAATTCTTTTTCTAAATTATTACTGATTTGATAGTTCAAAATTTCAAAAGTTGAGTTTGGAATTTAAAATTTTTAATTGTTTTTGCTCAACCATTTTCTTTACAATATTTTAAAATATTAAGTTTTTCGTTCTTTGTAAATCATTTTGTTCCCATAATAAAAGAATACCTTTCAATAAAATTATGACACATAACTAACTTTTTATGTGTCTATTTTATTTTAGGTATTTAAGAAGCATCTTTTTTATTTTTTATCAATATTATTTCATTGCTCAGTTAGATCATTAGCCGCAATAATTTTATCATTTAAGCGCGGATTAATTTTTAAAATACTGTTAAAAATAATATCTGCAACTAACATTTGGACTATTTTGGATGATACCGCCGGAAAACGTTGTTTGTCTTCACTGTGAATTTCAAAAGAAATAAAATGTTTAAATGAATATAGTTGTTTTAAGTCTCGATTAGATGTAATGATTGCCATTACTAGATTTAATTTTTCCGCTAGGGCAATAACATTTTGTACTTCTTTTGTTCGCCCTGAACGGGAGAAAATAATTAATAAATCATCGGGGGTAATATTTTGAATCATAACCATTAAGGCATGAATATCCTCGGTACTAAAACTAGTGTAACCAATTAAATTTAAATTACTATTTAATACGCGACACGCTAAATAACTGCTACCAATTCCAAAGATAAAAATTCGTTTTTTAATAATCAAGTCATTAATTAAACCATCTAAAGCATTTAAATCAATGTTATCAACTGTTTCATGAATACTATAAGAATAATAAACCCTCATATTGTTTGCAATACTTTTTAAATTTAAACTATCATTTGTTTCATAATTTTGGTTTAAAAAATGGGCACGATTATAAATATGCATTTGTAACTTTTTAATATTTTGAAAACCAAGGTGTTTTGCTAGCCGAGTAATTGTTGATTCCGAAACATAATATTCTTTTGCTAGTTCTGTAATTGTTCTACTGATAAAAAACTCCGGATTTTCAATAATCTTGTTAACAACAGATAATTCTGCATCAGTTAAATTATCCACCTTAAAATTTAGTAATCTATTTGCCATAATTTTCCCTTCTCTAAGTTCGTTGATTTTTGAAAATAATTTTCAAAAAGGTCATATTTATTTTATAATATATTTGAAAAATAGCAATTTCTAGGAAATAATTTGTTAAAATTTTTTTTTTAATCAGGGGAACTTTTTTATAAATTTTTTAGGTTTATAATAAATCTATTAAATGATTAGTAAAATATTAATTATTTATCAAAATGACAGAGAGGGATATTAAAAATATGAAAGCTGAAACATTGACTTATTTATTGGTGTTTTTATTTTCGGTTGTAGTAGCAACGATTCTATTGTTATTGTGATTATTTTTGCGAAAAAAACTAGCTCAAAGCAATCAGTATTATCAAAAATCAAATTTAAGTCTTGATTTATGAACATATATTAAGAGAAATATTTTGATTTATGCTGCTTTTTTCTTTTATGTAATTGCCGTAACAGGATTAATTCTTTTGATATCCTCGCTAAATTAATAACTTTTACTAAAATTTTAAAAAGAGTTAGAAAGGAAAATAACAATGAAAAATACAACTGGCGCTATTAAAAAAGCGAAGCCTTTTATTTCACGCAGGTGATGAAAAAGTTCAAACCAAAAAACAATGGCAACATTGAGTAAATTAAGTAAAGCTTTTTTATTACCAATTGCCTTGTTACCAATTGCCGGAATTTTTCTTGGCGTTGGCGCGACAATTACTTCAAAAGTTGATGCAAATACTGGAATCTGATTTTTTGGTAATTTCCTAAACAAAATGGGTGATATCGCCTTTGGGAATTTACCAGTATTATTCTGTATTTCCGTGGCGATGGCTTATACCGAAGATGCTGGGGTTGCGGCCTTGACATCAGTGGTTGGATTCTTAGTTTTTAATGCCATTCAAATGTCACTATTAAGTGGAGCATTTTCTCATATTCAATACACTGTTGATATTAATGGCATTGCTAACCCAATTACAGGGCTAACAGTTAATGGTGATTCATTAGCCAATCCTGTTTTAATGGATGCAAATGCCTTATTGGAATGGATGAAACATAGTCCAATTTATTCAGAATTAGTTAAAGGTGATAATGTTGAAATTGTCATTAAAGGATCATCAGTAATTAATGATTCATATAATCTATTATTTTATACTGGTGATGTTTGAGCTGTTAAAGGAACACTATTGACAAGTAATTTAGGGGTTAATTCACTAAATACTGGAGTCTTTGCTGGAATTTTTGTTGGGGCGATTGCTGCTTTTGCATATAATCGTTTTCACAAAACACAACTTCCATCCGCAATTAGTTTCTTTAGTGGAACTAAATTAGTACCAATTATTACTTTTATTGCTGTAATCCCATTGGCATTCATTTTTATGATGTTATGACCATTAATTGGAACCGGATTAGCATGATTTGGAAATAACTCAGGAAAATTACCAGGAGGATTAGATTCATTAATTTTTGAAGTTTTTGAACGATCACTAGTTCCTTTTGGTCTTCACCATGTGTTTTACTCACCATTATGATGAACACAAGCGGGGGGGTCAATGCCTGACTTAATTCAAAATGTTTTAACTAATCCATTACAATACATTGATTTCTTAAAAGACTTACAAAATGCTGGGTTTATTGATTCAAACATAGATTTATCATCAATTACTGACCCAGGGTTAGTACAACCTTATATTGCGGCTTGAGTATCAAAATTAAATGCCGAAACAATTTCAGCTGTTGGGGACCAAACAATTATGTATAAAGTCCTAGCTGATGATAATATTACTTTCACAATGGTTCAACATATGGGATTAAACTTAGGTCGTTTCCAATCAGGAAAATTCCCGTTCATGATGTTTGGCTTACCAGCTGCCGCCGTGGCAATGTGATATAGTGTGCCAAAACAAAATCGTAAACAAGTAATGGGGATTTACTTCTCAGCAGCCTTTACATGTTTCTTGACAGGAATTACTGAACCAATTGAATTTACTTTCTTATTTGTTGCCCCTTGATTATTCTATGGGGTTCATATGCCATTATGTGCCATTTCATTTATGTTAATGGGCTTACTACATGTTCATACAACAATGACAGTATCAGGAGGAACAATTGACTTTATTGTTTTTGGAGTAGTACCGTTTATTGGAAATAAAGGAACTAATTTCTATTGAATCCTTGTTGTCGGAGCAGCTTATGCCCCAATTTACTTCTTTGCCTTCTTCTTTGCGATTAAATATGGAAAAATTAAATTGCCAGGTCGTGATGAAGGAGATATGAAATTATATTCAAAAGCTGATTTTAAAGCAAAAGGAGTGCAAACTCCTAACAATGATGATTTAACAACCGTTCGTGCTAGTGCTGATGAACAGAAGCGAGAAAAAGCTCGTAAAATTATTGAATTCTTAGGAGGACCGGATAACATTAAAGCGGTTGACTCATGTGCTTCACGGCTAAGAGTTACAGTTAGTGATAACAGCCTTGTTAATGCTGATGGTATTAAATCCTTAGGAGGATGTAATGGTGTCTTAATTCGGGGCGAATCAGTTCAATGTGTTTATGGGGGAGAGCAAGAAGTTCTAAAACCATATATGCGTGAATTACTACAAGAAATGCGGGTTAATAATCCAAATTTAAAAACAAAATAAGGAAAAAAGATTAATAAATGAATATGTCAAGAAAAATAGACAATTAAAAAGTTACTTGAAGGGATGATTTTCTGTATTGAACAGGACTCATTCCTTTTAATTTGGCTTGTGGTCTAAAATTATTGTAAAAATAGATATATTTAGGTAGATTTTCAATAATTCATTTGGCTGTTCGTTTTTTTCTTTTTATATGATATAAAAATTCAGTTTTCATAGTACCAAATCATGATTCTGTATGGGCATTATCATAAGAGTTTCCACGTCTGGACATTGAAATCGTAATTCCAAGATAATTGCATAATTTTTCATAATCAGAATTTGTATAATGAAAACCTTGATCTGATTGTAGAACTCAAGTTGATGGCTTTCCAGCTTTTACTCAAGAATTAATTATGTTTTTAAAGACAAATTCTTTTTCTAAATTATTACTGATTTGGTAGTCCAAAATTTCATTAGTATGAAAGTCTTTTACTATTGATAAAAAATAGGTTTTGTCGCTTGTTAATAAATATGTTATGTCTGTTCCTATTTTTTGATTAATATCTGTGGTTGAAAAATCTTGATTCATGATATTTTCATGTCTTTTGTTACCAGAAGATAATTTATAATTAAATTTTTTTATTCTAATAATTGATTTTAAATTCATATTTTTCATATATCTATAGACAATATGAGGTTTTAAATTTCAATTATATAGTTTATTAATAATTAGTGTTAACATATTATATCCATAAATTTTCTTAAAAGTTAGAAATAACGTTTTAACTATTTTTGCAATTGTATTATTCCATTTATTAAAAAGTTTCATTCCAGCATTAAATCATTTATAATAACCAGCTCTAGAAACATTTAAAATTTTGCATAAATATTTAATCTTGTATTTTTTCTTTAAGGACCAAATCGTTTGAAATTTCTTCTTTTTCGATTTGGGCAAGGACTTTTTTACATCTTGAATCATTTCAATATACTCAATTAATTCTTTTTTTGTCATTAATTCAAAATTAAGATTTTTTGGACGCCCTGGTCGACGAATTCCTTTAGATTGTAGACCATTTCCTGGTTCTAACGCTTTTTCTCCACTAATTTTAACTGCCTTTTTTCAACGAGATAAAGTTGGTGTTGAAATTTCAAATTTTTTAATTGTTTTTGCTCAACCATTTTCTTTGTAATATTTTAAAATATTAAGTTTTTCGTTTTTTGTAAATCATTTTGTTCCCATAATAAAAGAATACCTTTCAATAAAATTATGACACATAAGTAACTTTTTATGTGTCTATTTTATTTTAGGTATTCAAAATGTTAATCTTTTTCTTTTTTTTTACAAAGAGATAAAACCCTATTTTTAGTCATCATTTGATGAAAAATGTAATTGAAACAAATAGATAATGCCTTTTTATGATAAAATAAATAAAGTTAGGTGAGGTAGAAAAAATATGCAATCATTCTTTGATTTTACAAAAGAAAAGTTACAAATTAGTTTAGTGGAAAACGGTTTTAAGCGATATTTAGCTGATCAGTTATTTGACTGAGTTTATGTTAAAAACATTTTATCATTTGATGAGATGACAAACATTTCGAAAGGGGACCGTGAAAAATTAAAAGAATTTTATACCTTATCAGAATTAGAAATTGTTATTGAACAAGAATCAAAAGATGGAACGGTTAAATTTTTATTTGTATTAAAAGATGGTTTAAAAATTGAAACAGTTTTAATGCGCCAAAATTATGGTAATTCAGTTTGTGTAACAACCCAAGTTGGTTGTAATATGGCATGTACTTTTTGTGCATCAGGATTATTAAAAAAAACCCGTAATTTATCAACGGGAGAAATTGTGGCTCAAGTTATGATGGTTAATCGTTATTTACAGAAAGCCGAAGAACGTGTAAGCCACATTGTTGTGATGGGAATTGGTGAACCATTTGATAATTTTGAAAATGTGATTGACTTTGTAAAAGTAATTAATGATCCAAAAGGGTACCAAATTGGGGCTCGTCACATTACGATTTCAACTTGTGGGTTGGTACCAAAAATTAAGCAATTTGCGGATTTAAACTTACAAGTAAACTTAGCAATTTCATTACATGCTCCAAATAATACCATCCGTAATCAATTAATGCCAATTAATAAAGTATATCCATTGGAAAAATTAAGGGATGCAATTAATTACTATTTAGAAAAGACAAACCGTCGAATCACTTTTGAATATATTTTAATTAATAATGTTAATGATAGTCGGGAAAATGCTGTTGAATTAGCAAAATTAATTCGTGGAATAAATGCTTATGTTAATTTAATCCCATATAATGCTGTTACAGAAAATGATTATCAACGTAGTACAAGAATTGAAGAGTTCTTTACAACATTACAAAATAACCGCATTAATTGTATTGTTCGTCGTGAGTTTGGTCATGATATTGATGCTGCCTGTGGGCAATTACGTGCAAAAAATGAAGGAGTATTAAAAAAATAATGATAAATGTACGTTTTGGTTTTAAAACAAATATTGGGGCATATCGCAGTAGTAACCAAGATAATTTTGATTTTGCCACAAACAATTATAATAATCATTTGGCAATTGTCTGTGATGGTATGGGTGGTCACCAACATGGTGAAGTTGCCAGTAAAATAGCTGTTGAAGAAATGGTTCATTATTTTCACAATGTTAATTTTGATGCGATGTCAGATGAAGAAATCAACCAATGATTTCGTAATACAATTCTTGTGATTCAAAATGAGATGATTAATTATGCAAAAATTCATCCTGATACAAGTGATATGGGAACAACGGTTGTTGCTGCCTTAATTGCTAATCAAAAAGTTTATATTATTAATATTGGTGATTCTCGCTTGTATAAATTACATCATCATAAGATTTATCAAATTACAACAGACCAAAATATGGAAAATTCAGTTGAATATCGTGAACGCCAAGAACTAGAATTTCAAGGACAGTATAAAAAACAATATAATGTTCATACTTTTTGGAAAGTTTTAACAAGTGCCTTAGGGCCGACTAAAACATTAAAAATTGATACATACGTTATTGAAGATATTGCGGGAACATATTTATTAACAACAGACGGGATTCATGATTATGTTGATGACACTGATTTAGTTGATGTTTTATCTTCTTCAAATAAATTAAATGATAAAGTTAAAATTTTAATTGATCGTGCTCTAGAAAACTTATCAACTGATAACTTAACGGGGTTAATTTTTGAAATTGATTAAATCTTTGCTAATTTATTAAATTATAATGCTATGATATTGTTAAGGATATAACAGGGTGAAATAATGGGAAAAATAACAAGTGGTACGATTTTATATGAACGTTATCAAATAATTGATAAAATTGCTGACGGAGGAATGGCCGAAGTTTTCGAGGGCTATGATTTAATTTTAAAACGTTATGTGGCAATTAAAATGATGTCAGTTAGTTTATCAAAAAATAAAGAAGCTGTTGATCGTTTTAATAAAGAATATAATTCAATTGCCCAATTTTCTCATCCAAATGTTGTTAAAGTTTATGGAACTTTTGAAGCATTTGATCGCCAGTGTATTGTTTTAGAACTAGTACGGGGATATACGTTAAAAGATCGTTTGTTAACTTTAGGGCCATGTACAAATAAGGAACTAATTTATTTTTTTGATGCCATAAATCAAGCAATTATTGAAGCCCATAAAAATGACATTATTCACCGTGATATCAAACCAGAAAATATCCTAATTTCATATGATGGCAAAATTAAAGTTGCTGATTTTGGGGTTGCTATTTTAGAAAATAGTGAAGATAGTGAAAATGGTAAAATAATTGGGACAGCAAAATATATGGCCCCAGAAATTGTCCAATCTCGTCCAGCAACAAAAAAAAGTGACTTATATGCTTTAGGTATTATGTTATATGAATTAGCAGTTGGGGTAACTCCTTTTGTCGGTAAAAATCCAACATTAGTAGCTGTTAAGCATGTAAAAGAATTACCATTAGCACCAAAATTAATTAATAATAAAATTAATCAAGTGTTAGAAAATATTATTCTAAAAGCGATTGCGAAGGACCCTAGTGAACGGTTTGAAACAGTTGCTGAGTTTAATAGTGCATTAAAAGTAATTGATAGCCAGGACCATCAACATGATAAACCAATTAAATTAAAAAACTGGGTAACAATCAAAAATCATCGTAGTAAATTACAAGATCGTTATTTATCATTGCCAGTTTATTTTAGTAAAACATGAGTATTTTTAATTTTAGCGTTACTTTTATTGGCAATTAGTGTTTTATTAGTTGGAGTTTTTGTTTAAGATGGAAAAAACAGGTTTAATTGTTTCAGTGATTAGTGAGTTTTGCTATGTAAAAGAAGCTAATAACAATGTTATTTATGAATGTAAAAGTAAAGGTTTATTTCGCCATCATAATCAGCGTCCGCTTGTTGGTGATCATGTTGATTTTATTGTTCAAAATAATGAACAAGGGACAATTACAAAAATTCACCCTCGTAAAAACGAATTATATCGTCCAAAAATTGCCAATATAGATCAAACTGTGATAATTACATCTTTACAGAGCCCTAATTTTAGTAGTTATCTATTAAATAAGTTTTTAGCAATTATTGAATATAAGGGAATTACGCCAATTATTGTGTTTACAAAAAATGATTTACTTGCCCAAGATGATGATTTACATCATAAGTATTTAAAATGATATCCACAAATGGGCTATCAAACTTTTATTTTAAGTAATAATGTTCCTTCACCATCAGAATGAGATGCTTTTAAAGCGACCTTAATTAATAAGATTTCTGTTTTTACTGGTCAAACTGGGAGTGGTAAATCAACAACAATTAATACGTTACTTGAACAAAATTTAATTAAGACCCAAGAAATTTCTAAGGCATTAGGTCGTGGAAAACATACGACAACAAATAATAAAATGTATGAGATTAGCAATGGGATTGTGATTGATACCCCAGGTTTTTCATCCTTTGATTTACGGGAATTTACACCAGAACAATTAGCGATTTCGTATCATCTTTTTACCGAAAATAGCCGTTTTTGTAAATTTCGTCATTGTTTGCATCTAAATGAACCCCATTGTAAAATAAAAGAGTTAGTAACAACTGAAATAATTCCAACATTTTTTTACAATGATTATTGTAAAATTATGAGTGAATTAACAGAAAGGAAATAAATATGTCAAAATTTATTATTGCCCCTAGCATTTTAAGCGCTAATTTTTTAAATCTAGATCAAGAATTAATTTTAATTGAACAAGGTGGAGTTACTTGAATCCATTTTGATGTTATGGATGGTGATTTTGTGCCAAATTTAACGTTCGGCCCAAAAATTTTAAATGATATTACTAATAAACATAATTTATTTGTTGATTGTCATTTAATGGTCAAGATTAAAAATGGCAGTGTTGAAGATTATTTAAAGCCCTTTATTGAGGCAAAAGCAAATGCTATTACGCTTCATTATGAGGCTTTAACTACCGAACAAATTAATGAATTCTTAGCTTTGAAAACAAAATATGAGCTTAAATTTGGTTTAGCAATTAACCCCGCAACTAATGTTGAAAAAATTTTACCATTTTTACCGTTTTTAGATCTTATTCTTGTTATGACTGTTGAACCAGGCTTTGGTGGTCAGGCTTTTCTACCGGATGCCGCTGAAAAAATCGCCCATCTTCGAAAATTTATTGATAAAAATAAATTAAAAACTTTAATTTCTGTTGATGGAGGAATTAATAACCAAACAGCAAAAATTTGTCAAGATTTTGGTGTTGATATTTTAGTAGCAGGAAGTTATTTATTTGGGCACCCTGATTTATTAGAACGTTTAGAGGCTTTAACTGATGGGAAAAAGTAATGTTTTAATAGTTTGTACAGACAAAATGACTAATTTACAACCTTATCAGGACTATTTTAAAATTGGTGTTGAACAAGGGTGTTTAGCGCTACTTAAAAATTTCAATCAAATTGATTTGGCTTGCGCTGACTTTGATTCGGTCTCACAACCAGAATATGAACAAATTAAAGCTATTGCAACAGAACTTTACCATTATCCAGCCGAAAAAGACTATTTAGATGCTGAATTAGCTGTTCAAGCGGCAATTAAGCTTAATCCTCACCAAATCGTTCTTGTAGCAGATGGACCACGTTTTGACATGGATTTAGCTTGTTTATGACTAATTATTAATTATAATATTATCTTTTTAAACGAACATAACTATGTTTATCAATTAGAAATGGGAGAGAATGTTATCAACCCCCGAGAGGGTTTTCGTTATTTTTCAATAATTGCTTATGAACAAGCTGTTATTACAATTAAAGATTGTAAATATAATGTTACGGATTTTGTTTTATCATTGTTATCACCAAATGCTATTAGTAATGAATTACTTGGCCATCCAGGAACAGTTGTTGTTAATAGTGGTAAAGTGATTGTCATTTATTCAAAATAAAAAAAACTGCTAAAAGCAGTTTTATTTTCGTTTTTTTGAGAATAACTAAATTTAATGGTACCCGTAATCGGGGTCGAACCGATACGAATTTCTTCGGTAGATTTTGAGTCTACTGCGTCTGCCAATTCCGCCATACGGGCATAGAACTTATTCTCATATATACATAATAACTTATTTTCGAAAAAAAAGTAAGAATAATCAAAGATATTCTTACTTTTTTATTATCATCAATAAAATAAATTATTGTGCAATTTGACCTTTACGTTTTAATGTTTTTAAGGTTCTAGTTGCTACACGTAATGTTTTTACTTCACCGTCAACTACAATACGAACTTTTTGTAAGTTTACATTTCATTTACGACGTGAAGCATTCATAGCGTGTGAGCGTTTGTTTCCTGAAAGCGCTGCTTTACCTGTAATTTCACATTTTCTTGCCATAATATCACTCCTTTATAGTCATACTATAAAATAATAACGAAATTTTAAATTAATTGCAATGATTTCTTATCTTTTTTTAAAAATAGTTAATTTCATTGTTCTTTTTGTTTTGATCTTTTATGCTATAATAAATCACAATAGTAAAGGTGATGATAAATATGACAGAACCATGAAGAATCAAATGGCATTTAGATGCAAAAACTTTAGCAGTTCTAATTAATGATGCTGATAAAAACAAATTAGCCCCATGATATACATTTCTAAAAAATAAACAATGAAATATTATTAAAGTTCGTGTTGTTCTTCCAACCGAAAGTTTTATTAGCGTAATGAAGATTTTTTTCCCAGGAGAAATTATTAACCGCGACGAAGAAGGGATTTTTGTTCAAACTGGCAAGGGAATTTTAAAACTACTAGTTGTTCAAAAAAAGGGAACACCAATTATAACAAACTTTGCCAATCCGCAAATTGCTCAGGAATTACATTTAGGATCTTGATTTGATCAAAACGAATATGAAACAACATTTTTATTATCAAAATCTTAATTATAAAGGCCAAACCATTGGTTTTTAGTCTTTTAAGAGTAGTAAGCTAGAAAAAAATTTATCATAATCTGTATTTTTTTCCTTAAGATAGGGTAAAAATTTAAAAAATATAGTAAAATTATAACTAGAAGGAATATTGATTTAAAAATTAACATTAGTGGTAAATTTTCCTTGAAAACTTGATTTTATATTGATAATCAAGATAAATATTGAAATTTTTATATTATAAAATATTGCTTTCTAATATTTTATGGATATAATTAAATATGTTAATTTAATTAGTAGGTGATAAAATGGAAAAAAATAGTTTTGAATCAATTGCTAACATTGTTTATAGTGCTGTTATTACGGTACCTGGTGTAGCTGGTTTTGCAAGATTATCAGAAGATGACAGTGACGAAGAGAGTGCCACATTATTAATTACAGATTATTCACAATCAATTAAATTAAAGCAAGTTGAGGGTAAGTATGTTATTGATATTTTTTTAATTTTATTAGAAGGTTCTAATATTAGAGATGTTAGTCAAGAGGTACAAATCCGAATCAAATATGAATTGGAAAAACTTGATTCTTTCCCAACTGATTTTATAGTTAATGTTCATATTCAAGACTTACTAGTATAAAAATATAAAATATGAAAAATTATAAAAAATGAGATATTATTTAGATAAAGATTTATAAATAGAATATCACTTAAGAACGATCGAATTAATTTATGATAGATACAGAAATGTAAGGGTGATAACAAGATGGAATTTAATGCCAAATCTTTTAAGAATGCACTAATTAGTGGATATAATAACTTATACAATTTTTATCCAGAAATTGATAAGTTAAACGTTTTTCCTGTTCCCGACGGTGATACAGGAACTAATATGAATTTAACAATGACAAATGCTATTAAAGATATTAGAGATTTAGAAGGAGATTCAGTAAGTAAACTTGCTGATGCTTTTGCGCGTGGTTTAATAATGGGAGCACGAGGGAATTCAGGAGTTATTCTTTCTCAAATTTTTCGTGGTTTTGCTAATGGTTTAAAAGAAACAGACGAATTTTCAGCAGCAGCTGTTAAAACAGCAATGATTCAAGCGAAAGAAGTAGCTTATAAAGCAGTAATGAAACCAGTAGAGGGGACAATCTTAACGGTAATTCGTGAAACAGCAGAAAATGTTGAAAAAATTACTGAAGAGTTGACTGTACCAGCCTTATTTCGTAAAATTGTCGTTTTTTCAAATGAATCATTAAAAGGGACACCAGAATTATTACCAGTTTTAAAAGAAGTAGGTGTCGTTGATTCAGGAGGATTTGGTTTAGTTAAAGTTTTTGAAGGAATGACTGAATATTTAGAAACAGGTAAAGTAGTTGCCCAACGGAAAAAACATGCTGAAAATACTGGAAATAATGTCGCAATGAATCTAGAAAATGAAGAATTTGGTTATTGTACTGAAACAATTGTCATATTAAATGAATATTATGAAAAAAATATTGATGTTAACAATGTTCGTCAAACATTAGAAGATCAAGGTGGACAGTCAATTGTCGCTGTTGTTGATAAAGATATTTTAAAAGTGCACGTACATACATTAGTACCAGGGCTGATTTTAACATTTTTACAAAAACATGGTGAATTTAAAAATATTAAAGTTGAAAATATGACTTTACAAGCGGAAAAACATGTTAAAACAATTAAAGCTGACCGTGAACTTAAAAATAAAGAGGCAATTATTGCTGTTACACCAAGTGTTGGAATTGCTCGTTTCTTTAAAACTGATTTAAATATTCAAGCAACAGTTAATGGCGGACAATCAATGAACCCTTCAACTGATGATTATTTAAAAGCAATTGAAGAAGTTGATGCAGTTGATGTCTTTATTCTTCCAAATAATAGTAATGCCATTTTGGCAGCTCAACAGGCCGCAAAAGTTGAAAAAAAATCAAATGTTTATGTTATCCCAACTTCATCAGTTCAGGAAGGAATGGTGGCAACATTAGCTTTTGAGCAAGGAGAATTAGCGAAAAAGAATTATTCAACTTTAAAAGCAGCGTTAAAAAATGTGGCTAGTTTATCAGTTACCCAAGCGGCAAAAACAACATCAATTGATGGCGTTAAGATTACTAAAGGGGAATATTTAGGGGTTTTAAATAAAAAAATTGTTTGTTCACATCCAACATTAATCCAAACTCTTAAACAATTATTTGCCAAATCAATCACAAAAACTAGCGAAATTATTACAATTTTTACTGGTGAAGATGCTGAAACAAAAGATATCAACATGATTAAAAAGTTATTAGATGAAAGCTATGATGTTGAATATGAATTTGTAAATGGGGAACAACAATTATATCCGTTCTTAATAGCTGTTGAATAAAATTTCTTAAATAATATCATTATTTTTTAGCAAATTTTCTTGAAAAGTATTATAATTATGATAATATATAAAGGGTCTAAAACTCGTGGCACTATAGCCAAGTTGGCTAAGGCATGGGACTGCAACTCCCCGACCGTCGGTTCGAGTCCGACTAGTGCCTCCATTTAGATTATTACAATTTCACATTTATGCGCCCATAGATCAATTGGATAGATCGTTTGACTACGGATCAAAAGGTTGAGGGTTCGAATCCTTCTGGGCGCGCCATTTATTTTTTTTCGGAAAGTAGCTTAGCTTGGTAGAGCACTCGGTTTGGGACCGAGGGGTCGCAGGTTCGAATCCTGTCTTTCCGACCATTATTTTAGTAATTAATTGGGCCCGTAGCTCAGCTGGGAGAGCACCTGCCTTGCACGCAGGGGGTCGACGGTTCGATCCCGTTCGGGTCCACCATTTTATTAATAAAGTATTCTACAAAAAACAAAATATATTCAAATGGCGGGATAGCTCAGCTGGTTAGAGCGCTCGGCTCATACCCGGGAGGTCAAGAGTTCAAGTCTCTTTTCCGCTACCATATGGACCCTTAGCTCAGTTGGTTAGAGCATCCGGCTCATAACCGGATGGTCACTGGTTCAAGTCCAGTAGGGTCCACCAGTTTATAGTAGAATTCTTTATCAGAAACATTTTTTTGGAAGATTACCCAAGCCTGGTTGAAGGGATCGGTCTTGAAAACCGACAGGCGGTGAAAGCCGCGCGGGGGTTCGAATCCCTCATCTTCCGCCATTTATAAGAATTATTTGCATTTTAGCAGTAATTTATGTTAGTATTAACTTAGTAAATTTTATCGCGGGGTGGAGCAGTTGGTAGCTCGTCGGGCTCATAATCCGAAGGTCGTAGGTTCAAGTCCTGCCCCCGCAACCAAATGGTCTTGTAGTGAAGTGGTTATCATGCCTCTCTGTCACAGAGGAGATCGCGGGTTCAAGTCCCGTCAAGACCGCCATTAATGGTTCAGTAGCTCAGTTGGTAGAGCATTTGATTGAAGCTCAAAGTGTCGGCGGTTCAATTCCGTCCTGAACCACCATTGAATTTAGCTGAAAAAATAACTTTATACTCCAAACTAATTATTTATTAGTTTGGAGTTTTTTATATTTTTCGTTATAATTACTCTGGGTGATTTAATGTTTGCACGTTTTACAAAAGATTTATTATTTTATTATAAGCGCGAAGAATGAAAATATCAGTTAAATGAAGACAATGTTCGCTTTAAACCAAGATTTATTCTCTACCGCTATGAACGAAAAATGGGAAAAGAAAATTTTAATAATTTTAAGTTTTGAATTTTTAAGCGATGGATTATTAAAAATTTTGCTTATACCCAAGAATTTATTCATCGTTTTTACCGTTTATCTCGAAAACTGGGATTAACATTAAACCAAAAAGAAAAAGAGTTTATTTATAATGTCGAAGAAGTTAACTTTACCTTATGACGACCGTTAAAAGAATTACCAATTTATTATGAATTAGAACCAAAAGAAAAATGTCACTTTAAAAATAATGATGTTAATATTCATCAATTGACAAAAGATAATGAAATTAAGTTTATTTGTAAAGGAGTATTATTGATTACTAATAAGCGGATCATTATTGATGGGATTAAGGATAATTTTGAGACAAAAAAAGCCCTTGAATTTGATATTAATACAATTGAACAAGTTGAAGATTTAGATATTGGAATTAAAATTGTTGTTAATAATAAGTGTTATTTATTGAGAGAAAATAATAATACTTTAATTTTAGCCTTATTATATCGTAGTTTAGGGAAGAAAAAAGTTAATTTTAATTATAAAAAAATACCAGATAATTTAAATTTTTTAACAAAAAATAATAAATAGCAAATAACTAAAAAAACGGCTATAATTTAAAATGTACTTATTTAAAAAGAAAAGAGGAATAATATGAAAGTAATTATTGTTGATGATAAAGTAGCGATTGGTCAAACTGTTGGTCAAATGTTTGTTGATGCGGTAAAAAATAATCCAAAGGTAATTTTTGGGTTAGCAACTGGTTCTTCCCCAGAATTAACGTACCAATATTTGATTGAAGATTACCAAGCAAACCATACTGATTGAAGCAATGTGAAGACTTTTAACTTGGATGAATATATAGGGTTAGAGCCAACTCATTCTCAAAGTTATCGTTATTTTATGAATGAAAAATTATTTAACCACATTAATATTAAGAAAGAAAATACATATGTTCCTTCTGGTGTTGGTGATTATGTTGCGTTAGCAAAACAATATGATGAAAAAATTGCAATGGCTGGCGGAATTGATCTGCAATTATTAGGGGTTGGAACAAATGGTCACATTGGCTTCAATGAACCACCTGCTGATTTTGATTCTTTAACAGGAGTTGTTGATTTAGTTGAAGCAACATTCCAAGCTAATGCCCGTTTTTTTGATTCAATTAATGATGTACCAAAACAAGCAGTTTCAATGGGGATTAAATCAATTTTAAATGCCCGTAAAATTGTTTTAATTGCTGATGGGGAAGGGAAAGCTCAAGCAATTAAACATTTGGTTGAAGGAGAAATTAGTAACTTATGGCCTTGTACAGCCTTACAAACACATCAAGATGTTACAATTGTAATTGATCAAAAAGCAGCATCATTATTAACAAAACAATAAAATCAAAACTGATTGGGACAATAAAAAAAATAAGCAAATGCTTATTTTTTTTATTGTTTTAAATTATACTAAACGGTTATATCATTCAACAATTAACGCGTCGTTAATATTAACATTTAGTTCTTCACGTAATGGGAAACGAACATATGTTCCAGTGAATTTTGTTTTATCAAATTTAACAAAGTCTAATGTACTTACTTGGCTTTGTAAACTTTCTAAAATTTTAACATTCTTATGTGCAGCTTCTTTCAGTGTGATTACATCTCCTGGTTTACAGCTGTATGAAGGAATATTAACTTTTTTTCCATTAACTAAAATGTGTGAGTGATTAACTAATTGTCTTGCTCCAGCACGTGTTAATGCTAATCCCATTCGGTAAACTAAGTTATCCAAACGTGATTCTAAGGCAATTAAGAAGTTAGTCCCAGTAATTCCCTTCATTTTTTTTGATTTTGTATAAGTGTTACGGAATTGACGTTCTGTTAATCCATACATATATCTAACTTTTTGTTTTTCATTTAATTGTAAACCGTAGTTTGATAATTTACTACGACGTTGACCATGTTGACCTGGGGCTGTAGTTCTTTTTTTCCCTTTTGAAAATTCTTTATCATTTTCTAAGATACTAAACCCGTAACGACGTGACTTTTTAAAAGTACTTCCTAAATAACGTGACATAAAAAAACCTCCTATATATCAGCAAATTGACATACAAAAAGATTCATATATTTTGTTCTAAAAATGGAAGTCTATTTTGTTCGCCCTAACAGCTAGGGTTACTATCTAACTATAAAAAAATTAATAGACTAAGAACATTTTTATACAAAACTGCTGCTTCTCAGTGTTGTCTAAGTTATTTTATAATAACTGACTAGCAAATACAAGTTTTTTCTAATTTTTAATGTAATATTTTTAACAAATGCTATAATTCAATTGGATATAACTATTTAGGGGGTCGAATAATGATTTTAACAATTGTTAATAATTTTTGAAATAATCCAATTAAATTAACACTATTTATTTTATTTATTGTTTTAATTATTATTTTGACTGGGTTATTAGTACTATGAGGGAAAAAAATCACTTTAAAAAAATTGGAGATTAAAATCTTGCAAAAAATTGATATTTTAAAGCGACTACCATTAAAATATAAGATTTTTCGGGTATCAGAAATTGCGCGTAATAATAATGCTTATGCAAAAGACCTAGTAATTTGACGAACAAAATATGAAATAATATATGAAAAAAAACTGGTTAGCTGTTTAGAAGTTTTAAAAAAATTATACCTACCAACTAAAATTAATGGCCAAACAAAACAAAGTCATCCAAATTATAAAACATTACAACCGTTATATAAAGAATTAGCGTTATTAGAAGATGAAGGACGTAAATTGCTGGGGGAAATTGATAAGCAGTTGCAAATAGAACTATTACAACGCGATTATATTTTGGCCCATAAAATTATGTTTACAGCATTACAAGAAGATGCGGCAAAATTGCAAATGAATGTTTCATTAGATGAAAATAAATTTAATGATTTTCAACGTAATATTGAAAGTATGTTTAACGAATTTGAAGAATTTTTATCAGCGGGGGATTTTAGTCGTACCGATCAAATTCTATCGAATATTACAACATCATTAACAATTTTTGTTGAAATTTTGGATAACATTCCCCAAATTAAAATTCTCTTAACAAAAGTTGTTCCCAATAAATTATCATTGTTAAAAGATAAATATGTTCTTTTTAATAAAGATGAAAATAGTAAAGATATTTTAAAATATAGTTTTGATGAATTAACGACAAATATTGATGAAATTAAAATTTTAATTTCAAAACATATTGATAATTTACAGTATAAAAAAGCGACAAAAAAAACGATTGAAATTATTAATAGTATTAATGATTTTGATAATACAATTGAACATCAAAAAGCAATTATTTCATGCTTTAAAAAGTATTATAAAATTGTTATGGATTATATTAATAAAATTGAACGAAGTTTTAACATTGTTTCGCGCCAAATTGAAAGTTTACGGAGTTCATCAATTTTGACCCCAAAAGAAGATGGGATTTATCGCGAAGCAATGGCCAAAACCAAACAGTTAACCCATGATACAAATTATTTAGTTTTAGAAATTAATAAAAATGGGAAAGATTATGTTAAGTTTAATAACGAACTAGTAAAATTGCTAGAGAATGGGATTACGACCCATGAAGCAATTGCTGGGGTTGTTAAAATTATTGAAAAACGTAATTTTGCTGAAACAGAAATTCGTAAAACAATTCATTTACTAGAAGTTGTTTTATTACAAGCAGAAGTAAGATTAAATCAATTAGAATATAAAAAATTATTAGGAAAATATGAAAAGGTAATTAATGATTATCGCAAAAGTTTAGATAAAATTAAAAGCATTTCATTTGATGTAACTAAAAAAGAGGAAGTCCAAGAAGTAACCGCTAAATTAGATCGGTTAAAAACAGATGTTTTAAAATTATTTGAAAAAATAAAAAATAATATTTTATTAGATATATTAGCCCAAGAAGCATTAATATATGCCCAAAAATATAGCTTAACAAATGATGCCATAGAAAATCAATTAAAGAATGCCGAAATCTCTTACCGAAGCGGAGATTATGATAGTTCGTTATTTGTTTCACTAAAGGTTTTAACAGAAGCAAAAATAGGGAAATCAGGGAAAGGGAGTTAAAAAAGCATGAATTTTGACGTCATCTTAGTTCGCTATGGTGAATTAACAATTAAAGGAAAAAATCGTAATGATTTTATTAACGTTTTAGTTAAAAACATTAAAAATAGATTAGAAAAATATCAGGGATTTTATCAAATTGATAAACAATTTGATCGCTTATTTATAGAAATTTTAGAACCCTCATATGCTGAAGAAATTTTAGCTTTAATGCAACAGATTTATGGAATTTCATCGCTTTCGTTTGCTAAAAAATTAGCAAAAGATTTAGATGTTGTTGGGGCTATGGCTGTTGAAATCGTTAAATACTACAAGCCAAAAACTTTTAAGTTAGAAGCTCGTCGTAGTGATAAAACATTTCCCAAAAATTCAACAGAAATTAAACAATATTTGGCACCAATTATTTTAAAAAATACTGAGGTTAAAGTAGATGTCCATGATCCTGAAATGCAAATTGATATTGAAGTTCGCCGTGATTTTACCTATTTATTTATTAAAAGAATTAAAGCCCTTGGTGGTTTACCAGTTGGGGTATCAGGGAAAGGAATGGTAATGTTATCAGGGGGAATTGACTCCCCAGTTGCAGCTTATTTAATGATGAAACGTGGAATGGCGGTTGAATATTTACACTTTACAACACCACCCCATACTGGGCCTGAAGCATTAGAAAAGGTTAAAACATTAGTTCAAAAATTATTACCATATGCGGGGACAAAAACACAACGTTTACATGTTGTTAATTTTTCAATGTTACAACATGAGTTAATGCATATTCCTGATAGTTCATATCGAATTACAATTATGCGTCGGATGTTTTACCGAATTGCTAACATTATTGCACGCCATAATAAGAGTCAGGCGATAATTACGGGAGAATCATTAGGACAAGTTGCTTCCCAAACAATTGAAAGCATTAATGTTATTAATGCTGTTGCACAAATGGCTGTTTTACGTCCAGTGCTGTGTTATGACAAAAATGAAATTATTAGTATTTCTGAACAGATTGATACTTATACAACATCAATTTTGCCTTTTGAAGATTGTTGTAGTTTATTTGTCCCAAAAAACCCGGTCACAAAACCACGCTTACGTTCAGCTGAATTCCAAGAAAAAAATTTATTATGAGAAGATATAATAAATGTAATTATTGAGAAACATATTGTAACTTATGTCATTAAGGGAGATGAAATATATGAAGAAAATTAATTTCTCAAAAAAACAAAAACACTCTGAACAAGCACTAGATAAAATTATTGAGCAAAGTAAAACTAATTTATTAGAAGAAACAATAATTATTGATGATGATTATTCAATTGTCAAAGATTTTAAAGATGATAATATTAAAGTCATTAAAATGGCCAATAATAATTTTTATAATGAAAATGCAATTGATTTAGAGCAAGAACTACTAAAAGAAGCTCCTCAAAAAAAGAAAAACCGCTTTTTTAAGTATATCTTTTTTATGATTTTGGCAATCTTAATTATTACAATGATTACAATCATTATTATCAAATTTGGAGGTAAATAAAATCCTGTAAAGGATTTTTAAATTATTTTTGTTAAAATATGATTAGAAAGTGATGTGATAATGTTGATAACCCATTTAAATGTTCGGACAAGCTATAGCCTTTTATCTTCATTAATTACATTAGAAAATTACTTATCCTTTGCTAAAAACAATAATTTAAAAAACTTGGCAATTTGCGACAGTAATATGTTTGGGGTTTATGAATTTCATGCTTTATGCCAGAAAAATAATATTAAGCCAATTTTAGGATTAAATGTTAATTTAATTTATAATGACAAATCCTATAATTTAAATCTTTTTGCCGTAAATCAAAAAGGCTATTTTAATTTGGTTGAGATTTCTTCAACAATTCTGGCCAATAATGAAAAAATCAATAAAATTCAATTAGTTGATATTTTACAATATTTTAAAACAGGTCTTAAAATTATTGTTAATTATACTAGCGATAACTATGATTCACAATTATTTACTTTTCTACAAACACAGTTAGAAAATTCTAATAATTTATATTTAGGATTAAATAATAATAATTTAACATTGTTAGAAACTTTCCAAAAAATTATGCCCGCAGACCAAATTATTTGAAATAATAAAATTCAGTATTTTACTTCGGATAATTTTACCGCTTTTAAAATGATTGATGCAATTAAAACTCAAACATTATTTAAAGATAACCGTTTAAGCGATAATTATGCCTGAACGAAGGTTATTAAAGAATACACAGTTTATTTTGAAAATATTGTTAAATTTATCGCTGATATTGAACAATATTCGTTAGCAAAGGGAACAGTTGTTGATAATTTATTACAATTTCCAACCCCTGAAAACATTAGTGCGCGCGAATATTTAAAAGCCCTTTGTAAACAAGGATTAGAATTTAAAAAAGGAAAAGTGGTTTCGCAAAAATATCTTGATCGTTTATTATATGAATTAGATGTTATTAATAAAATGGGCTTTAATGATTATTTTTTAATTGTTTGAGATTATGTTGCTTTTGCGAAAAAAAATAATATTTATGTTGGACCAGGACGAGGAAGTGCCGCCGGGAGTTTAGTTAGTTACTTATTAGACATTACCGCAATTGATCCCTTGGAATATAATTTGTTGTTTGAACGTTTTTTAAATCCTGAACGAAATGGCTTGCCAGATATTGACATTGATTTTCAAGATGATAAACGGGAAATGGTAGTAGAATATTTGTTTGAGAAATATGGGGTTGATCATGTTGCCCATATTGTAACTTTTCAAACAATTGGGATGAAAATGGCCTTGCGAGATTTATCCCGAATTTTTGAAATCCCGTTGGATGAGGCTGATAAAATGAGTAAAGCAGTTAAAATTGAAGCAAACTTTGATTATGATTTAGCAATGCAAAGTAATAATGCTCTAAGTTTTTTTCAAAAAAAATATCCACAATTGTTTTTGTACTTAAAAGAATTAATTGGGTTACCCCGGCAAACGGGAACGCATGCGGCAGGGGTTATTTTAACTAATCAAAGGCTCCAAACAATTATTCCAATTAAAGAAGGTTATAATGGTATTTTTCAAACTCAATATTCAATGAATTATCTAGAAGATTTAGGTTTACTAAAAATGGATTTATTGGGATTGCGAAATTTAACGATTTTACATAATATTATTGACGAAGTAGCAACGGGATTAGGCCAACATGTTGCGATAGAAAAAATTCCCTTGAATGATTCAAAAACTTTTGCCTTATTAGCAACGGGTGATACAAAAGGAATTTTTCAGTTAGAATCGCCGGGAATGACTAAAGTTCTAATTGAAATGCAACCTGATAAATTAGAAGATATTGTTGCAACCTCTTCATTATATCGTCCAGGACCACAAGAAAATATTCCTTTGTTTATTCAACGTAAGAAAAAACAAGCACCAATTAATTATTTGGACCAGCGATTAGCAGATATTTTAGCTCCAACATATGGGATTATTGTCTATCAAGAGCAAGTAATGTTAATTGCACAATTAGTTGCTAATTTTAGTTTAGCAAAAGCAGATGTTTTACGCCGGGCAATGGGAAAAAAAGATGCAAAAATTATGAACCTAATGCAAACAGAATTTATGCAAGAAGCTGTTAAAAATAGTTACACTTTAATAACTGCGCAAGAAATTTGAAATTTAATTGCTAAGTTTGCCGAATATGGTTTTAATCGTAGTCATGCTGTGGCATATTCATTATTAGGATATCAAATGGCATATCTAAAAGCCAATTATCCATCCCAATTTTTAGCATCTTTATTAAGCAATGTTATTGGTGATGAAGTTAAAACCAATGATTATTTAGCGTTAGCTCGTCAAAATAATTTGAAAATTATTGCCCCCGCAATAAATTTCCCAGCTGATCGTTATCGAACAATGGGGGTAAATATTCACTTACCATTATTAGTAATTAAACAAATTGGATATGCCTTTTTTAATAAAATTTTATCGGAATTTAATAGTAATGGTCCATTTAAAGATATTTATGATTTATTTATTCGCTTGTACAAAAAAGGATTAAATCGTAAAACATATGAAATGCTAGTTTTTTCAGGGGCTTTAGATTGTTTTAAATTAAGTCGTACAACGATGTTTAATAATTATCAAACAATTGTTAATTATTTAGAATTAATTAAAGTTGAAGAACAACGGGAAAGTTTAATCGTTGATCAAAGCCTTGCTGAACAGCCAACATTAGTTAATGTTCGTGATGATGAAGTTTTTATAATTGAAAAAGAATATGAGTGCTTAGGATTTTATTTATCAAATCATCCTTTAAAGTATATTCGGGAAAAAGAAGGTTATCAAAATAAAACAACGTTAATTAAAAATTTGACATTAGCACAAGGAACAACAAATATATTAATAACGATTCGAAGAATTCGGGTTATTAGTGATAAGAATAATAGACAGATGGCTTTTTTAGATTGTTATGATGAAAGTAGTGAAATTAGTTTAACAGCTTTTGCCGGAACATATCAAGACCATCATGAAGCATTACTAGAAGGCAATATCTTATTGGTTAATATTCGATTAGGAACATATCAAGATAAAATTAATGGGATTATTAATCGAATCAAGCTAATTAGAAAGCAAGGTGAATTATAATGTTTTTAGAAGTAATTGGAACAAGTTTAGAGGATTGTGAAACAATTTCCTTAGCAGGAAATGTAAATCGCATTGAATTATGTGCTAATTTAGAACATGGCGGTTATACACCTGATTATGAAGTTATTAAGGAGTGTTGTGCCAAAGTTAATTTGCCAATCCGTGTCATAGTTCGTCATAGTGATAAAAATTTTTATTGCCCAGCGTGAGAGTATGAACAGATCAAAAAAGATATTGAGTTCATTAAAACGACGAACGCTGATGGGATTGTAATTGGAATTTTAACTGCCACGAATGAAATTGACATTGCGCGAATGCAAGAATTGATTAATTTATCCTATCCGTTAAATGTAACATTTCACCGGGCTTTTGATTTAATTAAAGATAAAAAACAAGCAATCATACAATTAAAGAACCTTGGTGTGAAAACAGTTTTAACCCAAGGGGGTGAAACACCAATTTTGGCAAACTTGACAACTTTTAAGGAAATCAAGGGTAATGGGGTTCAAATCCAAGGGGGAAGTGGGGTTAATTTAACTAATTTTCAAACAGTTTTACCAGTTGTTGATGCAATTCATGTTGGTAGTGCTGTTCGCTTTAACCAAAGTTGGAATGAGCCAATTGATTTAACCTTATTACAACAATTTAGAAACAAAAAATCTAACGATTAATTCGTTAGATTTTTTGTTTCGTATGAGATAATAAAATTTCTTTTAAAGCGATATGTTGAGGTAATTGATAAGTATAAAGAATAATTTCCGCCGCTTCTTGGGCTGTTAATCCTTGGTCAATAGTTGCCTTAACTTTTTGATAATCTTTTAAAATTGTTTCATTTTTAACTGAAGTTAATAAATTGGTATCAATAATTCCAGGGGCAAATAAAAGCACACGGACATTATCTGGTGCGACCTCCTTACGAACACTTTCAGATAATGCATGAACTCCAAACTTTGTGGCGTTATATATGCTTCTAGTTTCCGATGTATAACGTCCAGCAACGGATGAAATATTAATAATAGTTCCATGATGGACTTTTTTCATTTGTGGTAAAACGAGATTTATGCCATTAATTACTCCTTTTAAGTTTGTTTCAATCATTTCATATTGTTGATCTAAAGTTAAGTCTATAAAATAGTCTAAAGCCATAATCCCAGCGTTATTAATCAACAGATCTGCAGGTCCATAAACTGCCTCGGCTTGTTCAACAGCAGCTTTAAATTGCTGAAAGTTGTTAACATTACCTTGCGCACAAATTGTATTAGGCAAATGATAACTTTCTAAAATTTCTTTGCGACGGGCAATTAGTAATAAGGGATAACCGTGGGCACTAAAAAGTTTTGCACAAGCAGCCCCAATCCCTGATGAAGCTCCTGTAATAATAACTAAATGTTTTCGGTTTGATTGCATATTTTCCCTCCTTTATAATAATTATAGCGAAAACAAAGAAATAATTTTGGTAAAAATTTTTTTTGCCATTTGGTGAGATTTTAGCAAAAATTGCTAAAAATAGAATATAATTAAACCATTATAAATTAAATAGGTCACATAATGCCCGTATTATGAAATCGTTAAGCAAAAAAATGTAATGAAAGGATTTTATTTATGTTAGAAAACATTGTAGCAAAAATTAATGAACAAAATGAAACAATTCGAATTGTTTTTCCAGAAGGAAAATCAAAACGGATTCAAGAAATCTTACCAAAATTTGCAAATACAAAAATTATTCCCGTTTTAGTTTTTAAAACAAGAGCTGAAATTTCAACAGAAATTTTGGAAAATAAAAAGTTAGAAGTTGTTGTTGTTGAAGAACAAGATTTAGCGGCATTAGCAAATTATTTAGTTGAATTACGAAACGGAAAATTAACTTTGTCAGAAGCACAAAGGTTAGTTACAGAATGTAATTATTTAGCGGTTTTATGAGTTAAATTAGATAAAGCCCAAGGGATGGTTGGGGGAATCGAATATGATACAAAAGATATTCTTGGCCCAGCTTTAAAAATTATTAAACCAAAACCAGGAATTAAATTAGTATCATCATTCTTTTTAATGTTACGTGGGGAAGAAAAATATATTTTCACCGATGGATCATTAAATATTGATCCTTCCAGTGAAGAATTAGCAGATATTGCGGAATTAGGATATGAAGCAAGTCAAATCTTTAATTTTATTAATCCAAATTTAGTATTATTGTCATTTTCAACAAAAGGTTCAGGGAAAGGGCCATTAGTTGATAAAGTTCGTAATGCTTATCAATTAGTGTTGGAAAAAAATTTACCTTGTCAAATTGATGGGGAATTTCAATTTGATGCGGCATGAGATGATAATATTCGTAAGATTAAAGCACCAAATTCACCAATTACTCATCGTGCTGATATTTATGTTTTTCCATCATTAAATGCGGCAAATATTGGTTATAAAATTGCCCAACGAATGGGGGGTTATCAAGCAGTTGGCCCAATTATTATTGGTTTAGATAAGCCAGTTAATGACCTTTCACGAGGAGCAACGGGGGAAGAAATTTATTTTACCACTATTGTTACAGCATATATGTATATTTATAATCAAAATAAAAATTAATAAAAGTAATAGAAAGTAAGAGAAAACAACAATGATTTTAGTGATAAACGCTGGTAGCAGCTCAATGAAATTTCAACTTTATAAAATTAATGCTAATAATGATTTTGAAGTTATTTGCAAAGGTTTAGCCGAACGAATTTATTTGGATGGCCGTTTTACAATTAAATATAAAGGGGAAGAATTTGAAACCGAAGAACAATTGCCTGACCATAGTGCTACGGCAAAAGTCTTAATTAATAAACTAAAAGAGCACAAGGTAATTAATGATTTTTCTGATATTAAAGGAATCGGTCACCGTATTGTTCATGGTGGTGAGCGATTTACTCAATCAACAATTATTACTGATGAAGTTTTTATGGAAATTAAAAAAATGATTACCTTAGCGCCATTACATAATCCCCCAGCGATTGCAGCAATCAAAGCTTTTCGTAATATAATTGCTGTTCCAAATGTTGCGGTCTTTGATACATCATTTCATACAACAATTTCTGAAGAAAATTATTTATATTCAGTACCTTATGAATGATATACTGATCACCAAGTTCGCCGCTATGGTTTTCACGGGATTTCATATCGCTATATAACAAACCATTTAGCAAAAATCTTAGAAAAACCAGTTGAGGAAGTTAATGCTGTCATTTGTCATTTAGGAAATGGAGCATCAATGTGTGCTGTTAAAAAAGGAAAAAGTTTTGATACTTCAATGGGTTTAACACCATTGGAGGGTTTAATTATGGGAACAAGAAGTGGTGATATTGATCCATCAATTCATCAATATATTGCAACAGAAACGGGCCAAGATTTAGCAACAATTACCGATATTTTAAATAAAAAATCTGGTTTATTAGGAATCTCAGGGGTTTCTTCTGATTTGCGTGATGTTTTTGCATCAAGTAAAGAAAATCAACGTAGTCGCTTAGCTTTAAAAATGAGCAGTAAAAGAATTGCAAAGTATTTATTAGCTTATGCCAACGAACTTGATGGAGAAGTTGATGCGATTGTGTTTACAGCTGGAATTGGTGAAAATTCAGCGGCAATGCGCCAATTGGTTATTAATAATTTAAAAATCTTAAAAGTTGATTTAGACCCAATAGCAAATGAAAAGAAATATGATTCAGAAAAATTAATTTCTTCAACGCGTTCAATCTTACCAATTTATGCAATTCGTACAGATGAAGAAATTATGATTTGTACAGATACCTATAATTTAACAAAAAAATAAAATGTTGCTAATGCAACATTTTATTTTCGTGAAGTATAAACGTAGTAACCAATAAAGCCAGAAATTAAAGCTGCTGTAAAACTAATGGCAATAACTTCAAAGATTCCTGCTTGTATGTCAGTGAATGTTTGAATTGCAAAATTTAATTTCCAAACATTACCACTACGCATCACATTTGTATTTAAGTAACTACTATAGTTGGTTAAATCAAAAACAAGAGTAACATAGAATCCAACAATAATTGCTAAAAAGATTCATGTCACTGCTGTTAGGATAATATTTTCAATTGATATTTCTTTATCTTTAATCATAAAAATTAAATGTAAATTAATACCAATGAAGGCTAGAACTCCACTAATTGTTGCCATTAATAGGGTAATAACTTCCCCAACTTTTCAATTGACCACATAAGTTTGATTTATTAGTGAAAAATATTTGTCAGTCCAGGTGCTTAAATCTCATGTTGTATCTTTCATGATTAATGAATTTGTCATTGCAAATGAAATTGTTGCAAAAACTAGGAATAGAATTATTAAGAAAAAATTTAAATTTAAATTAATCCAAATTCGTCGCATATTTTACCTCCTTAGTAATTTATAGTTATTTTATCATTTATTTTTTTAATTTAAAATTTTTTCCGACATTTTTTCTAGTAAAAAGTTATTTTAGTAATAAATTTAATAGCCCTAAATAAATAATCTCATTTGGCAAGAAAGTTAATATATTTATGTTATAATTAATCACAAATACAATATATAAAGGATGATAATGCTGATGCGGAAAATAATACTATTTTTAATTACTTGTAGTTTTGCAATTTTGCCTGTTAGTTTAACAATTAGTTGTCAAACCGCCGTTAAACATTATTTCCCTCAGCAAGATCAAAGGTTAGAACCAGAAATTACTAATTTTTTAAGCAATAATTATCTTTTAGAAGTAGTTGATTATGATGAAGGACTATATAATTTTACTTTGAAACAGGGAACAGATAATAAAGTAACACCTGATTTTACTTCTTTTTCGTTAAAACATGAAGCTCATACGCGTAAACCAATTATTACATTTGATATTAACAATGAAACAAAGGTAAATAATTTTGAATTATCAAATAACCAAGTAATTTTAAAATTATATTTAGCAATTACTCCGAAATTATTACCATTACCACCATCTTTATATAAAGATGTTGAAATTTTCTCGTATATTGGAAAAACAACAACTAGTACTTATACAACAGGACAAACAACTTTATCTGTTTTTGATTTAAATGGAGAAGAAGAAAAGTGAGATTTATCTTTTATTTCCCTTAATTTAGATAGTCGAGTATTTTGAAATTATGAAATTAATAATGATTTAAAAAACTTTTTAATTGCTGAAATTCAAAATAATCCTGCATTTGAATTTAAAACTGCAGCTCGAGAAGAAGATATTATTAAAGACTGATTAACAGGAGTTTATAATGCCAGTTTTACTTTTAATTTAGTTAATATTACTAAAATTACTAATATTAATGATTTATATCAATATTTAACTGCCTTACCGTTTACTTTTGCGTTTGAAAATTTAGATACTAGTAAACCCCAAACTAATAAAAAAACTTTTACTTTGATTGTTAGAAGTGAGGGTACGGAAATTTATGAATGAAAAATTAGTGGAGAATATCTTGTTAAATAAAAATAGCACTTGCGTGCTATTTTCTTTTATAGTTTAAACCAATGGCATTATTAACTTTAATTATTTTTCTACTAGCAATTTCACGTGCTTTTTGAGCCCCTGTGGTAATTAAATCATCAATTGCTGGACTATTAATTAATTCATGATATTTTGCTTGCAGAGGATTTAAGGTTTCAATAATTGTTTGGGCAACAATTGTTTTAAATTGTCCATAATCATAATCTTTTAATTCATCAACTGCACTTTGAATTGGAATATTTTTTAAAGCGGAATAAATTACTAGTAAATTACTAATTCCTGGTTTCTTCTCGGGGTCAAAATAAATTTTCCCTTCTGAATCAGTTACAGCGCTTTTAATTTTTTTGATAATTTCATTTGGTGAATCTAATAAGGCAATAAATGATTTTGGGTTATTTGATGATTTACTCATTTTTTTGGTTGGGTCTTGTAAATCCATAATTTTATTCCCAATTGGGGGAATAAAACCATCAGGAATCTTAAATAAATTTGTTTGGTATTTATTATTCATTCGCTCAGCTAAATTTCTCGTTAATTCAATATGTTGTTTTTGATCAAGTCCCACAGGAACTAAATCGGCATCATATAATAAAATATCAGCAGCCATTAATGCCGGATAAGTTAATAATCCTGTTGGAATAAATTCGGTTCCATTTTCGGCTTTCATTTTATTTGCTTTATCTTTATATTGGGTCATTCGTGATAATTCACCAACAGTAGTATTACATAATAAAATATGACCTAATAGGGTGTGTTCCAGGACATCAGATTGAATAAAAATTGTTGATTTAACTGGATCAAGACCACAAGCATAATATAATGCCACCATACTTTTAATATTTTTGCGTAAATCCTCTTTGCTAATTGGAATTGTAATGGCATGTAGATTAGCGACAAAAATAATTAAATTATTATCTTCTTGTAAATTAATAAAATTTTTAATAGCACCAATATAATTTCCTAATGTTAAATTCCCAGTTGCTGTAATTCCTGATACGATTGTTGGGTGTTGTTTTTGTTCCATTTTTCCTCCTGAGGTCGTAATTTTTCACGATATATCATAACTATTATAACTAATATCAAAAAATTAATTAATATTTTTTTGATAATTTATGTTAGAATTATTTTAGACTATTCATTTATAGCCAAAATTGATAAAAACCAAGGATATAATAATAATTTAAAATAATTTAATTAGTTTAATCAATTAAATTAAAGGAGAAATATAAAATGAAAAAAATATTAACTTTTTTAATGCCTGCTGTTATCTCATTTAGTAGTGTTCCTGCATTGGCAAATGTAATAACAACAAATAATAGTGTTAAATCAGAAGAGGCAATATTAACTTTAAATTTTTCGGAAAAAAGATCATTTGAATATTCATCTGAAGTTAAAAATGGTAAAGTAAATGATGGAATAATTTCTTATGATCTTGCACCAATTATGACAAATTGAAATGAATTTGTGGCAAAATATCCAAAATTTACATTTTCAAATACAACAGTTAAAATGGATGCATATTTAGACAAAAAAGAAGATGATTTATCAAGACCTTTTAATACTAAAGATTTATCATTACCAAATGGTTATGATTTAAGTACATTAAAATTTGATGGTTTTAATGCCAAATTTGATTTATCTTTTAGCGCGTATGTAGATGCAAATAGTAAAAAATTATTATTAGCAGGTAATTATGTAGTTCAAAATGGAGTAAGTCAAATAGCTGTATTTTCTTATGATGTCCATTTTGAACAAATTGTTTTTTTTAGTTAGGAACTAAAAAAATATAAATTTGAAATAAATATGATAGATTATTCAAGAATCTATAAAGTACGTAAGCAAAAAAAAGGTAAAAATTATAATAGAGAAAAAAAACGAA
The DNA here is from genome assembly GCF_000400935.1 of Spiroplasma chrysopicola DF-1. NCBI lineage: Bacteria > Bacillati > Mycoplasmatota > Mollicutes > Entomoplasmatales > Spiroplasmataceae > Spiroplasma > Spiroplasma chrysopicola. Next base: position 825,709 of record NC_021280.1, on the reverse strand, counting down.
AATTATATAGTAGTTTTATTAAAGTATCATTAATAGTGATTATTTTACTAGCAATTGTTTCCTTATTATCAGGAATTGGAAAATTAATAATTTATTTATCTTCAGTTTCAATTTTATTATCATTAGGAAATGGTTTAATGGCAATTGGTAATATTACTTTTAGTAATTTAGGAGTTATTTTCTTTTTAGTAGTAATTATTGCGATTACTAACAATATTAAAGCAATAATAACAGGTCTTTTTGTGTTATTATTTTTCTTTAGTTTTCAACAATTCTTTATTGAATATTCTTATGATGTTAAAAATATTCAATTTAAAAGTTTTCTATTTTTTTATACTAATTTAAACACCGCTAATTTATCAAGTATTTTTGGATTAATATATCTTAAATTACCATTAGTAGGGGGTCTTATCTTGGGGGTCTTATCTTCATATATTTTTAATAAATATCATGAATATCGATTACCAAAGAACATAGGATTTTTAAATGGAATCTCTTTTGTAACGCTAGTTTTAATTCCTATTATTATTGTTTTTGATTTTTTATATGTATTACTTTTTATTGGATTTAATGAAATTATTTTATTATTTAATAACATTCTAATAAGCAGTGATAATATTGGTAATTTAATTGGTGCTGGTTTAATTTCGATGCTTATAAAGTTTTTTGGCTTTGATCAAATTGAAAATGGGGGAGCTTTTTTACCACTGTATTCATATGATAGTTTTTTATCACACTTTATACATGCTGCAAATCAACACGGTTGAAAACTAAGTCAGTTTACCAATAACTGATATAATCAAAATAATGTAGTAAGTGAAGAATTAAATAGGGTATGAGAATATTTACAACATCTGTCATTTGGTAATAAAAAATTTAGTAATTTAACATGAATAAATTTACTATCAGTTGGTAATTTACCAATTGATGCAAAAGGGACATTAGCACCATTTACCGAATGATTTACTTCAGGTTCTATTAATGATATTTTAGCTGCTAATTATAATCAAACAAATGCTTTAACATTTTCTTTAGCATTTTCAATGGGGGTTGTATCAATTTTAACTGCTAAAAAAGAAAATCGATTGTCAACAATTAGCATTATTATTTTAATTATAGGGAGTACAATTTTAACGGGTAATTTATGACCATTAGAATTATTATTTTTGTTTGTGACACCATTCTTATATTGCCTTATGTATTTACCAATTAATTTATTTAATTGAGTAATTATGTTTGGTCTTGGGATGTATGCCCCACTTGATTATTCACAGGGATTAGTGTTGTTTTTAATTACTGGTTTTAAATATCATGGTTTATTTAGTAATTTACATTTAGTTGTCATTTTAAATATTTGTTGAATTACAGTTATTACACCAGTTGTTTGCCGCTATGTTAAATGAAATAATCTTTCGCTTGTTGGATATCAAGAAGAAATATTACCTCGTATTACAAAACGACAATATCATGAAATATTTAATCATTAATAAAATAAGGGCACTAGATTTATTCTAGTGTTTTTATTTGTTTTAGTTGATATTTTTTGTATAATAAAAAATGTATGATAAATATTTAAAATTTTATATTAATATTTTGACTGTGTATAAAGGAATAGTGTATAGTATGTTATTTTTATTACTTGGTGGGATAAGCTTATTCACAGCATCAATTCCATCACTATATCAATCTATCAACTTATTACAAAATAATAATTTTAATAATAAAGAAAATATCTCAGAATTAACTGGTGAGACAATTATTATTAATACTAAATTTTAAATGAAGGTAATGAATTTACAAGTGATATTATTCAAATGATTTTTGATAAAATTTCATCATCAAATGAAAAATATGAAATGTTGTCAAAAAATTTAATTGAAGAACCATTTAATTGAACATTTAGTCATGGCAATTTTGTAAAACCAAAGCCAGATCAATCTTTAAGGGACGGAATAAAAGAAAACTTGATTTTCTTTTATTTTTTTTGTAAAATATATAATAACAATTTTATATACAATAATACGGAGGAAATTAATATGGAAAATAAAGTTAAATTTTTTTATAATAACATGTGTTATGAGTGTAGACAAAGTTTTAAAAAAATAGTTAATGGATTTAAAGGTAATTTAAATAATTTAGTTTTGTTTTCTTGTTATATAGACAAAAAAAGAACTATTAATGATGATAATGGGGTTGTTCCATTGGCTTTTATTTCTTGTAAAAATGATTCATATGTTTTTTTTTCTAGAGATACTTTGTATAATGCTGATGGCTTAAGTAAAATTAAAATCATAAATAATAGTGTTAAATTATCAAAAGATACAATTGAAAATATTAAGAAAACTAATGAATTATTAGTTGTAAAAAAAGAACAAAATGGGCCAATTGTAACAAAACAAATTGATGAAAATGAATATTCTTTGCAAAAAAGTTTTAATCGACAACTGGCCGTGATAAATCATCAGCATTTATTACGTATGAGCAAAATTAAAAAGATGATTCTAAGTATTGGTTTGATCATTATTTTATTATTGATATCAGCTGGCGGAACTTTAGGATGATATTTTATTAATCTAGAAAATAGAACTGGTTCCAACGATTTACCAGTTAATAATAATCGGATTAATTTATCAGAACATTTTAAGAGTGTCCAACTGGGAAATATTAAAGATAATCGTGAAGAAACAATTTTAGCAGCCTCAAAGGAAAAAAATTCTAATTTAAAAGTTGATGACTTATATATTAAAGATATTACTATTATTTCGGCTACTGTTTTAGTAAAATCCTCAAGCAATTTATATTTATATGACTCCTCTGTACAAGTTTTTTTCATACCTAAATACAAAACATTATCAACAGATCTTAAAATAATTAACTTTCCGAATTTATTACCTGAGACTGAAGGTCCATATGAGCCATCAGTATTATTACAAATTGTCAAAAAGTTTAACAGTGATTTATTATTACACGAAATAAAAATTGGTAATATTCGTTTAAACACAGAAAAAATAATTTCGGCTGTTATAACTACTAATGAGAATAGTGCAATTTATTTGCCAAATTCTAAAGAAGAAATATATTTTACTAAAAATAATAAAAAATTATTATCAGAAATTTTAATAAATCGAAATATTGGAGATGTTATTAATAAAGAAGAAAAAAATATCTTAAATAAAGTTGGTGAGAAAAACACTTCATTGGATTTAGAGCAAATTGAAATTTTTAATGACTCAATTACAGAAAAATCATCTTTAATTAGAGTTAAAAAAGATAGTAAAGATTATATTTTTGATGATAAGAAAATTGAAGTTTTTTTTCGTATCTTTAATCCTAATATTGGTAAAATTAAAAGCGAAGTAACTACAATCAATGATGTGACTAACATTGCAAAAATGATTTATTTAAAAAATAATACTATTTTAGTTGCAGCAAATAATGGACTTTATTTGTTGAATTCTGATGGAACTCTTAAAAAAAAGTTATCTGATTGTAAGATTCAAAATAAACAATTTAATTTCTTAATGCAATTATCAGATAATACAATTTTAGCTTCATATATTCCTGATTATGGAGAAAATGAAAAAAATGTGATTTATCATTTGAATGAAGATGGCTCAGTTATTGAAATTATTAAAAATAATAGTAATATTTCTTTTTATTCATTTTTTCAAGTAAAAGATGATTTGGTTTTAGCGAATGATGAGTTTGGATATATTTATCATTTAAATTCATCTGGAAAAATGATTAGTGATGACCCAATTACAAAATTACCAGCTGGCCGAATAATATCTTTTATAAAATTAGAAGATGATAAACTTTTTGCTGTTGCTGATGAAAAACTTTTTATATTAAATATGAAGGGTGAATTAATAAAAGAACTAAGTTACGGATTTGTTGGTGTAACTGATGTTCTTAAATTACAAAATGGTATTATTTTATTAATAAGTGGAGGCGAATATATTCACCATTTGAATGAAGATGGCATGTACATAGATTCAGAACAAGTTTACAATGAAAAAATTTCTCATTTTGTTCAAAATGCAACTGGCAATATTTTTGGTGTAAAAAGTAAAAGTAATATTATTTATGAATTACATAATATATAAAATTAATTATTTTAATATATATTATTTTTTCTGATGAATTAATTAAAAAATAAGCACTTATTTTTTGAAAACATTTATTTTTGCTATATGTATAAGTTTAAAAAGTTATTATGTATTAAAGCACAATTTAAATAAAATTAAACATTTAAATCCAAATTTTTTGTAAAGTACCACAGACATTTAAGACGAGATACTCTTTTAAAAATTTTAACACAGCTTCAGTTGGTGTTAAAATTTTTATGTTCTTATGTCACTACATATTGAAAAGACTATAAAAGTAATGTTATTGTTCAAAGAATCCCACCTAATCCAGAACCAGAAAATTACCAAGATATTAGTGATAATATTGATGTTTTAAAATTAAATGAAGAAGAAGTTAATCCTATTCGTGATGCAATTATTGATAAAGTTAAAAGATACATTAACAAATTTACTGATAAAGCTGTTCTAGGAATTGATTATCAGATTAAAACCCCTGATGGTAAAGATATTACAGTTAACGCATCCGGGTTAGAACCTTTGCTAAATAATAAGGATAATCTACAATTTGTAACAGTTTCAGTTAATACTTTAGTTACTTCAACACTTTTAATTGGTAACGCGTTTTTGTCAATCCGTAATTCTTCAACTTATAATCCAGAAACTAGTTGTGATTTAAGTGCAATTCAGTTTAAAAATTATCAATATAATTTTTCTAAGTTTAGTGCTGAGCAATTAAGAAATTGAATTGATGAAGATGTTGAAAATTACATGGCTAGCTATAAAAATAATGGTATTGATTTAAACGAAGACTATGGAATTTCAGCAAATAAAATTCCTGATGAAAATCCCGAAACACATGCAAATACACCAGGAGATTTATCAGATGTCATTTTAAATGAATTTTTAAAGGTAGAAACTGCTGTTTCAACTTTAAAGCTATTTGTTTATTCAGCTTCAACAAGTGATAAAACAACTGGTTATTCAGAATATACATTAATAAATGATCCTGAGTCTGAAATTGTTCCGCCAGACCCTTCAACTCCGCCTGACCCAAATAATCTGGTTGTTAATTTCCAACATAAATATCTATCATGATTATTGCCAATAATTTTATTACCAATTGTAGGTTTAGGAATATTTCTAACTTGGTTTATTATCCGTCGACATAAAAAAAATTAGATAATTCTTAATTTTAAATCCTATTTATTAAATAGGATTTTTTTATTTTATGTTAAGATAAAAATGACTATTTACAGATAATTATAGATTACAGAATGTATCAAAGAAAATAAAATATTAGGATTCAATCAAATCAGAATAGGGGTAAAAAATATTATGTACCAAAATAGTATTAACTTTTCTTTGTATCAAAATGACTATTCCCAAAATATCTTTAAACAAATTAAAATGTTCGAAGATTTTGAAGAAGAAGTTAAAAATAAAACTAGAAAAGCTATTTAAGAGTACTATGAATAGTTAGATTTACATTTACGTAAAAAATACTCAAATAATAATAAAGGATATATTCTTTATGGTAAGCGTCCAGCCACTTTAATTATTGAATGAGGACCAGTTACTTATGAAAGAACAAGATTCCGATATTATGATCGAAAAGAGTATAAACATAAATATGCATTTTTGTTAGATGTTGAAATTGGCCGTAAACCTTATCAGCGACTACACTTTGACTTATATATTAAAATATTGAAAGAATTAGATAGTGGTAAACGCTACCGCGATATTTTAGATAAATATAAGTATTCAGAAATTTCATTAATGACAATTTCAAACATTAATCGAAGTATTAATTTGTAAGAGTATAATAATTTTTGTGCTAATTTTGATAAGAAAAAATTAAGTCCAAAGAAAAATATTTGTATGTGGGAGTTGATGATACGTACACCAATATTTTTAATTACAACAAAAAATTACGAAAGAAAGAAATTAGTAAAAGTACAATCCGGATGGCGTATGCCCATACCGGTTTTGATGAAAAAAAGTCAATTAATAATCGTAGATTTTTAAGAGATAAAAAATTATTTATGATTTTAAATGATAAAGGAAAAAATGAATTACACAATTATGATCAAAAATTGTATAAGTTTCTAAATGAAAACTATGAATTAAAAAATAAAAAACTTATTATTCTAGGGGATGGTGCATCATGAATTAAAACAATTGCATCTCAATTTCATTCTGATATTGTTTTAGATGAATTTCATTTAAAAAAATATTTACATCAATGTTTTAGTTTTCGTAGGTTTAAACTAAAAACAAAAGGTTATTTAAATTCAGTCGAAATTAAAAAGCGAGCAATATATTATGACTTTGGAAGCATTTATTAAGAATGGTGATGTAACTAATTTAATAAAATACATTGAAGATTTATTAACACCACTTTATCAAAATAAATTTGTGTTTTTAAGACATAAAAATGCTCAAATTCAAGAACTTTTAAAATATGTTAAAAATAACAAAGAAGGAATTAGTAATTATAGTAAAAAATACTATATTGGTTCACAAACTGAATCTCAAATTTCACATAATGTTAAATCTTTAAAGTCTTAGTGTTAAGGCATATAGTAAAAGAACATTTTCCAATATGTTAAGTATGAGAATAGCCAAAGTAAATGGATGAGATCCAATTGAAATTATTATCAATGACTATAATGATGAAATTAAAGCTAGAAAGAATTATTTTTTTCAAAATATTTGAGTAAAGAACAATATTGATGAAGAATATATTCCAAAGCAAGGTTCTGTACCAATTTTAAAATCAAAGAACAGAGCATTTGCCAGGGCAGTTCGACATACATTAACTAGTAAAAATTAACATATTAATTTAGCAATTTAATAAATTATTAACTAATTTATAAAACTAGTGCTTTTTTGTCTTGTAATTTTTACTAAAAATGGTTTAATAAATATAAGTAAATAAGACTATTCATCTTCTAAATGCTTATAATGCAAAAATAAGCATTTAAAAATATGCCTCAACAACCACATAATTTATTCCATCAATCTTTAAATTATGGTTGCAATAACCTCTAAATTTTGTTAAAATAAAAAAAGTGTTAAAGGAGGTGGTTTTATGGTAGTATCCGGTTATTCCGAAAGGAAATTATCAGACATTAATTTAATTAATTGATGTGATTCAGAGGTTACTGCGGTAAAACCACTTTTTTAGTTGTTGTAAACTAATATTTTTCTGTGGTTCCCTATAAAGTCTGATGAACATCAAGTACTAGAGGGAGATTAAATATGAGAAAAACTAATTTCTTTCATAAACATAAAAAGAAAAAGCATATTTATGCTTATGAAGAACAAATTCGAAAAAATGCCAAAGCTAGTCAAGAAGAACTATTAAATGAATTTAAAATTGCCAGTTATGGATTAAGCGAAAAAGAAGTGCAAGATCGTCAAGCCAAGTATGGTAAAAATGAAGTTAAGGAAAAAAAGTTTCCTTGGGGATGGGAATTTCTTAAAAGTTATTTTAGTCCGTTTAATATCATTTTGCTTTTAATTACTACCTACAGTTTATATAGTTACTTTTCAGAAGATGAACCTTCAATTTTTGATTTAGTAGCAGCTTGTATTGTTGGAGGAATGATTTTATTAAGTGGAACATTTACTTACATTCAAACAATTCGTGGTAATTTAATTGCAAAAAAATTAACAAAGTTTATTAGTAAAAAAACGATTGTCATTCGCGAACCATATTTAACAACAAATGAAATTAATCGTAATAATGAGTTTGAATTTATTAAATATGGAACAGAGATGAGCGCGAATGAATTAGTTCCAGGAGATTTAATTCATTTAGCAACTGGTGATGTTATCCCAGCTGATGTGCGAGTTATTTTAAGTAATAACTTATTAATTAATCAGTCAAGTTTAACAGGAGAATCTTTACCAGTTCAAAAACAAGATCTTTATCAGGAAACAAATAATTTTATTGATTTTGAAAATATTTGTCTAATGGGAACAACTGTTGTTTCAGGAAATGCTTTAGGAGTTGTTGTTGCTACGGGAGAGAATACTTATTTCTCATCAATTTCTGAAACAATTTCTGAACGCCGCCCGCAAACTAGTTTTGCCAAAGGAATTAAAAAAGTAACATTCTTATTAATTATTTTTATGTTAGTAATGGTGCCAATTGTTTTAGTTTTAAATGGATTAACAAAAAATGATTGAACAACTTCATTAGTTTTTGCGATTTCAATAGCGGTTGGGTTAACACCAGAAATGTTGCCAATGATTGTTACATCAAATTTAGCCCGTGGTTCAAAAAAATTAAGCCAGCAAAAAATTATTACTAAAAATCTTAGTGCAATTCAAAATTTAGGAGCAATTGATGTTTTATGTACCGATAAAACAGGGACAATTACAAATGACAATATTGAACTAGTTGATTATCGTACTTTAGATAATAAAAATAATGAACATTTGCTTAAACTATTATATTTAAATGCCTTTTATCAAACCGGAATTCGTAATCCATTAGATTCAGCTATTACAAATTATATTGATAAAAATAATTTAACTATTACAACTAATGCTTATCAAAAAATTCATGAAATTCCTTTTGATTTTCACCGTCGTCGCTTAACAATAATTGTTAAAACAGCTTACGATGAATCAATTGTCATTAGTAAAGGAGCTGTTGAAGAAATTCTAAGTACATGTAAGTATGTTGAATATCAAGGTAAAATAGTGCCATTAGATGATAGTATGATGCGTCAGATCAAAAGTACTGTTGATGATCAAAATTCACAAGGTTTACGTGTTTTAGGATTAGCATACAAAAATTTACAGGCTAAAACTGATGATTTTATTGATAGCGCTGAAGGAGAATTAATTTTCTGTGGATTTGCTAGTTTTCTAGATACACCAAAAGCATCAGCCGCGGGAATGATTAAATCATTAGCCCATTATGGAGTTGATTTGAAAATTTTAACAGGGGATAATGAACAAGTAACTCGCGCTATTTGTAAACGAATTAATTTAAAAATCAAAGGGGTAATTTCAGGAAGTGAAATTGAAAAAATGACCCCTGAACAGTTAGCAAAAATTGTTGAAAAAAATAACATTTTTGTTAAATTAACACCAATTCAAAAAGTTGAAGTTATTAAAGCTTTAAAAATGAATAACCATGTTGTTGGTTATATGGGGGATGGAATTAATGATGCCCCAGTTCTTCGCCAAAGTGATGTGGCAATTTCAGTTGATAATGCCACTGATATTGTTAAAGAAGCATCAGACTTAATTTTATTAGAAAAATCTTTAAATGTAATTGAAGAAGGAATCGTTGAAGGGCGAAAAGTCTTTGGTAATATTTTAAAATATATCAAAATTACCATTGCTTCGCAATTTGGTAATGTCTTTAGTGTTTTAGTTGCTTCAGCATGATTACCATTTACCCCAATGATGCCAGTTCAATTATTATTCCAAAATCTATTATATGATATTTCCCAATTTGCGATTGCCTTTGATCGGGTTGATAGTAGCTTTTTAGCAAAACCCCAGCGTTGAACCACAAAAGACTTTTTACCATTTGCCTTAATTAACGGCCCAGTATCATCAATTTTTGATATTGTGACCTTTGCTGTTTTATATATTGGCTATGATGTTAAAAATCATGTTGATGACCCATCAGCAATAGCAATGTTTAATGCCGGATGATTTATCGAAGGACTATTAACACAAATTTTAGTTGTTCAAATGTTCCGAACAGAAAAAATTCCATTTATTCAATCGCGTTCACCATGGCCAGTTAATGTCATGACCGGACTATTATGTGCAATAGGCTTTACAATACCATTTACAGTTTTAGGAGCAAATATGAGCATGGTTTCACCACCATATTCATTTATTGGAATTGTAATTGCCATAATTATAAGTTACTGTCTACTTAGTCAGTTAGTCAAAATGGGTTATATTAAAATCTTTAAAAAATGATTATAAAAGTTTAATTAAATTAAACTTTTTTATTTTTTTGACGAAGTTATTTAAAAAAATGCTTTTTTTAAATAACTTATTTACTATTTGAAAGACAAGGAATATAATAGATTTATTAGGTTAAAAAGGAGAAAAATAGAAATGTCAAAAATTGAAAATATTTATGCTCGTGAAGTCATAGATTCACGAGGAAATCCAACAGTCCAAGTTGAAGTTTGAACAGAATTTGGTGGGTATGGTTCTGCAATGGTTCCATCAGGAGCATCAACAGGAAGCCGTGAAGCTTTAGAATTACGTGATGGTGATAAAGCAAGATACTTTGGGAAAGGTGTTTTAAAAGCAGTTGAAAATGTTAACACAAAAATTGCTGATATTGTGATTGGAATGGAAGTTTGTGATCAAGTAGCCATTGACAATACAATGATTCAATTAGATGGAACTGATTTCAAAAAAAACTTAGGAGCAAATGCCATGCTAGGAGTTTCAATGGCTGTTGCAAAAGCGGCAGCTAATGAATTAGAAGTACCATTATATAAATATCTTGGGGGAGTTAATGCTAAAACATTACCAGTGCCAATGTTAAATATTATTAATGGTGGAGAACATGCTGATAGTGCAATTGATTTCCAAGAATTTATGATTATGCCAGTTGGAGCACCAACTTTTAAAGAAGCATTACGTTGATCAGCTGAAATTTTCCATACTTTAAAGAAAATTTTACATGATAAAGGTGATATTACTGCCGTTGGTGATGAAGGGGGATTTGCCCCAAACTTTGCTTGAGCATATAAAAACCAAACTTTAGAAGCATTTCAAGCTCAAACTCCAGCCGAAGTTGCCTTAGAATTAATTGTTGAAGCAATTAAAACAGCTGGATATCAACCAGGAGCTGAAGGAGTAATGATTGCAATGGATTGTGCTTCATCAGAATTATATTTTGAAGATAAAAAATATCATTTCAAGAAAATTGAAAAAGTGACTGGAAAAGAATGAGCAATTTCGACCGAAGAGATGGTTAAATATTTAGATAAATTAGTTGATAAATACCCAATTATTTCAATTGAAGATGGCTTAGCAGAAGCTGACTGAAAAGGATTTGAATTACAAGTACAAACAATGGGATCAAAAATCCAAATTGTTGGGGATGACTTATTTGTTACAAACCCAAAAATTACTGCTGAAGGAATTGCCCATAATGCAGCAAACTCAGTATTAATTAAATTAAACCAAATTGGAACTGTAACAGAAACAATTGATACAATTCAATTAGCACAAAAAGCAGGATGAACAGCTGTTGTTTCACACCGTTCAGGGGAAACAGAAGATACAACAATTGCTGACTTAGCTGTTGCATTAAATACAGGACAAATTAAAACAGGAAGTATGTCACGTAGTGACCGTATTGCAAAATATAACCGTTTATTAGTAATTGAAGATGAATTAGGAACTTCAGCAAAATATGATGGAATTAAAACATTCTATAATCTAAAAAAACATGTTGTTGAATTTAAAAAATAATTTTTAAACAATCAGTTATTTGTTAAAGAAAAGGGTTAGGTACTTGAATATGTCAAGAAAAATAGACAATTAAAAAGTTACTTGAAGGGATGATTTTCTGTATTGAACAGGACTCATTCCTTTTAATTTGGCTTGTGGTCTAAAATTATTGTAAAAATAGATATATTTAGGTAGATTTTCAATAATTCATTTGGCTGTTCGTTTTTTTCTTTTTATATGATATAAAAATTCAGTTTTCATAGTACCAAATCATGATTCTGTATGGGCATTATCATAAGAGTTTCCACGTCTGGACATTGAAATCGTAATTCCAAGATAATTGCATAATTTTTCATAATCAGAATTTGTATAATGAAAACCTTGATCTGATTGTAGAACTCAAGTTGATGGCTTTCCAGCTTTTACTCAAGAATTAATTATGTTTTTAAAGACAAATTCTTTTTCTAAATTATTACTGATTTGGTAGTCCAAAATTTCATTAGTATGAAAGTCTTTTACTATTGATAAAAAATAGGTTTTGTCGCTTGTTAATAAATATGTTATGTCTGTTCCTATTTTTTGATTAATATCTGTGGTTGAAAAATCTTGATTCATGATATTTTCATGTCTTTTGTTACCAGAAGATAATTTATAATTAAATTTTTTTATTCTAATAATTGATTTTAAATTCATATTTTTCATATATCTATAGACAATATGAGGTTTTAAATTTCAATTATATAGTTTATTAATAATTAGTGTTAACATATTATATCCATAAATTTTCTTAAAAGTTAGAAATAACGTTTTAACTATTTTTGCAATTGTATTATTCCATTTATTAAAAAGTTTCATTCCAGCATTAAATCATTTATAATAACCAGCTCTAGAAACATTTAAAATTTTGCATAAATATTTAATTTTGTATTTTTTCTTTAAGGACCAAATCGTTTGAAATTTCTTCTTTTTCGATTTGGGCAAGGACTTTTTTACATCTTGAATCATTTCAATATACTCAATTAATTCTTTTTTTGTCATTAATTCAAAATTAAGATTTTTTGGACGCCCTGGTCGACGAATTCCTTTAGATTGTAGACCATTTCCTGGTTCTAACGCTTTTTCTCCACTAATTTTAACTGCCTTTTTTCAACGAGATAAAGTTGGTGTTGAAATTTCAAATTTTTTAATTGTTTTTGCTCAACCATTTTCTTTGTAATATTTTAAAATATTAAGTTTTTCGTTTTTTGTAAATCATTTTGTTCCCATAATAAAAGAATACCTTTCAATAAAATTATGACACATAAGTAACTTTTTATGTGTCTATTTTATTTTAGGTATTCAACTAAGTACCTAACCCTTTTAATTTACTATAATGCTCAGAAAATTAAACTAACAATAATTCCTCCAGTAATTGGGGCTAAAACAGGGATTCAACTATAATTTCATTGTGCCTTATTTTTTTCTTTTAGCGGTAAAAAAGTATAAATAATTCGAGGAATAAGATCTCGAACCGGATTAATAGCATAACCAGTTGGTCCACCAATTCCTAAGCCAATGGCAAAAACAGTGAATCCAACAAATAACGGAGCTAAATTATGAATTGTTTTTGAATCTTGTTCTGATAAAACTAAAATTACTAATACTAATAAAGCAGCTCCAATCATTTCGGTAAAAAAATTCAGAAACTTATTTTGATAAGTAGGAATTGTGGAATGGATTGCTAAAACAAAATCAGGATTATCTGTAACAGTATCTTTAATATGCTTTCAATAAATTGTATCAACAATTAGTTGTGCAATTATTGCGCCAAGAATTTGGCCAATTAATATTGCTGGGAGTAAAAATCATCCATGTTCAATAAACCATGTTTGTTGAATGATAACAGCAATTGTAACAGCAGGGTTTAACTGTGCTGCGCCGTTTAATAAACTAGCGACTAAGACTCCTAAAAATGTTGCAAATCCTCACCCGGCTGTTATTGCTAGAAAACCTTGATTATTTCCCTTTGTTTTTTTTAAAAGAGTATTTGCGACAACGCCATTTCCTAATAAAACTAAAATAGCTGTTCCAAGTAGTTCAGTACTAAGTTGTATAAAAAATATTGACATGTTTCCCACCTTTTTATTTTAATATTAATATTTCCCTTGCTAATATCTTTATTATTATATCTTTTTCTTTTTAATAATTAATAAGTTTTTCGTAATTTCAATTAAAAAAATTTAATATTTTAGATATAATAAACACAATAGTTGATAAAAGAGGTAAAAAATGAAAATTCATCCATTAGTTAAAGAAGTTTTATATACACGTAAAGATATTACTGCTAAGTGTAAAGAATTAGCTCAAGTTGTTAATCAATATTATCAAGAAAATTCCCAGCACAATAAAGATAATACGGTTATCTGTTTAGGATTATTAAAAGGTTGCATTCCGTTTATGGCAATGTTGCTATTAGATTTAGAAATTGAAGTTGAAACAGAATATATGACAGTTTCATCCTATGGTGGGGGTGTGGCTGGTAATTTAAATCCAGAAATAATGTTTGATTTAGTAGCAGATGTCAATGATCGTGATGTTCTGCTTGTTGAAGATATCATTGATAGTGGTAAGACAATTAAGTTAGTCAAAGATTATTTACTTGGAAAAGGAGCACGGACTGTTAAAGTTGTTACTTTATTGGATAAAAAATCAGGTCGTAAAGTTGACTTAACAGTTGATTGATATGGTTTTGATGTACCAGCGGCTTTTTTAATCGGTTTTGGTTTAGATTATGAAGAACGTTTGCGTAATTTACCATACGTTGCAATTGCTAATGTTGAGAAAATCAAAACTTGAACTTGAGAAAAATAATATAAACGAAAGAGGGGCTATTATGCGCAAATTGACAACAAGAGTAATTACAATCAATAGCATTCTTATTGCAATTTTTTTACTATTTACTTTTGTTCCACAACTAGGGTATATTATGATTGGTCCTGTTGCTTTAACTTTAGTTCACATTCTATTTTTAATAGGAACGTATGCTTTATTTTTAACAGCTGGCGTTAATTTAATTATTGCCGGAACAATTTATGGTTTAATCTTTGGTTTGTCATCTTTTTTAAAGGTTCTAGTTTTTCCAGATATAACTGCTTTTATTTTTGTTAATCCATTATTTTCCGTTGTTCCACGTTTATTAATGGGGGTAATGGTTGGAACTTTAGCACAGTTGTTAAATTATTCAGCTGTAAAAAGAGAACAAAAAGCGCTTAATAGTCAGTTAGCAAAAATAACATGATTAACGCGCTATTCTTATAAAATTTATGATGTAATTGTGGCTGCAACAGCGACAATCTTAAATACTTTTTTTGTTTTATCATTTATGTATTTTTTAGGACCGCTAATATATACTAATCCTGATCAACAAAGTTTTTTTAAAGCTTTTACTTGAATTATTTTAGCAACAAATTTTTTGCCAGAATTAATATTAGCAATATTAATTTATCCCCCAGTTGCTTATGCTTTACGGAAATTATATTACTAAGATTTGTAAAAAAGTTAATTATTAACAACTATTTGGGAGGAGGATTAGGGTAATGCCAAACCAAAAAGAAGTAACATTTTTTAAAATTATTTTATTTATTTTATTTTTACCATTACTATATGTATGATATTTTTTATCTTGACCAGCTGGTTATTTTTATGCGAAATATCGTTCAGCCAAGCAACTAACTGATAAGTTAGAACAAGGACCTTATGAATGATTTATTATTATCTTATTATTAATCCTTTGAATTTTACTCTCGTGATTAATTACTATTTTTTTTATTTGCTACACTTTTGTTGGTTATTTAAAAGCTCACCAAAGCCTTGATAATATGGTCAAAGGATTATTTGGGTTGGCATGAATAATTAATTTTTTTGAAAAAATAATTAGTGTTAAAATAAAATAGAAAGAAGAAAAAATAATGAAACAGAAAAAAATAGCTATTTTAGGTGATTCCTTAACCTTTGGATATTTACCAATGGGACGTGGTCAAATGGCCCAAAGGGATAATTGGCCAGCAAAATTAAAAAACTTCTTACAAAAGTACTATCAAGACTATGAAATTACTTTAGTTATTAATGCTTGACCAGGGCGGACAATTGTTCCTCCACGGATTGATTTTGGTTTTCCCCAAGATAATGGCCAAGCGCAAGTAACAAAATTATATCAACAGGCTGGTAATTTTGATCTTTTTATCGTTTTTTTAGGAACCAATGACTTTTTTGGCGAAGATGCCTATCAAAAAATGACCGGTGAAAAAAATATAGATATTATTAAAACAATTGTTGATAATTTATCAAAGTTATTAAAACAAATGGCAAGTTTGGTAGGCAGCAGTGAGGGTAGTCAAAAATATCAGGAGTTAATTATTTGCCCTCCCAAAGTTGTTACCAAAACAGAAGGGGAATTATTAACAAATTTTCCAGCTATTTTTGAAGAACATTTTGCTAATGAACAAGTTGGGGTTGTTAATTTACAATTAACAGCAAATCCCCATCAAGAAGATTATCAAAACTATGATGGTATTCACTATACTGAACAAGAAACTAGCGCAGTTGCGCAAGCAATATTTAATAAAATTGTTGCTGATAATTTATTACAAATTAATTAGAAAGGGTTATGAAATGATTATTGGGGTATATGGACCAATTGGGGCTGGAAAATCAACTTTATGTCACTATCTTGCTGAGAATTATCATTATCATTATTTATCAGCTGATCAAATTGCGCAAACAATCATGGCTAGTAAAGCAACAATGGATTTTTTTGCTAAACATTATCCACAAGTAATTACTGAACAAAGTTATGATAAAACACAACTTCGTCAATTATTATTTATTAACCAAAATGCCAATGAAAAGATTCGTGATTTTTTATGACCCTTGGTGGGTAATAAAATTAAGGAAATAATTACTGCTAGGCAAAATCAAAATATTGTAATTGAGGCAGTAGCATTTAAGAATTTAAAGATAGTCCTTGATTATAAGATTTTTATTACTGCGCCACCGGAAATTTTGTTTAAAAGAGTTAAAGAGCGAAATACTACTTGAACAACAGAGGAAATTAATTCATTATTAGCAATTCAAGAAGAATTATTTACTAGAGAAAAATATGATTTTAAAATAATAAATAATACTTTTGAACAAGAACTATGCAATGAAATTGACCAGATAATGGTCAAGATGGGAAGGAAATAATTAATGCATCGCTTTTTTGCCCAAAATTTTGATGGTACTTTTTTTACCTTAGAACAAGATGATTTAAAACAAATCAAAACAGTTTTAAAATTTCGTCAAGGAGAACATTTAATTTGTATTTTTGATGGTCAACATTATGAAGCGGCTGTTAACTATGATAATAACTCTATTACAATTATGTTAGTTCAACCGCTATTATCAAAACATGAATCACCAGTTAAAATAACTTTAATTGCCGGCTTAATTCGGGGGCCAAAATGAGATTTTTTATTGCAGAAGGCAACAGAATTAGGCGTTAGTGTAATTGTTCCATTTAAGTTTGAACGTTCTGTGGTACAATTAAAGAATGAAAATAGCACTAACAAATTAGCCCGCTGACAAAAGATCTGTAAAGAAGCTAGTGAACAGTCTTACCGTAATGAAATTCCAACAGTTTTTCCAATTACGAATAAACTGGCGGAAATTAAGAAATTTTGTGGGAAAATTAATTTTGTTTGTTATGAAAATGCAAGTTTAGGAGCTCGACTACATGACGTATTATCAAAACCAGGCAAGACAATTACTTTTGTGATTGGGCCAGAAGGGGGCTTAACGCCTAAAGAAATTGATCAATTACAAAAGCTAGGTTTTGATAATGTTTCTTTAGGATCTCGTATTTTGCGGGCGGAAACAGCAAGTTTAGCAGTTTTAAGCGCCATTCTTTATCAAAAAGAGTTATAAAAGGAGCAGAAGAAGATGAAATCACTAAGTATTAAATCAATTGTTAGTATAGCTAATATTATTTTATATACAGCATTATTATTGGTATTTTTGGTTTTAGGAATTAATAAAATTAGCCTTGACCCAGCAACTACTTATAAAATTTGTTATGTTTTAGTTGGCTTTGGAATTGTTTTATTTGTTATTTATCATGTTGTTCGGATTCATGAATTAAATAAAACAACATTTCAATTAACAAAAAAACACTTGGTTTATATGCAAATTTTCTATATTGGCCAGTATATTATTTTTGGAATAACCTTATTTTATTTAATTTTGGCAAATACCAATATTTTAAATCAAACTGGAATTCTTATTTTTTGATATGTTTGATTTCCAATCGTGTTCGTTTTATCAATTGCTATTTCAATTTTAGAATCGATTGTTAGAGTAGAAGAAAAAATCTTTTTAGTTAAAAAAGCGTGAAAAGATTCAGCTGATTGAGAAGAAACACAATTAAAAACGAAAAATGATTCACCCTTTACTAGCGTTAAAAGTAAAAGCCCTAATGCAAATCCCTTTTTAGATGACACAGAGAGTAAAATAAAAGAATAAGAAATTACCAGGATTATTTGAGGTGATAAAATGTTAAGAATTGGCACAATTGGAACTGGGATGATCGTTAGTGAGTTTATTAATGCCTGCCGGGAAAATAAGGAAGTTGAATTTACTTGTCTTTATTCGCGTAGTTTAGATAAAGCAAAAATTTTCAGTTTAAAAAATAATTTACAAGTCCGAATGGTTGATAATTTTGAGGAAATGTTAGATTACATTGATATAATTTACATTGCCTCACCAAATGGGTTACATTATCAGCAAGCAAAGTATTTTTTACAACAACAAAAACATGTTTTACTGGAAAAACCAGCAACTTTTTTACAAAATGAAATTATTGATTTAAAAAATATTGCTTTAATGAATAATGTTATTTTAATGGAGGCCTTTAAACCAATTCATTTACCTGAGTTTCAAATTTTAAAAAAAACCGTTGATGAAATTAAACCATTTTTAGCTAATTTTAACTGGAGTAAATATTCGAGCCGGATGAAAGATGTCTTAAATGATGAATATCCATCAATTTTTGATGAAATATTAGGACGAGGTTCATTATATGATGCCTTAATTTATCCTGTTGAGTTAGCAGGGGCATTATTTGGCCCGATTAAAGAAGTTAAAGCCATGAGTCATAAGTTAAAAAATGGTGTTGATATCAATAATATTGTTTTATTACGTCATCAAAATAATATTTTTACAAGTATCGTTTGTTCAAAGGCAACAAATGGTAAAAATGATAGTGAAATTTTAAGTTATGATTATACAATTACTTTTAATAATTTAACTAGCCTTAATAACTTAGCTCTCCATAGCCGAGAGCAAGATGATTATCAATATTTAACAACATCATCTAGTAGTACTAATAAAATGGTATATGAATTAAATGCTTTTCTTAGTCTTATTAATACAAATAATTTTAAAGAAATGGAACGGTTACTAGATTTAACAATTAATGCAATCGCAGCATTGGAAGCTATTGACCGCAATCAAAATCAGCAAGGAGAATTTATTAATGAAATTAAATAAATATATTGACCATACCCTACTTAAACCAGAAGCAACCGCCAAAGAAATTAATATTTTATGTAAAGAGGCACTAAAATTTGATTTTGCTTCGGTTTGTATTAATCCAACATATGTTAAGTTAGCAGCAACATTATTAAAAAATAGTGATGTTAAAGTTTGCACTGTAATTGGTTTCCCATTAGGCGCAAATACAACCCCAACAAAAGTTTTTGAAATTACTAATGCGCTTGAAAATGGCGCCGATGAAATTGATATGGTAATGAATATCAGTGCTTTTAAATCACAAGACTTTAATACAGTGCGAACAGATATTGCTAATTGTAAAGCGGTGCTAAAAAATAACGTTTTAAAAGTTATTATTGAAACATGCTTATTAACAAAAGAAGAAATTGTCTTAGCTTCTCAAATAGTTTTACAAGCTGGAGCGGATTTTGTTAAAACCTCAACTGGCTTTAATAAAGGCGGAGCAACAGTTGAAGATGTTAAACTAATGGCTACAACGGTTGGTGACCAGATTAAAGTTAAAGCGGCTGGGGGAGTTCGCACAAAAGAAGATGCCCTGGAAATGATTGCGGCTGGTGCTAGTCGAATTGGAACAAGTGGTGGAGTTGCGATTGTTCAAAATCAACAGCACAATGATGGTTATTAGAAAGGGAACTATAAAATGTATCTTTTAGAAAATGGTGATTTGCAAGCTAAAATAGCACAAGAACCCTTTGAACTATTTTCGCTTACAAAAAATGGTAAGGAATATATTTATCAACAAAACAATAGTTGAAAAAAATCATGACCAATTTGTTTTCCCATTGTAGGGAAATTAATTGATGATCAATACTTATATCGTAATCAAGTCTATAAAATGACAGGCCATGGTTTTTTCCGTGCCATTACAAAATGACAATTGCTTGAACATAGTGCAACAAAATTAGTTGTTAAATATGATGGGGATGATTTTTTGGCAATTTATCCTTTTCGGTTCTGTTTAACAGTAACTTATGAATTAACAACCAATGGTTTAATTAATACTGTTAAAGTGACAAATCTGGGTAATGAAGATTTACCATATAATTTTGGATGACATCCCGCTTTTAAAGTTAATCCAATGATTGGAAAAATTACTTTTGATCATCCTGCCAAAGTATTAGAGATTCCTGGGGGGCAATTTTTAGGAAAAGAATTGTTTGGTGAAATTCTTACAGAGTTTGATATCAAGGGTCATGATTTTGATCAAGGACAGTGTTATGCGATTTTTGACCACAAATTAACAAAGGTTTGTGTTGAAGATGATATTCGTAAACTTGAAATTGGGACTAAAAACTACCCAAATTTACTATTTTGAAAAGTTGATAATGACGCTGAGTTTATTTGTGTTGAACCGTGAGATGGCCATCATGATGATTATAATTTTGCAAAAATTCCATTTAATGAAAAACCATGAATTAATCATTTAAAATCACAAGAAAATAAAAGTTATCAGTTAGTTATTACAGTTAAAAAATAACAATTTTGTTTTTTCTAAAGAAAATTATTTATATTTTTTTAAAAAAAAGTTAATACTTTTAATAAAACTCTTATAAAATAAGGGTTTTATTATGCGATATTTCGGACTTTTTTTCCCATTTTTATATACTTTTTCAATAAAATAGAGTAAAATAACGATAAACCTAATGAAATGGGTTTAATTAGAAGAGGTGTAAATATGTCAAAAAAAGAATTAGTAGAATTATTAGCAGGACAATTTAACAAAACTAAAGTTGAATCAGCTGAAATCGTAGATTTTGTGTTTGATAAAATTTCAGCAAATTTAGTAAAAGGGAACGAAGTTGCTATTGCTGGATTTGGAAAATTCTCAGTTACAGCACGTGCAGCAAGAGAAGGAAGAAACCCAGCTACTGGTGAAACAATTAAAATTGCAGCATCAAAAGCAGCTAAATTTAAACCAGCAAAACAATTAAAAGATGCTTTAAACTAGGATCATTTAATTAAATAAATAAATAATATATGTTAAATATTTTATTTAATAATGGTAGTATCAATAAGTGAAGATTTTTATTAAATCATTACAAGTTAATAAGTTTATCAGAAGAACAGTTAGTATTAATTATGTTAATAATGAACTGTTCTTCTTCTGATAAAAGGTTTATTACACCATTAGAAATCTCAAATCATTCAAATTTTACCGAAACGCAAGCTAAAGCAATGCTTGATGAGTTAAAACAGCAAGGTTTCATTAATATCACAATGAAAAAAGGGGCTCTTGAAATGGATTTATCCCCAATTTTTAAAAAAATTATGATTATTATTGAAAATAATGAAACAAATTTAGAAAAACAATTTTTGTATCAACAAGTTGATATATTATTACAAAACCCATTAACAAATGAAGAAAAAATTGTTTTAAATAATTATCTTAATAATGAAATTTCTGATTTTCAATTAACATTGATTCTAAATAACTATCAAGGTAAAAAACTTGTTTTCAAAGAATTATTGAAATTAATTGAAGGATATATTAAAACTAAACCAAAATCTTTAACTAAATATAATTGACTACTTGATAATTAAATGCTGGTAAAAATCTAGAATATACGGATAAGTGATAAATAGTTCATGACCATATTGTTCAAAATAAGTGATTGACATTTGTCTTGATTTTATTGTTCTTAGTCATTTTTTTATTTCTTCGCTATATAAAAGAAAAAAACGATGATAAAGATGAAAATAAACGACAATAAAACTAATTCCCCCATGATCAGTTACAGAAAATAATTGTTCAAGCTGGTGTTTTTTTAATAGAGCTAGGTTGAATTTTTCTTTAAAAGTTTCTTTTGCTTCAAATTCAACATACGTGCCCCGAAATAACCCATAGTAGTCACAAGTTGACTTTTCTTTAAAATAACCTTTTTCAATTATGGCCCCATTTTTTACTAAAGGAATAATGTTTACGGGCCTTTTATTAAATAATGCAATATTTTTGCTTTGATATTCATTGATGGTATAATTAATTAGTGTTTCAAGAAACATACCCCGATTGGCAGTTAGGTGAATAATTTCACTTCCTTTCCAATCTATTATTACCATTAGTATTTTATTTTTCCTTATCATTTAAAAGAGGTGAGTTAGTAATGAAAACAATTAAATTAAGAGCAGTTGATGTTGTCAATAAAGAGTTTCAAGTTGATTATCAGGGATATGATCCCCATGAAGTCGATGTTTTTTTAGATATGATTGCTGTTGATTATCAAATGTTTGAAGCAATTACTAATGATTTTAATAAGGAAATTAAATATCTTCGCCAACAAATTAATGATCTCCAAGATAAAAATGATGTTTTAAAAGCCCAACTAGATGAAACAAAAGCCCAAAAAGCACGTTTAGAAGAGGAAGGTTTTTCAAAAGCAGATTTAATAAAACGGATTCATAATTTAGAAGGTAAATTAAAAAATGACTAATTTTCAATATTTGGATTAATTTAGAAAGGAATATCCTTTATGTCATTAAAACAACGTAACTTATACATTAAAGATTGACGATTTTGATTTAAAATTGCCGCAATTTTTATTGGGCTATTTGCTATTTTAGGTGAATATATTAATGGAATGGTCAATATTTCAAATGTTTGAAAAATTCCGGATGGCTCAACAGATAAAGTTTATGTTTGAAAACTTTTTGATGCAAATGGCAATGCATATTGAGATTATGCGGGTTATACGGTCTTTTTCTTATCATTTTTTACAATTCAAACTAATATTTTAGTAGTATTATGATTTATTTTTGCCGCAATATGGCACACTAAAGAAGGTGTTCATAAATTTTTAAAACCATACTTTAGTTTAGCTGTTGCCGTTTATATTTCAATTACATGTATTGTTTATAACTTGGTTCTATTACCAGTTGGTTTAGCCAATAGTGGTAGTGGGAAAGGATCAGCTTTAAGCGTTTTTAGTTGAGTAATTCAAACCTTCTTACACTTTATTGTGCCAATGTTATGCATTATCTATGTGATTTTTTTCTTGAAAAAAGATAACTTAGTTTCAAATAAACAATTTATTAAAAAATACTATGGTTATTATGTTATTTATATTTTAGTTTATGGTGTATATGCTATTATCCGTGGGTTGTTAAGAGAATTTAGTGGTAAACTAGTTTCAACAGCATATCCGTACTTTTTTTTACAAGTAACGGTCCCAAAAATTTTAGGGTTACCAGGATATGCTTGATTTATTATAGTTGTTTTTGTCTTATTAGCAATGATTTTAGGGTTTGCAACATTATACAATTTTGCTTTTAACCGCTTAAACAAGAAGAAACAATTAACGCTAGCAAGTAAATAATTACTTTCACAAAAATCACTGTTATAAAACAGTGATTTTTCTTTTGGGAACAATTTTAAAATTGATTATTTAATAGTATAATAATAATGTTATGGCCGAACTAGTTGCTGCTATACCAAATAGTAGAGGAAACTCCACGCTCGCACAATCTGGGATGATTGTAGTGTTTGTGTTAATCGAAAAAATAAGATTAAGCATAAGAACTTTCTTATGACGGCTGAAAAGATTCCTAAGTTACAATGTAATATGGATATTTTCTGTAAAAGTGCCACAGAAACGGGGAACTAAAGAAATTTAGGGAGATGGAACGGGTAAACCCCACAAGCGAGAAACCTAAATATTGGTAAGGGACTTTTGTATTTTTAATTCAGAAGAAATACAAGAATTAAAAGGAAACTTTTAATAGATAAATAACTAGTATTTTTATTCGTGAGAATAAAAAAACAGAACGTGGGTTATGAAGTCATAACTTTTTTTTTTTTTTTTTCAAAAAAAAGGTTGACTGTTGTTATAAAATAAATTATAATTTTTATAAATAATTGGAGGAAAATATTAATGGAAAAAAAAGAAGCAGAAATTAAAGTAAAACGAGATTTGCTTTGAAACCGGGTTAAAGAATCAATTTTTAAAAAGGAATTGTATAATCAAAAAAGTTTAGTTTTTAAAATCACACTTGCTGGTGTTTTTCTAGCAATTGCTGTTGGTTTAAGTTTATTAGAAATTTTTGATATTCCAATGCCGTGAGGAGCGACATTTGGCATTCGTTTTTTTGACACCTTAGTTTTAATTTATTCAGTTGCTATTATTGGCTTATGGTTTGCGTTATTGGATGGAATTGCATTACCATGATTACATAATTTAGTTGACGGACACCATTCATGATTAGAAATGGCGTTCTTTATGTTATCAAATATATTAGTAATATTTATTACTTGATTTATTTATTATATTTTATTTAGTGCTTATCGTAAGGAGTTTGTTGAGGAAAATGTTGATGACCACAATATTCATAATCCGCACTTAACAAAATCATCACATGATCATCATCACCGAATTGTTAAAGTAAAATTTTGAAAAAAAATCTTAGCATTTAGTTTAATTGTGCCGTTATGTGCAATAGTTGAAGCTTTAGCAGTTTTATTTGTTGCCAAGATATTATTGAGCACAGGTGCTGCTGGATTTGAGGTGCATTCGGAAACAGTTGAACATATTAGTGGGGGCTTACCATTTGATAGTGGTCTTTATCATAATCATGGAGGAAGTAATGATTTATCTCCAATATTTGCTTCATGAAAAAATACGTTAATTTTTATCGGAATTTTCTTTGGAATCTTTGTTGGAAAGTATACAATTAGTGCAATTTTATTCATTGTTTTAGAACAACGAAGTCGCCAATTAATTGATCGTTATGGAATATATGTTTAATTAATAAACCCTAAAAGTAATGGCTGTAAGAGCCATTTTTTTATTTTAAATCAAAATTTTATTATAAAATAAAATATAATAAATTAAATAATATTAACCATAGCAATCGTATTAAAGGGTGAATGGTGGAAATTCAAGAGAAAGGGAAACTATTTATGAAATTACTATTAATCAAGTAGTAGTTAAAGTTGCACTGCTATATTTTTAATGCTAAAATCTAATACGTAATTATGCATTTTAATTTCTTTCCGTGATGCTATCAAATTTCAAAGAAGTGACGCTTTAAATAGATAACTTTAGTTTTACTTAAGTTAAATAGCAAGCCCCTAGAAAAATTTTTAATTAAGTATTTTTTAGAAAAGAGGTAAAAGTTAATGTATAAAAAAATTGTTTTATTAGGAATTTTATTAATTGTTATTTTAACTGGAATTATTTCAGTTCTACTTTTTACCCATCAAAATTGGAATAAACGTAATGTTTGGTTAATTGGTTGTCAAGCACAAAACAAAAAGCCTACCGATCGAACAGAATATCTGCATACTTTTTTTGGCTCACAATTTGAAAATTATGCACTTTATTCGCCTCAAACAGAAAGTAATAGTCTTGTTAATGCAAAGTTTTATGGTAATTTAGATAACTATAATAATTGTATTAAGCCAACCACAACTGCAACATTATGACAAAATGATTTTACTAATACCCAGTTAGTAATAAAAACAAATGCCATGGATATTTATAATTTATCAGCTCAAATTACAAATATAGAAGAATTAAAAGCGAAAAATTTGGAAGTACAATTTGGTTTTAATCGTTTTATTTATGCATCTAATTCAAACACTAATTCTGGTATTTTAAATCCGTATGGGATTAATGAAAAATTATTAGTCCCTGATGCAATTACAACAACAAGTGTTGAAACAATTGCTTATAGTAATAAGGTTTATATTTTATGAATTAAGTTAATTGCGCAAGAAGTAGTTCCGGTTGGGGATTATCAGATTAATATTGAATTGCAAGGTCAAATTGGTCAACCAACCGCAGCACCACTTATATTAAGCACAAATATGATTAATTTGATGGTTTCGGACTTAATAGTTCCAGAAAATGATGTAAAAGCAGATTTTGACATTTATTCATTTTTTGGTTGAACAGCAGCTTACTATAATAATTATGCTGTTCCCCCTGGGATTAAAGATCGGTTTGATAATCGTGAGTACATTGACTATAATTGATCAAGATATTGAGAACCAGAGTACCGTTATACCAATAATATTTTAGGGATGGAATATTTTCAAAATCCAATTTCATTAAATGAACGAGAAAATAAAGAATGACATAATAATT
Organism: Spiroplasma chrysopicola DF-1; assembly: GCF_000400935.1. NCBI lineage: Bacteria > Bacillati > Mycoplasmatota > Mollicutes > Entomoplasmatales > Spiroplasmataceae > Spiroplasma > Spiroplasma chrysopicola. The sequence goes on along the minus strand of NC_021280.1, from coordinate 799,500 downwards.
GATTAGATGGGAACAAGGTGCAGACTTTTTTGCCATGACGATATGATGAAAATCATCAATTATATATTGCTAGAGAAGATTGAGATAATTGAGATTATTATATGAATAAAATGGCTGATATTGGCTTCACCAAAGCTTTATTAGGGGGTTGGCAAGCGGGATGAAATACTAGTTGAAGAACAAATAAGGTTTGAAATGAAAAAACGCAAGATTATGAAGCAATTAGTATGAATATTTTTAATGATGAAGGTTATCAAAATAATGAGTGGTTTTTACAAGAATTATTAAAACATATTAAAAATGATGAACCAGCTTGAGTTGGAAAAGTTACGCCCTATGTTTATTTGGATGAATTACAACGGGGGGCAATTAGTGAATATTTAAATTTAATAAAAAAATATGATTTTAATCGCCAGTATATAAAATTAGCAGCTTGTGAATTTGATCGTGCTGTTGATTACAGTGATCCTGCCCTTTATGATGTTGATATTTTACATATTTTCTTTTTTGATATTTACAATTCTAATAATAGTAATTTTACTAATTTAGTTAAAATCCGTAATGAACAAAATTATCTTACGGGACAATACTTTTTAGATGCAGATAATACTTTTAATTTAATTCGTTCGGAACCAGGGGTTTCATCCTATTTACAATTAGCTTTATTAAAAGAAGGCGCCCCGCATTATATGCGCTATCTATTGAATGGTTGAGTTCAAAAAAATGCTTATTGAACATCAGATTATGTTGAAAATACTGGAATAGTTTATATTTCGGGAGATACAATGTATGCTTACCCTAGTGTTGCATATGATGATATTACAAACAATTTCCCAACCCCAGTTCAATTTAATCCATCAACGCGGTTAGACGCAATTGCGTGAGGAACTAAATTAAACAATAAATTAATGTATTTAAAAAAAATTAATAAAATTAGTTCAGAATTGTATCAAACTTTAACACAATATGTTGATCAACGTGTTAAACTAAGTAAAATTACCAGTCACACTAAGTTTGATTTTAATTATAGTAATACTAGTTTAAAATATAATGTTATTAATTCAAAATCTTTTATTTATCAATCAATTGCAAAAAGTGGGATTGATGAAATTACAGTTGTTAAAACAATTAGTAATTTAGTTGATTTGTATAGTAAATAATCTACAGAAAGGAAAGGATAATATGCCGTTTTATCTAATCATTGTTGAAATATTAATGTATGCTGCTTTAGCAATTTACATTATCTTAGTATGTTATCTTTTATTTGGGTATCTTAAAACTTGGCTTCAACCCGTAAAAGTTATTTCTTATTATTTTTTAGGGATTAACTTTGTTTTAATGTTAATTAATTTGGGAATTATTATTATAGCCTTTTTATCGCTTTTTAATTCAGAACTATTTGGGGATGGCTCGTTTGCTACCGAAAAAGTAATTTTAAATTTTGTTAGTTTTGCTATTAGTAGTTTTATTTTAACCCTATTAATTACAAGTTACTGCTTAATAACTTCCAATTATTTTAGTTTTTATCAAAAAAATGATCAAGTTTATTTATTTGGAAGTTTATTAAAAATAGAAAAAATGACAGTAGTTAAAAAAACAAATCAGGTTTTAATTTTAAAAAAAAGATTTTTTTATCAGATTTATTTTGCTCCTGCAAAAGTATATCAAAATTTGCAAAAGATTAAGCAATTACAATAAAATAATAAAATGATTTACTGCGTTACTTTTTACATAGTAAATATTTATTATGATTACTACCAATAACTGTTACCAATTTTAGGTGTAAAAATATTTATAATTTACTCTATTATTTGTTTCCATAAAAAATTAGATAATTAAAGTATTTAATCTTATTTAATAAATAGGATTTTTATCTTTAAAAATTTATCATAATTTACCAAATAATTTGAATAAAAAATGCTTATTAAGTTTTTTTTTTTTTTTCAAAGATTACTGTATAATTAAAAATAGTTATTTATTTTTTTATTGTATTATTTGGAGGTGAATTGAATATGGAAAACAAAGTGCAAGTTTTTTTTGATAGCATGTGTAATACTTGTCAGTATAAGTTTAAAAAAGTTATTAGCGTTGCTAAAAAGAATGCTTTAAAAGACTTAGATGATTTGCAAGTATTTCTTTGTACTGTTGATAAAAATCGAAGTATTGATGATGATAATGGCCTTGTTCCATTAGCTTTTATTTTTTGTAAAAAAGATTCTTATGTTTTCTTTTGAAAAGAAGATTTATATAATGGTGATGGTTCATCTAAAATTAAAATTGTTAATGATAGACTGATATTATCCCAAACAACAATTGATCGGATTAAAGAGCATAATGCTAATAATAATGAGTTAATAGTAGTTAAAAAGAAACAAACCCAAGATATTACTTCAAAACTTATTAGTGAAAATAATACTTCAATTGTAAAACATTTTAATCGGCAAATGGCAATTATGAATCGCCAAAATTTATTGCATATAATCAAAATTAAAAAAATGATTTTAAGTATTGTTTTGGTGATTATTTTATTATTTGCAACAACTGGTGGTGTTTTAGGATGATATTTTTCAAGTAGAAATAATATTTCTAATGGGCAGTTACCAAATTATAATTGACGGATAAATTTGGCTGAACATCTTAAGAATTCCCAATTGGAAGGTATTGCTGATAATCGCGAAGAAACAATTTTGACTGTCGCAAAGGATAAAAATCCGGATTTAAAAATTGAAGATTTATATCTTACAAATATTAGCGAAACATCAGCAACTATTCTTGTAAAATCATCAAGTAATATTTATGATTATAATTCGTCGGTTGAAGTTCATTATTTATCTAACTTAAAAACATTGGTAACTGATGTTAAAAAAGTAAATTTTCCAAAGACTGTCATAGAAGGTACACCAGAGGAACTATTAGATATTGTTGCAGGATCTTATGAAAATGATTATTTGGTTAGAAGCAATGTTATAATAAAAAAATCAGAAATGATTGATGGTATTTTACAAGCTGACTTAACTGTTATTAAAGATAGTGAGGTTTATTTAAACGATGATGTTTTAAAAATATATTTTAGTAACAGTAATCGTAAATTATTATCAGATGTTTTAACTGTGCATAATCTTGATGATATTTTAAATAAAAAAGAAAATACAATTATTACTGAAATTGGGGAAAAGAATTCAGAAGTAAATTTAAATGAAATTGAAGTAAAAGCGGATTCAATTTCTAATTCTGGTGCTTTAATTCAAGTAACGGGAAATAGTAAAGATTACATTTTAAATAGTGTCCCAATTCAAGTTAATTATCGAGTTTTTAATCCTAATATTGGTAAAGTAATAGAAAAAACTACAAATGCGACTCACTTTAATAATGCTACAATTGCTTATGGAATATTATATTTAGATAGTATAGATAAGATATTAATTGGAACAAATACTGGTTTATATTTACTTAATTCAGATGGAACAATTAATACAAAAATTAATGACGATATGGGGGATGATAATGATATCCTTGCAATTGGGAAATTAAATGATGATACTATTTTAGTATCAACGAAAAGGAGAACGGTTTGACATTTACATAAAGATGGTTCAACGATTGATAAAATTAATAACTCTTCTATAATTTATTCATTTTTAATTGTAGATGGTACCATTTTAGCTGGGGGATGAAATGGAACAATTTTCCAATTAAATCAAAAAGGGGAAATAATTAGAACAGTTAAAGAAGAACTAGAGTCAATGGCCATTGGAACACTAATAAACTTATCAAATAATACTATTTTAGCTGGAGGATGAAATGATAGTATTGGAGGGAAAATCTTTCAGTTAACAATGGCGGGAACTTTTATTAAAAAGGTTGGTGATTTTAAAAGAGGTATTTTTTCGATAATTGAATTGCATGATGGAACCATTTTAGCAACAAGTAAGTCTGAAAATTTTCAACTAAATGATGATGGTACTGTTAAAGAGCAAGTTCCCGGTTTTTGAGACTACGGTTTAGGAACAGTTCAACTTCCAAATGGAGATTTCTTTATGATATCTCGTAGTGCTTCAGTTTATAAATTAAGAACTGAATAGAAAATAATTATTTTTATTATTCTCCTTTATTTTTTAGTTAAATTTTGATGAATGTATTATTAAATTTTAGTTAAGTATTTTTGAATATTCGTATTATTTTAACTAAAATTATTTTGTAACAATAATAGGTACCAAGAATTGCATACATTCTTGATTATTAATAAATCAAATTTTACGATGATAATTAAAACATTTAATCCTATTTATTTAAATAGGATTTTTTTATTTTATGTTATTATAAAAATGACTATTTACAGAAAATTACAGACAATTATAGATTACAGAATATATCAAAGAAAATAAAATATTAGGATTCAATCAGATCAGAATAGGGGTAAAAAATATTATGTACCAAAATAGTATTAATTTTTCTTTGTATCAAAATGACTATTCACAAAATATTTTTAAACAAATTGAAATGTTTAAGAATTTTGAAGAAGAAGTTAAAAATAAAACTAGAAAAGCTATTCAAGAACATTATGAACAATTGGATTTACGTTTACGCCAAAAATATTCAAATAACAATAAAGGTTATATTCTTTACGGTAAACGTCCAGTCACTTTAATTACTGAATGAGCACCAGTTTTTTATGAAAGAACAAGATTCCGTTATTATAATCAAAAGTAGTATAAATATAAATATGTATTTTTGTTAGATATTGAAATTGATCGAAAATCATATCAATGTTTGCACTTTGATTTATATATTAAAATCTTAAAAGAATTAGATAGTGGTAAGCGTTACCGGGATATTTTAGATAAATATAAATATTCAGAAATTAGTTTAATGACAATTTCAAACATTAATCGAAGTATTAATTTACAAGAATATAATATTTTTTGTACTAATTTTGATAAGAAAAAAATTAAATTTAAAGGTAAATATCTATATGTTGGCACTGATGATATTTATACTAATATCTTTAACTATAATAAGAAATTACGGAAGAAAGAAATTGCTAAAAGTACAATCCGGATGGCATATGCCCATACAGGCTTTTATAAAAAAAATCAATCAATAATCGAAGAATTTGTTTAAATAAATTAGCTGGTTGTTGAGGAATATTTTTATAAATTGAATGATAAGCAAAACTGCGGTATAATAATCTCATTAAAAGGAGATAAGTTAAAATGGAATTTAAAGAATGAAAACAAATTTTACGTGATAAAACAGAATTACAAATGTATGAATGAAAGCCCAAAAATTTAAGTGCAGTTAAAGGGGTTATTCAATTGGTTCATGGTAGTTGTGAACATGCTTTGCGATATCAAGAATTTGCCGAATATTTAGTAGCACATCATTATATAGTAATAGCAAGTGATCACCGTGGTCATGGAAAAACAGCATTAGCAAAAGAGGATTTAGGATTTTTTGCAGAAGATAATGGGTGAGAAAAATTAATTGAAGACTTAAATGAAGTAACAACTTATATTAAAAAACATTATCCTGAATTACCAATTATGATGTTTGGACACTCAATGGGATCATTTATGGTTCGCCATTATGCAATGCTATATGGAGATAATTTGGCGGCTTTAGTTGTTTGTGGAACAGCCCATCATAAAAAAGGGTTATTAAAATTTTCAGCCCATTTAGCTGAAAAGCACCAAAAAAAATATGGTCCAAAAGCAAAAGACCAATTTATCTATAATTTATCATATGCCCCATTAAATAAAAAATTTCGTAAAGAGGGGAAAAGCGGGACAGAATGATTATCATCTGATTTAAAAGTTCAAGAAAAGTTTCAGCGCGACCCATTAGCGGGACAAATCTTTTCAACAAGTGCTTTTAAGGATATGTTTAACGGATTAATTTTTATTACCAATACAAAAAATATTGCTAAAACACCTAATAAATTGCCGCTATTATTTATTGCCGGAAAAGATGACCCTGTTGGAAACTTTGGGAAAAGTGTTAAAAAAACATTTAAATTATATAAAAAACACCATTGTAATGATGAAATAAAATTATATCCAGGTGCTCGTCATGAAATTTTAAATGAAAAAATTAAAAAAGAGGTAATGGATGATATTCTTAAATTCTATGATAAACATTTACCAGTTAAGAAATAGTTAATAAATTTAAATAATTAGAATAGGGTTAGTTTAATGTTAAACTTATTCTTTTTATATTTTGTTTATTTTTTAAAGATAGTTGTCCAAACGATTGAACAACCAAATAATTTATTCCATCTTATTCGAACTGACGAAACTTTATGTTTGCGAAAAAAATATTTTTTGCTATAATTATTATTACAAATAATTAAAAAGTTTGTAAATCGTTTTAGGAGAAAATTAAATATGAAAAATAAAATTGAATTAATTTACAATAAAATGTGCTATGATTGTCAATTTAAATTTAGAAACGTTATCGAATATGTTAAAGATAATCCAGAAAAGAATTTAAATGACTTAGATTTATTTAAATGTAAAGTTGATAAAACCCGTGATGTATTAGACGATAAAAACATTTTGCCTTTGGCATTAATTTTTTGTCGCCAGGACTCATATGTTTTTATCTGAAAAGATTCAATTTATAATGGTGATGGCACTACCAAAATACCAGTTATTAATAATACTATCTTATTATCACAACAAACAATTCATAAAATTAAGGGCTATAATTTAATTTCAAATAGTTTAACAACTACAAAAAAACAGCAAACATTAATTCCAAAAATAATTGAAAAAAATAATCACGCCTTAAAACAAAGTTTTAATCGCCAAATAATGGTAATTAATCGTCAACATTTTTTGCATATGTCAAAAATGAGAAAAACAATTATGCTACTTAGTTTAGTCTTTATTTTAATGTTTGGAGCAATGGGAGGGCTTTTAGGATGATATTTTTTATCAGGGCAAAACAATTCCGGATCAATAATTCCTCCAAATAAGCAACGAATTGATTTATCTGAGCATTTTGATAATTCTCAATTAGGAGTTATTGCTGATAATCGGGCTGAAACAATTTTAACGGTAGCAAAGGATAAAAATCCGGATTTAAAAATTGATAATTTACTAGTTAAAAATATAACTAGGGAAAATGCAATTATTTATGTAAAATCTTCAAGTAACATCTATAAAAATGATTCAACAATAATAGTTTCTTTTTTACCTCAAAAGATTTCTTTATTAACCCATGTCACAAAAAGAAATTTTTTTATCAATACTAATTCACCAACTCTAAAACAATTATTGAAAATTATTGAATTAGGAAATCCAAATTTAAAATTAGAATATGTCAATATTGAAGATATTATTACAGTTGAAAATAATCAAATTATCTTAAAAGGAAATTTAGTTTCGAAACGGGAAAGCAAATCAATTTATGTTTTTGGTGATTCGTTAGAATTATATTTTAGTAATACTGGTAGAAAAATGTTATCAAATGATTTAACTGAAATTAATTTAGGGGATATTAAAAATTATAAATCTAGTACCATTTTAGAAGCTGTTAAATTAAAAAATAGTAATGTTCTTACTGAACAAATTGAAGTTTTGCCAGGGGCTGTTCTTGATAAGGAAGCAAATATTAAAGTTAAAAGTGATAGTAAAGATTATTATATTGATAGTTATTTTATTAAAGTAGAGTTTCGAAGTTTTAATGATAAAATAGGCACAATAAAAGAAAAGTTAGAACAGAATTTTAGAGAAATTCCGAGTATAAAGACAGCATTTGAATTAGATTCTAAGTTAATATTATTATCAGGAGCAGTAACTTCTGAAAAAGGGGTATTATGAGGAACACATTTATTTAGTTTTGATGGTAAATATATTGACAGAATCTATCAGTATGAATGGACAAAAATTATAAGAACACCTGATAATGATAAGTTACTTGCCTTACGGTTTAATACTAGTTCTTTGACTTATTCCCGCTATTTAATAGATAGTAGTACTGGAAAAATATTAAAAGAAGTAAAAGATAACCCTAACAGCCCTGGGGCTAGTCCAATAGACATTATTTTTTTACAAAATGGAAATATTTTGGGGTTAAATCAGGCTAATGATGGAACCAAAACTTCTACATTATTTCAATTAAATCCCGATGGAACTTTTCAAAAAATCCTCCAAATTATTGATAACGCTTTTTTTGATAACTTATGGCAGTTGAAAAATGGAGCAATTTTTTTAGTAAGTAATTCTGGGAAAGAAATTGCTACATTAAATAGTGATTATAGTGTTCAAAAACGATTATGTTTTGATTATGGTAATGGTAAAGACTTTTCATTTTATGAATTTGAAAACTTGGGTATTATTTTAGCCGACAAACACAATAATATTTATCATTTATATTCAGATTTAAGTTTTAAAGAAAAAGGAAAGGGAAATTTTGGTGATATAACGGTTAGACTTAGATTAAAAAATGGAAAATTTGTTGGTTTCTCAACAGAAGGAATGTATACCCTAAATATTGATTAGCATTTTAATATTTAGATAATTCAAATTATCTAAATATTTTAAGATACTAAAATAATTAGTCTTTTAGATATTATTTTGAAAATATTTTAACAATTGAAGCAATTAAAAAAGTAGTTAATGGCCGATATTCTTAAATTCTATGATAAACATTTACCAGTTAAGAAATAAGTAATAAATTTTAAAAAAGCAAAGTTAAATATGCTAACTTTGTTTTTTATAACGCCAAATTTATATATTAAACTAAGTATCAAAATAGCAATAAATTAGTTATAATATAGTTATATTAATTGGAAGGTGAAAAAGATGTTTAGTTTTTCAACAAAGCAAAAATGAATTATTAGTTGATCATTATTTGGATTAGCAGTATTAGCAGGAATCGGGACAATATTTTATTTATTTGATTTTATCATTGTCGCGATTGTTCTTTTATCACTAGCAGGATTAGGCTTTTTTGGATTAATGATTTTATGGTTTATTTTTGAACGATATAATAAAAAACATTAGGGGGCAATTATGACAGAAAATGATATTATTCGGAAAATCAAGGAAATTAGTTTAAACAGTGATCATCGCTTTTCATTTATTGCAAAGTATATTATTCAAAATTTAGCTATTATCCCTGATATTACAATTACCGAAATGGCAGAATATACTTACACTTCTGTTGCAACAATCAATCGTTTTACCAAATACCTTGATTTAGATGGTTACAAAGAATTAATTCATGTTATTAAGTATTTTAATTTTAATTTAACGGGGGAAGAATTTCTCTTAAATGAACAAAATAATAATAGTTTTATGATTAAGGGATACCACAATACTGTTAAAACTTTACATGATACTTTTCGTTTAGTAATTAAGCAAAAAGCGAGTTTTGAAGAAATAATTACCTTAATTAAAAAAAGCCACAAAATTATTGTTTTTGCCGTGGGGGGAACATATAACGTTGCCAAGGATTTTCAAGAAAAATTATTACGGCTAGGATTTAATATTTTTGTTGTCAACGATTTTCATAGTGGTTATTTTCTAGCAAAACAATTATCACCCGATGATTTAGCAATTTTTATTAGTTATTCAGGTGAAACTTTAGATTTAATTAAATTAGCAAAAGTTTGTCATGATAATAAAACCCCTATTACTGTTATTTGTAAGAATGCCAATAACAGTTTAGCAGCAATTGCTAATTATGCTATTACCATTTCAAGTAATGAATCAATTGAACGATTAATTTCAACAACAAGTCGTTTTGCATTATTATTTGCATTAGATATGCTTTACTCAAGTTTATTAACAACCGATATGGAAAAATACCACCATATTTTAGAAAATACCATTATTAATAAATTTTAAATAGGAAATTTTACAATTTTTGATGTGAAATTACAGAACAACTGTTTTTAATTGTGAATTAAGGGCAGTTGTTTTATGATAATAATGGATATATCAGGAGGAATAGAAAAATGGCAAAAAATCCAAAACAAACCGCACAAGATCTTGTCGTTGTAATTGGGCCTGAGAATGTTGTTTCATTTACAAATTGTTTAACAAGACTACGCTTAAACATCAAACCTGGCGTTAACGTAGATTTAGAAAAATTAAAAACAGTAACAAATGTAATGGGAATTTTAACACCCTCAGCAACTGAATTACAAATCGTTTTAGGACCTGGTTTTGTTGGTACAGTTACTCAAGAATTTGGGAAACTAGTTAATGCCCAACAAACTAGTCCAGTTGATGGTGCTGAACAAAGTGTTGACTTTGTTAGTGCTGCTGACGTTGCAAAACAAGTTAAAGGAGCAATTAAAGGGAAATCAAATTGATTACAAAACTTCTTTACGAAGTTTTCACGAATTTTTTCGCCAATGATTATTGGTTTCATTGGAGCTGGGATTCTAGCTGGAATTGCTGGAATTATGCAATCAGCTTTTGGGGGCGATATTACAACTGCTTCACCAGCTGTTCAATCATGATTCAATGCACTAAACTTATTATTAAATATTTGAAAAAATGCCTTTATTATTATTGTTGGTTGAAGAACAGCCGAAGTTTTTGGAGGTAGTGGAGTATTAGGAGCAATGGTTGCTTCAATTTATTCTCCAGTTTTTGGTTCAGAATTAATTAAATTAATTATGAATACTGATCCAAATAATATTACTTTTTTAGGAATTCCAATTCATAATCCAGCAAGTAACTGATTAACAGTTGGTTTCCGTCCCGAAATGAATGAGAGTGGCCAATGAGTATTTGGTTATGCTTCAGGAAACATTTTAGGAGCGTTATTAACAGCAGCAGCCTCAATTTGAATTGAACGTGGGGTTCGTAAGTTTATGCCGGGGGTTCTTGATACAATTGGAACACCAACAATAGTCTTATTTGCTTTATTAATTTTAAATATCTTTGTATTAATTCCAGTTTCGGGATACTTATACATGGGAGTGGCATGATTCTTTCTTCATCTCCATACAAATCCATTTGGGGCCTTCGTCTTAGCCGCAATCTTCTTAACTGCGGTAGCGTTTGGAATTCACCAAGGATTTGTTCCAATTTATGCAATGATGATTCAACAAACTGGTGTTAATGGATTATTCCCAATTTTAGCAATGGCTGGAATGGCTCAGTTTGGTACTGGAATTGCTTTATGATTATTAGCTGATAAAGGTAGTTTATTACGTCGTCAAATCCAAGGATCATTAATTCCGGCGTTCTTTGGAATTGGGGAACCAATGATTTATGGAGTAACTTTACCTCGTGTTCGTCCATTCATTACTTCATCAATTGGTGCTGGTTTTGCTGGATTCTTTATTGGTGCAATGTCAATGTGAGGAAACATTACTTTTGGTCTTAACGCTATGTTTGGTCCATCAGGAATTTTAGCAGCCTTTATGATGACTACTGATTCAGGAAATATTGTTTTAGCAGTAATGCTATATTTAATTGGTTGTGGAATTGCCATTGCTGGGGGACTATTAGTAACCTTATTTGGATATTCACGAATTGTTAAAATTGGTGGCAAAGACATGAAAGATTTATACAAAAAAAATGGTAAATATAAACTTTGACAACAAATGTTATGAACAGCAGCTTTTTGCACAGTAGTTGGGATTTTTGTGTATTGAACAGTATCATATTATCAATTACCAAAAGCTGAGCGCTTAAAAATTGCTAAAACAAAAGTAGAATAGAAGTTAAATGAAGGAGTTATTTATGAAAAAAATTGATTTGTCAAAAATTGATACTGAGCAAAGAAATTTAAATAGTATGGATATTGACCAAAAAAGTACATTAGAAATTTTAACAATAATTAATAATGAAGATGGTAAAATTGCTGATGCTATTAAGAGTGAATTACCAACAATTACAACTGTTGTTGATTTAATTTTTCCTCGCTTTCAACAAAATGGTCGAGTTATTTATATTGGAGCCGGAACATCAGGGCGCATTGGGGTCTTAGATGCTTCAGAAATGCCTCCAACTTATGGTGTTAGTGATCAACTTATTATTGGCATTATGGCTGGTGGGGATTATGCTATTCGTAATGCTGTTGAAGGAGCCGAAGATGATGAACTTCAAGTGGTTACGGATTTAAAAGCAATTAACTTAGGGCCATTAGATACCGTAATTGGGATTGCCGCTTCAGGACGAACACCATATGTTTTAGCTGGTTTAGAATATGCTAAAACAGTTGGGGCTTTAGCAGTTGGAATGTGTATGACAAAAAACTCAGAAATGAGTCAAGTTGCCGACCAAACAATTGCTGTTGTTACCGGACCAGAAGTTGTGACCGGAAGTACAAGAATGAAAGCCGGAACAGCAACAAAGTTAGTATGTAATATGATTTCGACGACATTAATGATTAAATGAGGAAAAGTTTACCAAAATTTAATGGTTGATTTAAAAGCTTCAAATGAGAAGTTAAAAGTACGAACAGCACGGATTATTAAAGAAATCACTGGGGCAGATGATAAAAAAATCAATGCCGTATTAGTGGAAGCTAATTATTCATGTAAACATGCAATAGTGATGATTTTCTGTAATGTTAACTACGAGGAGAGTATTACTTTACTAGCTACTGCTAATAACAGTATTGATGCAGTATTAAAAAATCAATAATTTGAAGGTAAAAGACATCTCCTTTGAGATGTCTTTTATTCCTATAACAGGAGGTCAGCATGCTAGGAGTTTCAATTTATACAACCGGGGAAATGAGTTTGGCCGAAAACCAAGTTTATTTAAAAACAGCGCAGGGGGCCGGTTTTAATTATGTTTTTTGTAGTGGCCATTTGGTGGAAAGGCAAAACGAAACTGAATTAGCAACTTTAATTAGTTATGCCCAAAAATTAGGGATGTATGTTTGTCTTGATTTAAGTAAAAAATACTTTGATCAAGCTAAAATTATGACTTGAAAGCCAGATGCTATTCGGTTAGATTTTGGTTTTAGTCTTGATGAAGTTATTACAATAATTGACACATTACCATTTGATATTCAAATCAATGGTAGTGATAATAGTTTAGAAGATATTATTGAAATTATTAAATTACGTGGTAGTAGTCGTTTATCAGTTTCTTATAACTTTTATCCAAAACCATATACTGGGATGGATGAAGGAACATTAATTTATCGCAATCGAATTATCAAAGAATATGGGATTAAAACAAATGCTTTTATTGCATCTCAAACTCATCCGCGTAAACCAGTTTTTCAAGGATTACCAACAGTTGAAAAAATGCGCTTTTTAGAACCATATGTTCAGTTACAATGATACAAAAAACACAATATTGATACTTGTATTATTGGTGATTTAAATGTTAGTGAAGAAGAATTAAAATTTTTAACAAAAATTAACAAATCGGATGATATTACGATAAAATTAGATTATGCTAATCTGCCAAAAGAGATTATCGCAAAATTAAAAAATCAGCGTTATCATCTGCGCGAAGATAGCAATTCTTATGTTTTAAGGTTTTTAGAAAGCCGGGGATTAGAACAAAATAATAGCCCAGTCGTACCATTTCAGAATGAAATTAGCGGCGAAGTTAAACCATATACATTATTAATTGATAATGAGAAGTATCACCGTTATAATGGGGAGATTTATCTCACAAAATTACCAATTAAAATTGATGAAAAAACTAATTACCTTGCAAACCTGGAAAAAGAAGGGATTTTAATTAAATTATTAAAACCTGGCCAACCAATTGCTTTTGTATAATAACAAAAGCATTTTTTTACCAAAAAAGAAAAGTGTTTCAAATTAAAAACTATGAAAAACTTTGGTATACTTAATTATGTCCACTAATTTGACAAAAAGGAGAGTTTAAAATGTACGCAAAAGAATTAATAGCAAGTTTAAATCAAGATATTCGTGAACATTTCCCATATCTAAAAGAAATTGAGGATAGTTATCAAATGGTTTTTGATGGAGTTTCAAGAATGGTTGTTTTAGACCGCTATGCTCAAAAAGATAATACTTTAAAAACATTAAAAAAGAACGATTTAGTGTTAACAGTTATTAAAGATGATGGCTGATTCCCAACGCGCGGAATTGGAAACATTGTTGAAGTTGATCGAATTAATGGAACTTGTGGTATTAAAATTGAGGAAGAATACGTTCATAGTATCGATAAAGACTTATTAATTAATAATAGTAATAATATAATTCGTAAAAATTTACACATGGTTGAAAAACCTTTAGAAATCTTTTATGAACAAATTGCTTGAAGAGTTGCCAACGCTTTAAGTAACCAAGAGCAAAACCATCAATCACATTTAGAAAGTTTTTACAATGAGTTAAAGGACTTAAATATTGTTCCAGCTGGCCGAGTTTTATATGGGGCTGGAAGTAATAGTGATGTTACATTCTTTAACTGTTTTGTAATGCCCTTTATTAAAGATTCACGGGAAGGAATTTCAATTCACCGAAAAGAAGTAATGGAAATTATGTCTCATGGGGGTGGAGTTGGAACGAATGGATCGACTTTACGCCCACGTGGAACAGTTGCAAAAACAGTTGGTGGCCGTTCATCGGGAGCAGTATCATGGTTAAATGACTTATCGACTTTGACCCATTTAGTTGAACAAGGAGGGTCACGAAGAGGGGCCCAAATGATTATGATGGCTGACTGACACCCTGATATTGTTGAATTTATTATTTCAAAAATGCAAAATCCAAAAATTTTACGTTGATTAAAAGAAAATGGTAATGATAAACTAATTCGTGATGAAGCTAGTCGTAAAATTAAGTTTTCACCACTAACAAGTCTTGATCGTACACTGTATGAATATGCTGTTAATAAAGAAGCGGATATTAATGATAGTGCCGTTGTTCGTGAAGCGCGTATTAAATTAGATGAAGGGGGAACATGAGAAGTAAATAACCCCGCCTTTTTATCAGGGGCTAACATCTCAGTGACAATTACCCATAAATTTATGCAAGCAGTTGAAAACAATGAAGATTGAGAATTACAATTCCCGGACTTGGATAATTACACAAAAGAGGAAAAAGTTTTTTATGATGAAAACTGGTCAAAAATTGGGGATATCAATGAATGGAAAGCTTTAGGATATAAAGTTAAAACATACTATAAAATGAAGGCTCGGGATTTATGAGATTTAATTAATTTCTGTGCTAATTATTCAGCCGAACCAGGAATTTTCTTTATTGATACGGCAAATGATATGACAAATGCGAAAGCTTACGATATGAAAGTTGTTGCCACAAACCCTTGTGGTGAACAACCATTAGCACCATATTCAGTATGTAACTTAGCGGCAATTAATTTAGCAAACTTTGTTGATAAAACAACAAAAGAAATTTTATATGACAAATTAAGCCAAACAGTTCGTACTTGTGTCAGAATGCAAGATAATGTTATTGATGCAACACCATATTTCCTAGAAGCAAATCAAAAACAAGCGTTAGGAGAACGTCGTGTTGGATTAGGAGTAATGGGGTTACATGACTTACTAATTTACCATGGCGTTCGTTATGGTAGTGTTGAAGGTAATCAAATTGTTGATAAAATTTTTGAATTAATGGCAACAGAAGCTTATCGTGCTTCAATTGAATTAGCAAAAGAAAAAGGGTCATTCCCATTCTTAGTTAGTCCCGAACGTTTCATTAATACTGGATATATGAAAAAAATGCCAGAAGATATTCGTCAAGATATTTTAAAATATGGTATTCGTAATTCACACTTATTAACAATTGCGCCAACAGGTTCAACAGGAACAATGGTTGGAGTATCAACAGGATTAGAACCATACTTTGGCTTTAAATTCTATCGTTCAGGACGATTAGGAAAAAATATTGAAGTAAATGCTAAAATTGTTGATGAATGATTAAAATATAATCCCGGCTATAGTGCGACAAGCTTACCAGATATTTTTGTAGCCGCAATGGATTTAGCTCCTGAAGACCATGCTGATACGCAATGTATTATTCAACGTTGAGTTGACTCATCAATTTCAAAAACTGTTAATGCCCCTCGTGGTTACTCAGTTAAAGATGTTGAAAAAATTTATACCCGTTTATATAAAGGAGGGGCAAAAGGAGGAACTGTTTATGTTGATGGTTCTCGTGATGCGCAAGTTTTATCATTAACAACTGATGAACAACATCCAGCGTTAGAACAATTAAATTTTGATCAATTAGGTGTTGAAGTTGATAACCGTAGTGGTCAACAAGATGATGAAAAATTACATACTGTTGGAAAAATGCGTGGAATTAACCAAGACCGTAAAATTGGTGCTGAGGTTGGTGACGTTTGCCCAATTTGTAAAGAAGGAACAATGATTGATGCTGGAGGATGTGTTACATGTAATAACTGTAATGTCCAGTTAAAATGTGGTTTATAAAATAAATCAAAATTACGAGATATAATGATGAACTAATTGTAAGGAATGATATTTATGGGCGAAAATAGCTTAACTAATGTTGTCAGCACAAAGTTGCCAACAAAATATGGAACTTTTACCTTAAAATTATTTAGCGATCAAAATGGTCGCGAGATAATTAAAGCTATTATTAAAGAACCACTGAATGTAAACCAACCAGTTTTGGTCCGTTTACATTCAGAGTGTTTTACTGGTGATGTCTTAGGATCATTACGTTGTGATTGTGGTGAACAGTTAGCAACTGCTTTACAAGCAATTAATGCTAATACGGGTGTTGTCTTATATTTACCCCAAGAAGGACGGGGGATTGGCTTGGTTAATAAACTGAAAGCTTACAATCTCCAAGATGAAGGTTATGATACTGTTCAAGCAAATGAGCAATTAGGTTTTGCCCCTGATTTAAGACATTATGATAGTGCTAGTGCAACTTTAATGTTATTAGGGATAAATGAAGTTAATTTATTAACAAATAATCCTGATAAAGTTCAACAGTTAATTGCGAATGGAATTAATGTTACAGTTAGAACCCCATTAGTTGTTGGTAAAAATCAAACTAATGAAAAATACTTTCAAACCAAAAAAGATAAAATGGGACATTTATTATAAAACAAAAAAAGAATTAACTTAATGTTAATTCTTTTTTTGCCAGTTTATTTTTTTGCCAAACGTTTATTTCGCTATTAATAATAAAACGGTTATTAAAAATAAATGGTCATTTTTGTGCTAGTTGTTCCATTAGTTTATATACGGCGGGAAACAACAGTGCTGTGATAATAATATTTCCGGTCCCATGAATCGCATCAAAGACTAATCCATTAATTCAATAAGTTAAACCAACACTGAAATTAAATAAAAAAACAGTTTGAAGGGCATAAAGGCTACCAAATAAATATCCAAATAAACCGTTGATAATAATCATTGTTCACCATCACTTACTAATTAAGGGTTTTAATCAAAGGATAATTACCGCATATAAATTGAAAATAACAAAATACATTAAACTTCAATCCGCAATTCCAAAGGTTATCATATTTAAAGTACAATAAACATTAACGATACCAAATCCAATTTCAAGGCTAAAGAAAAAAATACTAAACATTAAAATAAAGGTAACAAATTCAATATTTGGTAAAAAAGCAAAAGCAGCTTTTAAAGCTAATCCAAGGGCACTAAAAACAGCAATTATTGTAATTTTCATTGTTAATTTAATTGAACTTGTTCAAAAAATATCTTTTTTCATTTTCTTAATCCTTTAATTAACTGCCGTTAAGATAAAACGAAAAACATTAATATCTTCTAAAATAATATCAGTTGCTCCTTTTTGACAACTATTATTGTTACCATTACAAATTGGATTAATGTTTTGGGCATCTTTATCATTACTATCACCACTGCGAAGGTCAAAGTACTCTGAATTAATATCAGTTTTAATGTTGCCAATGCGAATAATAAAAATACCAATTCCAGGTGATACTGAATAACCAAAATCTTTTGTGTCTTTTTCAATCACATCTGCTAATGTTGTTACATTATTAAAAATTAAGGTTTTATTAAAAGCCTCTTTTCCATTATGATTAGTTGCCCGAATCTCAACATTTTTATAAGCTACACTGTTATTTTTATGGACTTGATCATAATATTTTGGAATATAAATGATATTTAAAATAATTGCGCCAAGAATTACGATTGCTAGACTTAAAAACATTAAATATTTTTTTCATGAAAAATTTTTCATAAGATACTCCTTTCCTAATATTTAGGTTAAAAAAATAAAAAAGGACCAAGAAAATCAGGGCCCTTTGTTTTTATTTATGAGTTAAAAAAAGATATTATCACAATAAAATCTTAACGTTGCTCATAAATATCACACCCCCAGGGATATTTACTTTTTATTTCTTTTATCAGTAGGTCTTCTGGCTTGGAATCACTTTACTTATTGCCTCTTCCCAAGAAAATTCTCAGTGAGTTTATGCAATGTTCATCATCCTTACAGATGCTGGGGCAGCTTGAGCTTTTAACTCAATTCCCTTTAAAATAGTCTGAGACTATTAACTAATAAAACAATTTGAAAGCAGATGCTTTCTTATAATTAATTATAACCGAGTTTTAAAATTTCTAGAAAATTAATTTTCAATATTTTTATGGGCTAATTTTAGATATAATAAAAGCAATAATTAATAATAGAATAGTTTTTATAAAGGAGTATAAAAATATGAATACAAAAATTAAACTTGTTGCTGTTGATTTAGATGGGACATCACTAAATTCAAAAGGATTATTATCACCACGAACTGTTAATACTTTTCAAAAGTTAAATCAATTAGGAATTAAATTAGTTATCGCCTCGGGACGACCGCTTTATCAAATTAATCATTTAGTTGAAAAAGTTGGCTTAAAAGATGAAAATGACTATTCAATTGCCTTAAATGGGGCTGTGGTTGGAAATAACTTTAATGGTGAAGTACTATATGAAGATCATTTACCAACTAATTTTGTGGACAAACTGGTTGCTGATGCTAAAGAATTAGGGATTTCAACAATTATTATGTTTGAAAATCAGCAATCAACTTTTAATTTTTTACAAATTTATTGTCAAAACTTTAATGATGAAATAACTGCCCATTATTTTGCTAATTTTAAATCAAAATCACCAACAGAAGTAGTATTAGTAGAATATCAAGGGGAAGATAATTTAAAAATTGGAAAATTATTTATGGCTGGACCAATTGCTGCAATTGCTGCAATTGCTAGGGTTTGAGAAGGACGCTTAGAAATTTCCCATGAAGTAAAAACCGACCATGCAATTGTTGAAATTACAAAAAAAGGAACAAATAAAGCGTGGGGATTAAAACAGTTATGCAAATTAAGTAATATTAAGGCCATTGAAGTAATGGCTTTCGGAAATGAACAAAATGATGTTGAAATGTTAAAATGAGCGGGAATTGGAATAGCAGTGGCTAACGCTGGGGACCATATTAAAAAACATGCGAATATAACATGTTTATCAAATGATGAAGATGGAGTAGCTGAGGCGCTTGAAAAATATTTCAAATTCTAAAATCAGGCCTAGAATATACTAATCACACAAAATAGTGCTATAATCATATTGCATAGATATTTTTATCTAGATATATCAAAATTATAGGCAACATAAAAAAGGGGTTATTTATTGATGGAAAAAACATATATAGTAAAAGTTTTAGCAAAAAAAGATGTTAAAATTAATTATCAAAAAATTTTAAAATTAACAAATGAACAATTACAGGCACAAGGTATGACAGAGCCAAAAGTAACCTTACGTTTTAAATGATATCGCCCAAGCATTGAAGTATTTGATAGTATTTATACTTCAGCTGTTTGAGGGACAAAAGTTGGTTTTAAGCATGAAGATGATTTTTTTCCGGGAGTAAAGTTAGAAGATGTTGTATCTTTTAAAGCATTATATAAAGCAGTGATGAATAGTTTTACAAAAGTAAGCAATGCTGTAGAAGAAGACAGTGATTCACAAGGAGAAGCAACAGATTATATTAATTTATTATTAAGTTTATTATCTGAAATTATTAAAGCTGGTTTTATTCGTCCACAATTTTATCATGAAAATTTAGATAATCCTCATATTTTAAGTTTTATCTCTTGAATTTTAGCCGGAGCTTGTGCTGGTGTTGGCCGTTGATTTGGTTATATATTTTTAAATAAGGAATTAGGAATTACCTTTGTAGAACGTCTTTATTTATACTATCAAGAATTAACAAATGATAATAGTTTTGAAAGTATTAGTACCTATATGGAAATAATTGATGATTTTGTAATGTATTTAGAAGATAGCTCATATTTAGTTGATGAATTTAGCGAATAATAGAAGGGAATAATAAAAAATGGCAAAAATGAAAAATTTTATTGATCAAACATATGATAATCAAAATGTTTATTTAATTATTAATGATGCTAATGAAGCAATTATGATTGATGCTTCTAATGCGGCAAAAGAAGCTGTCGAATATTTAGCAGAGCGTAATATTAATTTAAAAGCATTATTTATTAGTCATGGTCATATTGATCATTTTGATGGGTTAGATTTTGTTTTAGCAAAATATCCAGATATTAAAATTTATTTACAACGTAGTGATGAAAAATTATTAGCCCAGAAACGTATTGATGATATTACTGGTGACATTATTGGCCCAGTTATTAATTATCCTCTTGTTAATTTAGAATTATTAGATGGTAATGTTACAACAAATGATATTGGTTATGAAGTTGAAGTTTTTAGTGCTCCGGGTCATACAAAAGGAACCCAGTTATTGCGAATTAAAAAACTAAATCTTATTACAACAGGATTTAGTTTGTTACCAGATTGTAATGCCCCAGGTTATACGGGAAAATTATGTAACAATCAATATTTTGTTAAAGAACTAGTTAAAATGACCAATTTGGAACCACAATGACATGTTTTACCAGGCCATAATAAAAGTTTTACAATTCAAGCAGCCCTTGCGGCTGGTAAAATTAGCCCTGACCATTAATTTTAAAAATTATTAGGAGGAATTAGCCAGTGTTTACTTGAAATCCCAAGACCCATTTTTACTTACGATTAGTTTCATTGATTTGCTTAGTGTTATTTTTAATTTTTGATTGTTATTGAGCAATTTTTCATCCAATGCCAAAATTTGCTAATTTAGGATATGGAGATCGTGCTTCGGTTTATTTTGCTTATTTTACAACGCAAACAAATTATTTAGTAGCGTTTTATTTTTTAATTTATTTATTTGAAAATAAATTTAAAAATACTAAACCACACTATATTATTCGTTTGGCAGTTACAACCTATATTACAATTACTATGCTTGTTTTTTGAATTGGTATTTTTAGTCAAGCCTCAGAACCAAATCAGTATGACTTATGACGATGAATTGCGACGGTTATTTTACATTTAGTAATGCCTGTTGCAATGATTACAAGTTATGTTTTAACCGCTGGGGATGAAAACTATGATGGTTTAAAACATCATTATTTATATTTATGACTAATTATGCTTTACATGTTATTGTATTTTACTTTTACAATTATTCGAGGAACGTTACGACAATGAGATGGTAAAGAACCAATTTCATGATTTCCTTATGGCTTTTTGGATTATACGAAAGAATTTGGCGAAGAATTACTAGTTATTTCCCTTGTTGTTATTTTTACAGTAGCAATCTTATTACAATATTTCTATATTTGAATTAACAACTTACTATATAATCGTTATCATAAACCAGTAAATCCTCAACCAAAAACAAATTGTGATAAACGCTGTTATCAACCAGCTCGTTCGGCAAAAATTGGGGGAGCAATTGCAATTGCAATTGCTGTTGGGAACCTTGTCATTTGTGCATTAATAATTTTTGCTAATTTAGAAGACTTTGAATATCTGCATTTAAGTTTTACTAATAAATTAACGCTAGTTGCCTTTTTTGCAATTTCTGTAATAATGTTGGTGGCGATGATTATTTGTTATGTTTTCATCTTACGGGGACGACAAATGGCCCGAATCGCTGCGGGATTATTAATGATGAGTTTAATGTTTTTTACTTGAATTTGATTAATTGGTCCAATTTTATGTTTAGCAACTGCCATTATGATTTTTAATAGTAAGGAAATTTTTATTGGGGATTATCCGCCTGTTGCAAAACAAAAACAATCAAAAAAAATAAAACAACATCAGAAAAATTTAAGTTAACTGTTAACTTCTTAAATTTTTCTTTCTTTTTGTTTAATAACTTAGTAGAATTATAGTAGATTTAGTAGGAGCATTATGAGTAGTCAAATTATAGAATTAACAGTAAAGCACAATGATGCTGGCCAAACATTATTTAATTTTTTAAAAAAAATGTTGCCAACAACAAGTTTGTCGGTTATTTATAAATTATTTCGTAACAAAAAAATCAAAGTAAATAATAAAAGTGTGAAAGATCGTAAATATCTTTTAGCTGTTAATGATAAAATTTTAATTTTTGATAAAAATATTGAAGTTATTCACCGATCAACTGTTAAATTACAGGGAGACGGTAATAAGAGTACTTTAAAAATTGTTTATGAAGATGAAAACTTATTAATTGTTGATAAACCCCATGGTGTTGAAATGCATTCAACGCTCCATAATAGTTTAGACCAAGAGGTTCGTAATTATCTAATCAATACCAACCAATATGATCCTGACTATGAGCAGTCATTTTTAATTTCACATATTCATCGGTTAGATAAATTTACCCGAGGCTTAGTAATTTATGCCAAAAACAAACCAACGCTAGACATTTTATTAACAAAAATTAATGATAAAAAATATATTGTTAAAAAATATTTAGCTCACTGTGAAGGTATTTTTCCCGCTGACTTAACAACAATTACTGGGCATCTTTATAAAGATGAAGTAAGAAAACGGATGGTTTTCAGCCCCAAAAAAGTTGAGCAAAGCCAAGAATGTCAAACAAGCTTTAAAATAATACAAACGGCAGGGTATTCTACGTGATTAGAAGTTACCTTGGCAACTGGGCGGAAACATCAAATCAGAGCAACATTAAGTTATTTAAAGCATCCTGTTGTAAATGATCAAAAATATGGTGCAAAAAGGGTTAACCCTAATTTTATGATTGCCCTATATGCCTATCAAATTGAATTTCATCATTTTTCAGGTAATTTAGCATATTTAAATGAAAAGATTATTAAAGTTGATGAAAATATTATAAAATAAGAAAGAATAGAAAAAAGGAGAACATTATGTTGTCAACACAAAAAGGGATTTTTGCAATTTTAATTGGAGCATTAACTTCTTTAATTGGGACAATTTTCCAATTTATTTTAATGTATTTACTAATTTCAAGTTATGGCTCACAGTTTAACGGATTTGTGAAGAATACCATTGCAATTGTTGCTTTTTTAGGAAGTGTTGAGGGAGCATTAGGCTCTTTAACTGTTATTTTTTTATTAAAACCCTTATTACAAAAGGATTACATTCGCGCTAATGAAATTTTAAATACAACAAAGCATCAATATCGAATTGCTGGAATTATTGGGATATTTTTATTATTAGGAATTTCATTAGCATATAGTAGTTACACATATATTTTTGAAAAAGATTTTTTAGTAACCGTTAATGGCGTGTCTGAAAAATATGCCCTATGGAAAATGATGATAATTGTTGTTTTAATTGGTTCTAAAAATTTAATTGGGTTATTTTGAACAGCTTGTTATGAAAATTTAATGCAAGCTGATCAAAATAACCATATTCGTCGTCTAGTAATGATGATTTGTGATTTAGTTGCATATTCAATTATTTTCTATGCAATTTCGGTAACAATTGACCCACTCTTTATTTTTTTAATTTTCCTAATGTATTCCTTAATGAAGGGAGTCTTAGTTTATCTGTTTGTAAAATTAAATTATCCATGAATTAGAATTATGAAACAAAAAGATAATATGCAACTAGTTAAAAAAAGTAATATTATTGTTTTTAAAAATATTGGGGAAACTTTAATTATTAATTTAGATGCTATTATTGTAGCGATATTGTTAGGCTTGAATATTTCTTCAAGTTTGTCATTGTATATGACAATTGCGGTTGGGGTTCGTAGTATTATGTTAATTCTAATTAATTCCTTCCGTGAGTTTTTTGCCGCTTGAACAGTAAAGAATGGCCGGATTAATTGGGATACTTATATTAAGTTTGAAACATATGCTTTTATGATTGGTGCCTTCTTATTTATTAACCAGTTCATTTTATCCCCATATTTTGTGACAGCATTATATGCTCCCCAAATTGGTGGTGATTTTTCGGGGTGAACAGCCCAAGAAATAGCTATTTTTAATGATATTTTTTATTATCCAACTTTTTCGTTATTAATTGCGATTTCTTCTGTTTTTATTATTTTAGGAGAACCGGCAAATGTCTTAATTTATGCGAAAGGAAACTACCAAAAAGTGGCAATGCCGATTTTTTACCTAGGAATTGCTAATGTTGTTATTTCTGTTATTGTTGCGATTGTTTCGCGGTTTGCCTTTAATGATTATAAAAGTGCTTTATACGGAATTTTAATAATTACTTGTATAGTAACTTTTATCCGCTTTGTTTACTTATGAATTTATAATTGAATGTATCTAACTTATAATAGTAATTTTAAAGGAGTCCTTCGTAATTGAATGATTCTATTAATTCCAATTATTATTGCGATTTTAGTGAACTATTTATTTATAAATGTTTCCTATAATCCTAATAATATTTATGATGATAAATTTAATTATCAGTGGGGATGAAATATTTTATTATCAATATTTTTTGGGTTAATTGTTAGTTCAATTATGTTAATTTTGCTAAATTCAATTTTATGAGCGCCTCGATCTGTCAAAGGGATTATTTTACGATTACCAATTATTCACCGAATTTGAATGAAAAAACAAGAAAAAGCTCGTAAAATTCGTAAATCAAAATTTGAAGATGATTTTATTAACTTAACCGAGCCAACAGATCCATACCAAGAAATGTGAGAACGCGAAGAAGTTTTAGTCAAAAGTCATATTACTAATCTTGAGATTGATGTCGGACCAAGTGGGGAAGAAGAAATTTATGTCTTAAAAGGTTAAAAAAGGAATTATAATAATTCCTTTTTTTATATTATGTTAAATCAGCACCTAAATAACCAGGATGATATTTTTCACCATGAATTATTTTTGTAATATTATATAAGGCATTGATGCTTTCACCAAAACCAGTTGCCATATTATAGTATTTTCCTTCATATGTCGCAATATTACCAGCGGCAAAAATGCGCGGATGGGAAGTTTGACCACTGGGGCTAATGATAATTTTATTTGTTCGTGTAAATGTTAATGGTCATTGACTAATAATTGAAGGCATAATTTTTGCTCCATATTGAACTAAGTAATAATCAGCACGAAGAGGGATTAAACTATTATCCGCATTATGAATAAGATTCATTTCAGTGATTAAATCACCATTAGTTGTGATTGCTTCAATATGATAGTTTTTATATTCTTTGATTTGATTTTGTTTTAACTTTTCAACGCTACTATCTTTTGCTCGATAGTGTTCGCGCCGATGAACAATTGTGACATGGGGGGTAATTTTTTCTTCAACAAAATGGTTAGCTCAATCAAGAGCTGAATCACCACCACCTAATATGGCAATTGTTTTATTGTGATACTGGGTGGGGTTAGTAATTTGATAAGTTAGATTCTGATAGGTAAAACTACTATCAAGTTGTTCTAATTTAATTGGGGTAAAAACCCCATTTCCAGTTGTAATTAGAATAGTTTTGACTTTAATCACAGTATTATTTGTTAATTTAACGGCAAAGCCATCATTAATTTCAGTTAGTTCCACGACTTTTGTTTCTAATAAAAGGGTAATCTTACCACAGTATTTTTCGGTTTTTGCTAACAAGTTATTAACAAAATCTTGACCTGTAATTTTATCAATACCAGGAAGATCATAAATTGCCTTGTCGGGAAATAGTTCGGCAGGCTGTCCCCCGGGGACAGAATTGCCTTCAATAATATATCCAGATAAGCCCATTAATCCAGCACAACTTCATGCATATAATCCAACTGGACCAGCGCCTATAATTAGTAAATCTTTCATTTATAAATAAACCTTTCATTGTATTTTTATATTATTATTACATATTTTTCAAAAAAAGTAAGGGTTATTTTATTTTCTCGGTATAATTAAAAAAGAAAGTAGGAAGTAAATGCAAATTAAGATAAATAGTTTAAAAGACAGTGAAAATCTCGCCCAAATTCTGGCGCAATTTGCTGGTCCAAACCAAGCAATTTTATTTAATGGACCTTTAGCAGCTGGTAAGACAACAATTACAAAATTACTTTTAACTGCCCTTGGTTATAAGGGATTAGTGACTTCACCAACTTTTGTCATTATGAATCAATATCAATGTCCAAATGAATTAATTGTTAATCATTTTGACTTTTACCGTTTATTAGATAAAATTTCTCCGGAAGAAGCAGAAATGTATTTGGATGCTGCTAATGATTGTTATAATATTATTGAATGACCAGCACCGATTAAACAATATTTACCATTAACATGAGTCATTACAGAACTTACGATTGAAGTACTATCAACTGGGCGATTAATTAATATTAGCACAACAAACCCCGAGTTATTAGCAAAATTAGAAGAGGAATTTTATCATGAATAGTTTATTTATTGATACAACAGGAAAATATTTAACCTTAATTTTAGAATCAAATAATATTGTTCTTGGTCATTATCATCTTGATGGGGAACGAAAACACACAGAATTAACTGTTCCAACAATCAAAAAGTTACTTGATGAACAACACTTAAAGTTAAAAGACCTTACAGCCCTATATTTAACTATGGGGCCAGGAAGTTACACGGGAATTCGCGTTCCAATCACAATCGCAAAGATTCTGAAAACAATTAATCCTGATTTCAAAGTTTATACAATTAATAGTCTATTATACCAAGCTGGTTTAGATAATTGTATTTCAATGATTGATGCGAAAGGTGGTCAATTTTATTTTGCGATTTATCAGAATGGCCAAGAAATTATTCCAATCCAGTTGTTAACATTAGAAAATTGTCGGGAAATTAGTCAACAGTTTTCAGGTTATGAAATCCGTGAAGATTTGCTTGAATTTGATTATTTAAATAATTATTTAAATTTAAAACCTTATTTTATCCTTAATGAAACAGTAGATGATTTAATACCATTATATTTCAAAAAAGCGGTTGAAAGTAATGAAACTAACCGTTAGACCAATTAACAACAGCGATGGTGTTTTGATTTTTTTGCTAGAAAAAGAGAACTATCGTGAACAGTATTATAAATATCGTAATTTAATTTTAATGATAAATGATCAAAATTATTATTGTCTAAAACTGCTTTTCAATGATAAAGTAATTGGTTATGCTTTGTTATTAAAAAGTGGTCCGGATTTGGAATTAATTAGGTTAACAATTAAAAAATCAGAACAGCATCAAGGCTATGGGAAATGATTTTTACAATATCTTTTAACTACACTTGAATTTGAAAAAATGTTTTTAGAAGTAAATACAATAAACATAATTGCCCAAAAGTTATATCAAGATAATGGTTTTTACATAATTCGGACAATTGATAATTATTATGGGCAAAGTAATGCGATTGTTATGGAATATAAAAAATAAACTTTAAGGTATAATAAGTAAGGAAGAAAAAGGAGAAAAAACAATGGGAAGAGCATTTGAAGTTCGTAAACAATCAATGGCCGCAACATCGGCTAAAAAAGCTGTATTATATAATCGAATGGCCCGAGAAATTTATTTAGCGGCTCGTGAGGGAAGTCCTGATCCAACCGCTAATTTAGCTTTGCGTAATGCAATTGATAAAGCTAAATCAAAACAAGTACCAAAAGATGTTATCGAACGGGCAATTAAAAAGGCCAGTGGTAATGATAATGATAATTACCAAGCAATTCGCTATGAAGGATACGGTCCTGGGGGTAGTGCAATTATTGTTGAAACATTAACAAATAATGTTAATCGTGCAGTAGCAGAAGTTCGTAATTGTTTTACTAAAACAGGAGGTAAGCTTGGTGTATCAGGGGCTGTCACACATCTATTTGATCATTTAGCTTTATTTGCTTTTACAAAGCATAGTGTTGATGAAGTATTTGAACAATTATTATTGGCAGATTGTGATGTTAATGATGTTGTTAATGAAGAAGACCAAGTTGTTGTCTATGCTCCTGCAACTGCTTTTAATGTTGTTAAAACAGTATTAGATGGTATGGGAATTAGTGATTTTGCAATAGCTGAAATTACAATGCTAGCGCAAGAAGAAATTATTTTAGCTGGGGAAGAAAAAGAACGTTTTGAAAAATTATTAAATATGCTTGATGAGTGTGATGATGTCCAAGAAGTCTATCATAATGTTAAACTAGATTAAGTTTTAATCTAGTTTTTAATTTTGCTAAAAATTAAATTTTATCTAATCGAATATTTGGCAAGGTGGTAAAATATTAATATCACTATGAGAAAGGATGCAATAGCAATGAGCAAAAAAATTCTTGTTATAAATGGGACAGTTAGTCCAGAAAAAACTTCATATTCAATCGCATTAACAAAACGCTTTATTAAACATTATCAAACTTTAAATCCCCAAGACGAGTTTATTTATTTAGATTTAAATAAAACAGCAATGGCATTAAAAACTTTAACAGTTGATAACTTTGGAACTTTTTTTAATGCAGAAGATACTGATTTTTACGTTGATCAATTAAAAAGTGTTGATAAAGTAATTATCAGTTGCCCAATGAATAATTTTAATGTTAGTGGTTTAGTTAAAAATTATTTTGACCATATTTTAGTAGCAGATAAAACATTTTCATATAAATACTCAAAAAAAGGAGATGCAATTGGGTTATTACCACATTTAAAAGTACAAATTTTGACAACTCAAGGAGCTCCTTATGGGTGATATCTATGAGGAAATCATACGGAATACTTAAGAGGAACATGAGAATTTGTTGGCGCACAAGTTAATGAACCAATTCTAATTGCAGGAACAAAAGTTAGTCCAATGAAGGAATTAACTCCTGAACAATTAGTGGATCAGTATGATGAACAAATTCAAAAAGCAGTTAAAACATTTTAAAGGTTAGGTTTTAATTTAATACCAGGCAGTTACAAGGCAACCATATTAATTATTAACATCAATTAATAACTATTAACATGGGAGGGAAAAAATGTATCCAAAAATTACATGAGATTTATCAAAAATTCGTCGTAATTGCCGCGAATTGTTAAAAGAAACAGCTAACCGTAATTTAGACTTAGTTAGTGTTGTAAATTTAGCGGCTGGTCATGAAGAAATCGTGTGAGCCTTGGCAATCCAAGGAATCAAAACAATTGGTGATTCACGCGTTTTAAATTTAAAAAAATATCAAGATATTCCAATTAAAAAAATGCTTTTACGGGCACCAATGCTAAAAGAATTAAAATATTTAGTTGAATATGCTGACTGTACTTTTATTTCGGATTTACAAACAATGCGAAATTTAAACCAAGAAGCAATTCGACAAAATAAGCATGTGGAGATTATTTTAATGATTAATGAAAAGGAATTACATACAGCTTTTGACAGTGAGTATCATTTTATTGAGGAATTAACAGAAATTACTACTTTTTCAAATTTAATTTTAGCGGGGTTAGGAACAAATCTTAGCCAATATGATGAACCAGAAATTGTTATTAATAAACTAAATAATTTAGCTCATTTTAAAAGAATTCTTGAAGAAAAGATGGGGATTAACATTTCATTGATTAGTTGTGGGGGCTCAAATCATATTAGTATTTGAGATAGTGAAAATCTTGATAGGGCTAATAATCAAATTCGCAGTGGTGCTGGAATTTTAATGGGTGTGGGATTAAATCATGAACCAATTCCATTTTTAGAACAAGAAACAAGTTGATTAGAAGCTCAAATTATTGAAGTTTATCCATCAACTTTATCAACTAAAATTACAGTTACTGGTGGTGATCATCAACTTCTTGCAGGAGATAGCAACCC
This sequence comes from Spiroplasma chrysopicola DF-1, assembly GCF_000400935.1. Classification (NCBI taxonomy): domain Bacteria; kingdom Bacillati; phylum Mycoplasmatota; class Mollicutes; order Entomoplasmatales; family Spiroplasmataceae; genus Spiroplasma; species Spiroplasma chrysopicola. The sequence continues at coordinate 769,510 of NC_021280.1, read as the reverse complement.
AAATCATAAACAGGCTGTTATTGCTCTAGGCCACCAAGATTGTTATAGTAATGATTTAATTGCCACTGACGATAATATTAAAATTTTACGCCAAGGACCAGATTATACTATTCTGGATGTAACTAATAGCGAAAAAGATTATCAAGTTGGAGATGTCATTAAATTTAATTTGACCTACTTAGCAAATCTAGCGCTAATGAATAGTGAATATGTTGTTAAAGAGTATTTAATTTAAAATGATAATATAAGACTTACTGTTCAAGATATAGAAATACTAATATATAAAAATATTACGCAAAGTTGCTCATTATAATTTAATTTTAAAGAGTAACTTTTTTTTTTTTTTTTGGGCAATATTAGTTAGTTAAAGGTAGACAAAGGGTAAACATCCTTAAATTACCAATATTTATCATTTTTTTTTTTTTTTTTCAAAAACTAAAAAATTCGCTAGATATGGATTTTTTCAAATTATATACTTGAAGTAGCTTATTTTAAGCAAAGAAAGGATAATAAATAGTGAAAAAATTACTAGCAATATTAGGAGCCTTTGGTCTTACCGCGACGGGTGCAACAAGTGTTATCGCTTGTAAAACACCCAACAATGACAATAATCCAGCAGTTGAAAAAGAAGATATTTCAAAAACTGTTGTAAATGATCCAAAAACAATTTTAGATTATGATAAGACATATGGAGATTTAAATAAAGATGAAACAATTCTTAAAAGTGTAATCGATGCAATTAATGTTGGTTTATCAAAAAAATTAAAATCAACTGTTACGGTAGCTGATTTTAATTTAAAAAATGATAAAGATGAAAAAGATAAACAAGTAGCTGGAAAAGTATTATTTACAGTTACTGCAAAATCTGATTCAAAATTAATTACAGGAACTTTTAATTTTACTAATACTTTAACTGAAGCACAAACAGGTCAAAAAGATATTACTGACATTAAAGTAGTTGATTCCCAAAGAGAAGCAAAGTCTGATCAAAAATATGGTGATTTAAATAAAGATAAAACAATTATTGATAGTGTAATAGCTGCAATTAATGAAGATGGTGAAGTAACAGTTACAACTGCTGATTTTGATTTGACAAATAATCAAGATGAAAATGCAAATCAAGTGCCTGGGGAAGTATTATTTACAGTTACTGCAAAAGCTACATCAGAATTAATTACAGGAGAATTTACTTTTAAAGTTACTTTAACTGAACCAGAAGTTTTGCAAAAAGATATTACTGATATTAAAGTAGTTGATTCCCAAAGAGAAGCAAAGTCTGATCAAAAATATGGTGATTTAAATAAAGATAAAACAATTATTGATAGTGTAATAGCTGCAATTAATGAAGATGGTGAAGTAACAGTTACAACTGCTGATTTTGATTTGACAAATAATCAAGATGAAAATGCAAATCAAGTGCCTGGGGAAGTATTATTTACAGTTACTGCAAAAGCTACATCAGAATTAATTACAGGAGAATTTACTTTTAAAGTTACTTTAACTGAACCAGAAGTTTTGCAAAAAGATATTACTGACATTAAAGTAGTTGATTCCCAAAGAGAAGCAAAGTCTGATCAAAAATATGGTGATTTAAATAAAGATAAAACAATTATTGATAGTGTAATAGCTGCAATTAATGAAGATGGTGAAGTAACAGTTACAACTGCTGATTTTGATTTGACAAATAATCAAGATGAAAATGCAAATCAAGTGCCTGGGGAAGTATTATTTACAGTTACTGCAAAAGCTACATCAGAATTAATTACAGGAGAATTTACTTTTAAAGTTACTTTAACTGAACCAGAAGTTTTGCAAAAAGATATTACTGACATTAAAGTAGTTGATTCCCAAAGAGAAGCAAAGTCTGATCAAAAATATGGTGATTTAAATAAAGATAAAACAATTATTGATAGTGTAATAGCTGCAATTAATGAAGATGGTGAAGTAACAGTTACAACTGCTGATTTTGATTTGACAAATAATCAAGATGAAAATGCAAATCAAGTGCCTGGGGAAGTATTATTTACAGTTACTGCAAAAGCTACATCAGAATTAATTACAGGAGAATTTACTTTTAAAGTTACTTTAACTGAACCAGAAGTTTTGCAAAAAGATATTACTGACATTAAAGTAGTTGATTCCCAAAGAGAAGCAAAGTCTGATCAAAAATATGGTGATTTAAATAAAGATAAAACAATTATTGATAGTGTAATAGCTGCAATTAATGAAGATGGTGAAGTAACAGTTACAACTGCTGATTTTGATTTGACAAATAATCAAGATGAAAATGCAAATCAAGTGCCTGGGGAAGTATTATTTACAGTTACTGCAAAAGCTACATCAGAATTAATTACAGGAGAATTTACTTTTAAAGTTACTTTAACTGAAATTGCTAATATTTAACATATTTAGTATTTTATAAAATATTTGTATTAACTTAATATATATTATATAAATTAGTCTTACTTAATAATAATATAATGTTTAAATTGGGCCTTTAACAGATACTAAAATAAATATATAGTATCTGTTTTTTTATATTTAAGATAGTTACCATATTTTTCAATTCTTGCCAATTTTTTAGTTGAAATACTGGCAAGATTAGTGCATAATGTAAGAAAGATATAGGAAATATAAAAAGGAGTTTTAATAATGTCAGATTTTTTAGGTGGCGGAGCAACAATGAATATTATTTTAATTATCATTGTCTTAGCGGTAATTATTTTTGCAATTGTTTCCTCAATTATGGGTCGTAAAGCCCAAAAATTAGAACGTGAAAAGCGAAAAAAACAGGTAAAAGATAAAATTAAAGAATATATTAAAGAAACCGACAATCGTAAAAACTTACGCCTAGAATATGAGAAAGTTATTGCGCGTAAAGGGAAAGAATATAAATATCGTGATCTTTTTGATGTTATTGTTGATATTTATGAAGCAAAAACTAATTCTTTTTTAGAACAAAAAGCTTTTGAAATTGAAGGAATTTCAAAAAAAGTTGGGAAAAAGCAATATGAAACAACTTGAATTGTTAATCAAGAAATTGATTTGGTAGAAGCAAAAAAAAGAATTGACATTATTGAGAAAAAAGTTAAATTAACAAAAGAACAACAAAAAGAGCAAAAAATTAATTCTAAAAAAGAATTTCAACGTCAACGGGAAGAAATGGCCAAAAAAAGAGCAGAAGAAAGAAAAATGCGCAAAGAAGGAACATTGCCTTCTGAGCCAATTGCTCCCCGACCAAAAGCTGAAAAGTTTTCACCACGTAAATAAAATAGGTAATTTTAATAAATGAACCTTTTAAAAGTTCATTTATTTTTTTGAAAATTAGAGTAATCAAGTTATTTACCTGTTAATTTCGGGCAAAAATAATAATCAACAAACTCTTTGTTTTTAGGATAAACCCTTTAAATTAAAACAATTTTTTATAAATGAACTCACAATGAGTTCATTTTTTTCTTGAAAAATATGATAAGATAAAACAAGAGCAAGGGGATTAGCACCAATGGCAAGCAAGTTAACACTAAAAAAAGAAGATTACAAAAGATTTAAAAAATGCTTTAAAATTGCCTGAACTTTAGCTAAACGTGAAAATTTGGCGGCTGTTCGAAATTGAGTTCTTAGCAAAGAATTATCAGTTTTTTTTGACTTAAAAGATAATATTAATGGGGCTAAAATTAGTGATGATGATTTTTTAACCGAAGATAATAATAACGAAGATGATGATTCGCTACTGTTTGACCCCAATCTTTATGATTTAACCTTAGAAACTTTTTGACCATCAGCTGGTCAAAGCGATGATAATGAAACTAAAAAACTTCTTGCCATTGATAAAATTCAAGAAACAAAAATTACAGATAATCCCATCCCGTTTTACCCCGGAGAAACTTTAGCTGATGGGGAAGAAATTGGCCAAAAAGCCCGCGAGTTTTTTATGCGCGATGGTAACTATTTTAATCTTGATTTATATAGTAAAAAAATTGCATTTGCTAAAACCCAAGAAGTTTTAGCGAATGACCGTTATCAAATTTACTTTGAACCATCGTTTCAATTTAATGATTGTATTACAAAATGTGATATTTTAAAAAAATTATCAGATGGAACCTATCATTTAATTGAGGTTAAAGCATCAACTGGCTGTAAATTTGATAAAAATGAACAGGCCTTCATTATGAAAGATGTCAAGGATGAATATGCATATGATGTTGCTTACCAGTATTATATTTTAACTGGTTTAGGATTAAAAGTTAGTCGTGTCTCAATGATGCTAATAAATTCTGCTTATTATCGTGAGGGAGATCTTGATTATGATCAGTTGTTTTTATTCCAAGATGTTTATAAACATGCAACAAAAAAATTACCTGCGCTAACACTTTTAGAATTTTGCCAGCAAATGCTAACGGGAGAATTTAATTCTCGCGTTCAAAAAAATAATCGTCCAATTGAACTAGATTTAGCAACAATTAAAAAATATTTTAACGAAGATGAAAAGAACATCAAAAAGATGTTAGCAGCTGAGCAATGTTTTAATTTTAAAGGAGATTCATACGGTTATTGTGCCCATATGACATCCTTTTTGCCAGAACATCATAGTGTTTTTGAATTAGTTCAAGGCCGAACAAAAAAAACGCTGCTAAAATATGATGAAGGGATTGATTTATTACAAGATATTCATTTACCATTTACTTTTAAAATGGAACAGGAAAAGCAAAAATCAATTACTTTTAGTGAAGCCCAAGTTCGCCAAATTAAAGCTGTTCAAAATTTGGCGCCCATTATTGATCCAAGTAAAATTACTGAAGTAACAAAAGTTTTTGGGGAATATCAATATCCAATTTATATGTATGATTTTGAAACTATGAAATCAGCTGTCCCTCGTTTTGATCATAGTTATTCATATCAACAAATCCCGTTTCAGTATTCAGTTCATATTATTAAAGATGACAATTATGACTATAATAATGAAACAACAATGCAACATTTCGCTTATTTAGCCGATGGTGAAGAGGATCCACGCTTAGGATTAGCAAAGCAACTCGTAACTGATTTATCAGTAGCTGGTCATGGGGTATATGTTGCTTACTACAAAAGTTTTGAATGTAAAGTGTTATGAGAATTGGCGCAATTTGTTAGTTTATTAGTTTCACGTAGTCAAGACTCGGTAGAAAAAATAGAATTAGAGTTATTACAACAAAAATTATTAAGAATTCGTAGTCATACAATTGATTTAATGGATTTTTTTAAAGATTTTATGATTTATCAAAAAGAGTTTTATGGATCAAAGTCAATTAAAAAAACCCAGCCAGCTTTTGATAATAATTTCAGTTACCAAGCTTTAAAAATTCGCAAAGGAGATATGGCTAGTGAAACCTTTCGTCGCCGTGCTGAAAATAACATTTCTTTACCGTTATGATTAAAATATTTTCGTGAGCCAATGTTAGAATACTGTAATCGGGATACATTAGCAATGGTTGTTATTTTTCAACATGTTGCTAAATTATTACAACAACTTAGAAAAGAGGAATAGAATGAAGAAAAAAATTATTTTTATGGGTACACCAACCTTTGCTTTAGGTGTTTTACAAGGATTACAAACTTTAGGATCTGAGCTTAGTTTGATTGCCATCATAACACAACCTGATCGTAAGATTGGGCGCAAACAAGAAATTCAGTTTTCTCCTGTTAAACAATTTGCTTTAAAACATGATATTCCAGTCTATCAACCAGAAAAGATTGGTGATTTAACCGAAACAATCACTAACCTTGCCCCAGATATTTTATTAACCTGTGCTTATGGTCAATTTATTCCGGAAAAAATTTTAGCTATTCCAAAAATTAATGCCTTAAATATTCATGCTTCGTTGTTACCAAAATTACGGGGAGGAGCACCAATTCATAAAGCAATTATTGATGGTGAAACGGAAACTGGTGTTAGTTTAATGCAAATGATTAAAAAAATGGATGCGGGAGTAGTTTATTATCAAGAAAAAATAGCAATTAGTTTAACTGACACAGCAAGTAGTCTCCATGACAAATTAATGGTGTTAGGAGAAAAGATTATTGCTGAGCAATTATTAAAAGTAATCAATGGTGAATTAATTGGGGTTCTCCAAGATGAAAGGAAAGTCACTTTTGGTTATAATATTTCTCGCAGTGAAGAACAAATTAACTGAAATAAACCAACGCTAACAATTTATAATCAAATTCGGGGATTATATAGTTGACCAATTGCCTATACTACTTTGCAAGGAATTAATTATAAAATTTATCATAGTATGATGAGTTCAGAACCATTAAATCCAGCGGATAGTAAGGTTGCTCCGGGGATAATTATGGCAATTGAAAAAACAGGAATTAAAGTTAAAACTGCTGATGGTTATTTAATAATTACCGAATTACAACGCGCTGGTAAAAAACCACAATTAGCAGAAAAATATTATTATAATATTAATGAAAATAAAGAATTGCAAATTGGTTATCAATTTCAATAAAGGGAGTGCATAATAATGTATCGTTTGAAATCGCTCAAATATTTAGTTACAACTGGTGTAATCACGGGTCTTTTAATCGCTTTGGCATATGTTACCCAGTTTATTCGGATTGGATCAACCCAAAGTATTCTCCAATTAGCTGATGGTTTATTTCTTAGTCTAATTATTTTAATTCCTGGACCAATGATGTTAATCAGTGGTATTATTTATGTTGGAGTAATTGATTTACTTACTGGTTCTTTTGTTTATATTCCTATTTCAATGGCGATTCGAATGCTAATGTTTTTCATCACCGCCTTTGGCTATAAAATTTTAACACGCTATGTTGCTTTTTTCCTAAGTAGTTTAATGACATATTTATATGTTATTCCCGCGTACTTCTTATTTGGGCCAGCTGTTGGGGTTGTGGAAGTAATTAACGATAGTATTCAAATTGGTGTTTCAATTGTGTTGGCGATAATAATTTCGTTAGGCTTAGAAAAAGTAAATCGCCGCTATCAACAACGGTTATGAAATGATGAAGAGTTTCTGATTTATAAAAAAATAAAACCAAAGGTTTCCCAAGATTTAATAATAGAAAAATAAGAATTAAAGAAAGGATAAGATATTATGCAAAAAGTTAATCAAGTTAGTGCATATTTAGCAAAAGAAATTAATGGGCCAATTGATATTGCAATTATTCTTGGTTCTGGGTTAGCCAATCTTGTTAATGATATGACAATTATTAAAGAAATTTCTTTTACCGAAATTCCTCATTTTACAGCATCAACTGTTGTTGGTCATGAATCAAAACTTGTTTATGGAACATTGATGGGAAAAAGAGTATTAGCCTTGAAAGGGCGTTTTCATTATTATGAAGGTCATGACATTGATCAAGTTGTTTTACCAATCAGGGTGTTAGCAAAATTAAAAGTTAAAAATCTAATTTTAACAAATGCTTGTGGAGGAATTAGCGATTATTTATTACCTGGAACTTTAATGTTGATTCGAGACCAAATTAGTTTGTTTTGTCCAAGTCCATTACGGGGTGAGAATTATGATGAATTTGGTCCCCGTTTTCCTGATATGACAAATATCTATCATCCAGAATTATTGGCTAAAGCTCAAGAAGTGGCCGCAAAATTGACCATTGCCGTCCAAACGGGGGTTTATGGTTACTTTCCTGGCCCAATGTATGAAACACCAGCAGAAATTGGGGCGTATCAACGCTTAGGCTGCGATGCTGTTGGAATGAGTACAGTTCCCGAAGCAATTGTGGCTAAACATGCCGGGATGAAGATTTTAGGCCTTAGTTTGATTACCAATAAAGCCGCTGGGATTGGGGGTAATTTAAGTCATGAAGAAGTGCTAATGATTGCCCAACAAGCGGAAGTTCGCACAATTACCTTTTTAAAAGAAATAATTAAAACAGTATTTTAATAGCTATCATTTTAGTATAATAAGAATAGCAGTTATTTCAGAAAGGAAATTGAAATGGATTCAACAGTTAAACAAATTAGTTGAAAAGAAGTGCCTAACTATGTGCAAGCAGGCTACCAATTAATTGATGTTCGTGAGCCAGGGGAATTAACAATGTTAGCAAAACATCCGTTGGCGCAAAATATTCCAATGGTGGGGCTAGTTTTTAATCCTGAAGATTTTTTTCCAGATAAAACAACAAAACTAATGATTACTTGTCATAGTGGGGGACGTTCTCAACAAGTGTGTAATGTCTTAACTCGCAATGGTTATCATAATGTTGTTGATGTTGCTGGGGGAATGAGTAGTTACCAAGGTTAAAATAACAACAAAACTCACCAATGATTGGTGAGTTTTTATTATGGTAAGAAAAATAGCAATCGTATTTGATTTCATAGCAAAATCAGAATTATTCCTTTATAATTAGTAATTGAAGAAGTAAAAAAAGGAGAATTAATCGGATAATGGAAAAGTCAAAAATCAGGAATTTTTGTATTATTGCCCATATTGATCATGGTAAATCAACATTAGCTGACCGCATTTTGGAAACAACAGGAACGGTTGAAAAACGTGAAATGCAAGAACAGTTATTAGATTCAATGGCTTTAGAACGTGAGCGGGGAATTACCATTAAATTAAATTCTGTGCAGTTAAAATACCATGCCAAAGATGGGCAAGATTACATTTTTCATTTAATTGATACTCCTGGGCATGTTGATTTTACTTATGAAGTCTCACGTAGTTTAGCGGCTTGTGAAGGGGCAATTTTAGTTGTTGATGCTTCACAAGGAATTGAAGCGCAAACCTTAGCGAATGTTTACTTAGCAATTGATAATAATTTAGAAATTATTCCCGTTATTAATAAAGTTGATTTACCTTCAGCTGATCCTGAACGGGTAAAAGAACAAATTGAAAAATTAATTGGGATTCCTTGTGATGATGCCCCATTAATCAGTGCCAAAACAGGTCTTAATATTGATCAAGTTTTAGAAGCAATCGTTAATAAAGTTCCAGCACCATTAACTGCTGATGATAATAATCCCTTACAAGCGCTAATTTTTGATTCTTATTATGATAAATACCGGGGTGTTACTGTTTCAATTCGGATTATGCAGGGAAAAGTTAAAATTGGTGATCAAATCAAATTAATGAATAGTGAAGCTGCTTATCATGTGACAGAATTAGGGGTTAAAACACCAAAAGAAGTTAAAAAAGAGGAATTAACAGCTGGTGAAGTAGGCTGGTTAGCGGCAAGTATTAAAACAATTAAGGATGTTAATGTTGGAGATACAATTACGTTAGTTGATAATCCTGCTGGTAAACCATTAGCGGGGTATAAAAAATTAAATCCAATGGTATATTGTGGAATTTATCCGATTGATTCAGCGCGTTATAAAGACTTAAAAGAAGCGTTAGAAAAAATCCAATTATCAGATGCATCATTAGTTTATGAACCAGAAACATCACAAGCATTAGGGTTTGGGTTTCGCTGTGGTTTTCTAGGATTATTACATATGGATGTGATTCAAGAACGTTTAGAACGTGAATATAATTTAGAATTAATTGCGACAGCGCCATCGGTAATTTACAATGTTTATTTAACAAATCAAGAAATGATTAAAATTGATAATCCTAGTGAATTACCAGAAGTACAACGGATTGCCCGAATTGAAGAACCATATGTTAAAACAACAATTATGACTCCCGATAATTTTATTGGGGCATTAATGGAATTATGTCAAAATAAAAGGGGAACTTATGTTAACCTAGAATATATTGATGATACGCGACGAATTTTAACCTATGAAATGCCGTTAAATGAGATTGTTTTTGATTTCTTTGATCGCTTAAAATCAATTAGTAAAGGTTACGCTTCTTTTGATTATGAGTTTCTTGGATATCGACCAAATAAATTAGTTAAAATGGATATTTTATTAAATGGGGATATCATTGATGCTTTATCAACAATTGTCCACCGTGATTTTGCGTTTCATCGTGGAAAAGCTTTATGTAGCAAGTTAAAAGAAATTATTCCCCGTCAGAACTTTGAAGTACCAATTCAAGCGGCAATTAATCAAAAGATTATTGCTCGTGAAGATATTAAAGCGATGCGTAAAAATGTTTTAGCTAAATGTTATGGGGGAGATATTACCCGCAAGAAAAAACTATTAGAAAAACAAAAAGAAGGTAAAAAAAGAATGAAAGCCATTGGTTCAGTGGAAGTACCACAAGAAGCATTTATGGCGGTTTTGAAGCTGGATGATTAAAGAAAAAACTTTAAGACTACTTATAGAGTAATCTTAAAGTTTTTTTAATGAATTTTCAAAAATTATTTTCATATTATTCCATCTTGTTTTTAGGAAATTTTTATATTTTTTACTAAAATTATCAAAGTTTTCTTTTTCATTATAAAATGAGAAATCTACATTATTTACTAAAAAAATTGACTTTTCTAAATATTCAGCATTTGTCTTTTCTTTTAATTCTGGTTTTTTTTCTAAAAGTTTCTTTATTTCTTCTTTTATATTTGCCCATTTTTCATTTGACTTTAAAATATTAATTTCTTTAGTAACTAATGCAAAATTGGCAATTGAATTAATAGGTAAACCTTTATTTTGTTTTTTAAATTCACTTATTGTATTCATTAAATAATTACCTGAAACAATATGGTCAAATTCATATTTTTGTGAACTATTAGCCTCTAAAAATGAATAAGCATTTGAATAAATTAATGATAATATTACCTTGTCTTTTTCTGTTGGATTTTTTTTAACTATGTCATCATTTGATAAAGAAGATTCAAAATAATAGTTAGCTGATGTAACAACATCTTCTATTGCAATGTCTCTCATATAATATCCAGGCTGTTGCATGATTGATACTAATCTATTATCTCCACTTCCTTGCCAGTCATTTCCCAAAATATCAATTATATATTTTTTGATTAAATTTTTTTTATATTTGTTTTTTATTATTTTTCAGTCTTTATTTTTAATTTCACTAATTTTAACACTGTATATTCCTTGGCTATTAAATTTAGGAGTTTCATTATTAATTTCAAAACCATAAAGGGAGTAAAATACATCAGTAATAATAGAAGCAAGTTGAGTAACTGTATGAGGTCTAAAATAATCATGTTTTTGTTTATTATTTTTAAAATTACTTATTACTTTTAAACTATCTCTTACAATATTAATAGCTTCAAAGATGTTTTCTGTAAAAGCATTTAGCATTTCACCTTTATTTCAATTTTCTAATCTTTTTTCTATAACAGCATTTAAATTTGATATATTATGTATTTTATTTCCAACACAAGCATTAAAAATTATAAAACCTGCTTCATTTATTGAATTATCTTTTTTCGATGGTTTAAATAATTCAGGGTATTTTGATTCTAATAATCTTGCAAATCCGTAAATATATTCGTATAAATTTAAATTTCTCCCTTTTTTTATACTGTTTAAATCAATATCTCTATTAATTTGTCCGCTTGTCGTTGTATCATCATTTGAATTATCATTTTTTTCAACATCATCATAGTCAGCCTCATATTTTTTTATGATATTGTCTATAATATCTGTATTTAAGCATTTAACTTTATTATTTGATCATGTAGCTCCAGCAATATCATATTTATTTAGTTTTATACCCCCTGTATTAACTTGTTCAAAAATAAAAGGTAAAGCACCTGGATTACCAGAACAAGTAATTACTGGAACTTTTATATTATTTAATTTAGAAACTTGTCTAGTAAAGTTTAAGATAGGTTCTTTTAAAGCAGCATTTAATTTTTCTGTTAATTCAGTGTCTGCATTTAAAAAACTTAATTTACTTTTTAAATAATTTACAATTTCTGCAATTTGAATATGTTCAAAATTTTCTTTTGATAGATTAATTAAATAATCCTTAATATACCTTAATAGTTCATCATAAACTTTTGATTTGTTAGTTGAAATATTTGCATTATTCATTAATTCATTAATTTCATTATCCGGATCAATATCTTCATGTCGTATAAATTTATTTGGATTTGTAATAAATAGTTTAATTGTTGATAGTCTTTGATAACCATCAACTATATCAAAACTACCATCATTTTTTTCGTAAAAAATAAAAGTTCCAAAAGGATAGCCCATTTTTAAACTATCTAAAAATCTTTCTTGATTTTCTTTTTTTCAAACTCTACTGCGCTGATATCTTGGTACAACTATTTTTGATTTTAAATTTTTTTCTTCAAATGATTTATCAATTAGATCATCAATTATTTTACTAAGAGGTTTCGCTTCAACTTCATATTTAATTTTTTCTTCCATTTTTATCACCACATTTATTAGATCATAAATATTTTAAAACATCAATATTTTCTATTTTAAAAAAATTTTTCACAATTTAAATTATGTAGATTATCATAATAAGTGCAAGATAAGTGCAAGTTTTTAATAAATCAAAATATGGACTAAACATTTGAAATACTTCAACTGGTGTTTTAAAGTTTAGTTTTTTTCTTGGTCTATTATTTAGGAGAATAATGTTTTCTTTATCATACTTTTCACTATATTTATTTAAGTTTTTATGCTTGGGATATCTTTGTCTAAATAGTTTATTTTCATGTTCAATAGTTCCTTTCTTTCAAGGAGAACTTGGTGCTGTAAAATAAATTGGAATTCCAGTATCTTGTTCAAATTCTTTTCACATTGCAAATTCTGAGCCATTATCTAAAGTTAAAGATTTGGCATATTTTAGAATTGTTGAATTTTTAAAGAAATTAATTAAATTTTTATTTATGCTGCTTGATGCTTTATCATCAAGATGGCAAATATAATTCAAATTTGTTAATCTTTCCGTAATAGTTAATTTATAACTTTTATTGTTTTTCCCAACAATTAAATCAGCTTCAAAATGACCAAAGTCAAATTTATCGCGTTTAATTTCTCAAATATGTCTTTTATCATTGGTAAACTTTGGTTTTGTGTGAGTTTTATAATGGCGTAAGGTAGTTTGCGCTAATGAAAATGCTTTAATTTTGATATAACGATAAATTGTTGAAATACTTTTTCCTAAGGAAATATCAGAATAGTTAAAACCGAAATTCCCTTTTTCAAAATTAGTTAGTTGTTTAAAACGGCCAATAATTTGTTCGGGGGATCATAAATTTTTTAATCCGTAATTAATATATTTTCGCTGATTAAAAGAAAGTTTTTTCTTGTTGCCACATTTTCTACGTTGTTTTTTATAATCTAATATTGCTTGTTTTGCAGTATACTTATTTAATTTACAACATTTTAATTCTCTTGAAATTGTAGATTCATGTTTATTTAATCTTCTGGCACATTCACGATTTTTTAATCCTTGAATTTTATAACTTTCTAATAAAGCTCGTTCATTTGTGATAAAATGTTTATAATTCATATGTTTTTACTTTCTATTTAGTGATAAAAGTATAACATATGAATTTTTCATTTTTCAGAACTTGCACTTATTATGATAATCTACACAGTGTGGTTTATATAGGAATTATTAATTTATGTAAGGTACCATAGACATTTAAGACCAGTTAGTCTTTTAAAAATTTTAACACAGCTTCAGCAGGTGTTAAAAGATTTATGCTCTTATGTCGTCGAATATTGTTATAATAATTTAGAAAGATTTTAATTTGTTTTTCAATATCATCAATTTCCTTAAGATATCTTGGTAAATATTCAAAAAACTTATTTCAGTTACGATGAAATCTTTCAATTTTCCCATTTGACTGTGGGGAACGCACTGGAGTTGTCTGATGAGCAACTCCTTTTTTATTTACTGCTTTTGTAAATTCACTTTTTCGATGAGCATAATTTGAACGATGATTATATACATATTCAGTTCCATTGTCTGTTCGAATTCTCTTAATGTTAATGCCAATATTTTTAAATTCAAAATAAGCTTTTTCAAATAGTTTAGCAGCAATATCTTGTGTTTTATGCGCAGAAACATAAGCCACTGCATAACGTGATTTTTCATCAATGTAATCAAAAATATACAAATCTTTTTTGTAACCTGTCATATTTTTAGTTAATATTTTAACATCATGTTGAACATGTCCTAATTCGGGCATTTCATAACGTTGATATATTTTCTTTATATTTTTACGCTTAGAATAATTATTAAATGTTTTATCTCATTTTATTAATGTTTTAATGTTATGTTTAATTGGCATATTTTGGTAGGTAAAATAATTTGCTAATGTTAAATTATAAAACTCATATATCCCTGTGCCATATTTTTCTCGGTATGTTTTAATCATCTTAGCAATTTTTCTTTTATATATTTTACTATAATGATAATGAATAGTTTTTGGTCGTGTTGAAGTCTTTTTAAATCATTCAAAATCATAAGAATTTAATAAAAATTCTTTAATTTTATTTGATCATGTATAAAATGTTTGTTTGCCTTTATAAAATAATTTAATTAACTGGTTTAATGAGTGACTTTTTAAATAGTATTTATGGCATAAATTAAAATAATTTGACAAATGATGATAGATATAATTTGTTTCTTTAGTTGGTTCAACACGCCCATACCACTTTTTAAAACCACGATGTAATTTATATAATTCATTTTCAGTAATAATACTTGTTATCATTTTTAATCCTCCTAAATTTATTCTAAAGAATTTAGTGGTCTTAAATGTGTGTGGTTTTTACAGGAATTATTAATTTAATTGTTGCTTTTTGAAATTTTAAAATCTATAATTATTTTATGTATTAACCAAACTCTTGTATTAAAAATATATCAAAATATTAATTATAAATTAAGAAAGTAGGATAAAAAAATATGAAACATTTATTAAACATTTTTAGTGTTGTTGCTTTAGTAACTTCAACTGCTAGTGCAACACTAATAAAGGACTATAATTTTAGCGAAAATACATTACTAAATCTATCTTCAACAATTGATTTAGAAAATGTTGATTTAAATGGAGGAGAAATTAATTTGTATAAAATCAAGGATAAATTTGATGATGAAGCAATAGTAACAAAAACAATTTTAATGGGTTTATTACCTCTTAATAAAGGTAACGATGCTGAATTAAAAAAAGTGATTGCAAATTCAACAAAAAATTTTGATAATTGGATAGTTGATTTACCAGAATTACCAGAATTAGAGCATGTGATAAATAATGTATCAATGACATTATTATATGTTGGAAGTGACTATGAATTTGAGAATTATTTAACAATTAATGACTTAATTTTAACGAATTATTCTTTAAATGAAAAACAAGATTTAAATAATGTAATTAAAGAAAATATATTTAATGATCTTAAAGTTTTATCAGAAACAAGTTTAACTGATGAAATTCTTAAAGCAAACAGCAAATATGGGGTTAAAAGAGAGGACTTTGAAATTTCGGAAATTTGATATGATTATGCAATTATTTCGGCCACAGAAACGTCAAATTATAAAGGAAATGTAACGATTACTTATAATGATGTGTATGAACAAGTTGGTCACATGGAAAGTAGAGTTGTAAAATCTAATGTATATAATTCACATGCTGAGGATACAGAAGTTAAAACATTAGACGTTGATGTTGCTTTGGGGAAAGAAGCCTTCCTAAAAAAATATTCAACTATGTCATATGTAATAACAGGATATACTGATAATAATGGTCGTGGTGAAGAAGGTGGAAGAAGAGAACTTAATAGTATTACAGGTGAAAATGTTACATATAAAGAATTAAATTTAAGATCCAATTCAGATAATAATGTTATATTTACTAGAGACTATAGCTCAACGAACTGAAATAAAGCTCATGGAGAAATTTCAGTTCGTTGAATTTCCGAGAAGCAAATCCAGATTCAATTAGTAGTACACACAGAAGCATGGGCCACAGCATGAAATGCATATTGATCACGTGTAGAAGCACAAACAATAATTTCAGAAATTAAATTCTTTTAATGAAAAAACAAGTATTCCAAGAAATTTTAACTTTTAAAATTTTACGCTTTCTATTAACAAGATGAATTAAGTCAAAATCATTCTGAATTATTTTTGCAATTATGTGTGCTATTAATATTATTATTTTGTGATCATTATCGGCTAAATTAGTAACTTTTTCTGATAATAGCTTAGTATTATTAATAATTTTTACAAATGCCACTGGAATTTGTTTTATCGCGATTTTTAACATTTATTCTTTGATTCAGATTTATATTAAAGACCAAGAAAATGGGATTTATAGTTTAGAAAAACGAATGGGAGTTTCAAAAAATAATTACTTTTTTACGAGACTATTTGCTAATAAAATTATTATCTTATTTTGATTTTTATTTAGTGTTTTATTATTTCTATTTTTTGTCGGAATATTTACCAAGAGTGAATCAGGGTTCTTTTTTAGTAAAGTTTTACCAGGATTATTTACTCAAATTATTTTTGACTTAGTATTTTCTGGGATTGTTTTAATATTAGTTGCAACAAAAAATATTAAATTATCTTCTAGTTTCGCTGGGGCTTTAACAGTTATTTTCATGATTTTCCCTTTTTTAGGAATGATTCAGTTTACAATTTTTGCTGATAGTCCATCAAGTTATCGTTCTTTTAACCTTCAATATGTTGATTATACTCATATGTATGATTTAGAACAAATTCAAGAAAAATATCCAAATGGAGTTTTAGATAATTTATATAAAGATTTTAAAACTAACAGCATTAAACCACTTAAATTAATCAGTAATAACTGTGATGCTAATCAAGAGACTAAGCAGGATTGCATAGCATATTTTGATAAAATAGATTTTCAAATGGCATATGACCAAGGAGTCTTTTTAGATCTTGAAAATATTGTTAATAATAATGTTTTTACTGAAACGCAAGATAAAACATATAAGTATGTGACAGAGTTAACAGAAGATTTTAAAAATACTTTTTCTTATCAATTTTTTGCAGCAGTAAATAATAGTATTAAAAATCAAGGTGATTTTAGTAAAAGTTGGTTTAATGGTAAAAATATTAGTAATTATAATAGTCCTGGTCAATTGGGAGACGCGCTTGCAAATTTACCACACGTCCAATTAGATGGTGTTAATAAAAATGAATTATTAGAAATAACAAATTTATTAAACAGTTATTATTCAAATTATTTTACAATTAAAGATACAAGGGAAAAAACTAATCCTAATGATAAAGGATTATACTGACTAGCTCTTTCACAAGAAAAAATAAGTTTTAGTACAAAACATAATTTGGGAACAAAAATGATGATTTATATGTTAAGTCAGTTATTTAATGTAAAGCAAAAGCCAATTTGACAGTCAACTGTTGATATTAATTTACAAACAATTGAGGATTTAAAAAAATATAATTTTAAACTTAAATTTATGTTAAATCCGTTTACAAATTTAATCTTAACATCATTATATACTGCTAATAATGATTATTTAGCTGATAATAAAATTCATAATTATGACTTTATGCTTCCTGGTTTTCGAACAGTTAAATTTAATTTTGTTCCCGTTGATTCTCAAGGAGAAAATATTATCTATAAAATAACTGGATATCAAGACACAGAACGGCCATTTAACATTGCAATTATTTATCTTATCTGGTCAATTACGGGCATTGCCTTAATGGGGGCTGGCTATGGGATATTTTTACGAAAAACAAAAATATAGAAAGGGTTTAATTTTATGAAATTTGAAATAAAAAATTATAGTAAACTTTTCAAAAATGGAGCTGGAATTAACGAACTTTCAATGGAATTTAACAGTGGTGATATTGTTGGACTAATTGGAGATAATGGGGCAGGAAAATCAACTTTCATTAAATGCATTTTCCGGGAATATGAAAAAGATACAGGAGAAATTTATTTGGATGGAGAAAACATGCAAATAAAAGATTTACGGAAGTTTTCTTTATTTCCAGATCAAAGTATTTATCCGAGTGGAATTTCAATTTATGATTTTATGTATTATACAGCTAGTTTATCGGGAATAAAAAATAAAGAAATTAAGGAAATTGTTTTAAAAGCCCTACAGGCTGTTAATCTTTTAGAATACAAGAATAAAACTTTTAAAAATCTTTCAGCCGGGATGCAGAAAAGAGCTTTATTAGCTAATGCTTTAATTACTAAGCCAAAAGTCCTATTTCTTGATGAACCAACTGCCAATCTTGATGTTAAAACAAGAGTACAATTTTTAGATTTGCTTAAAAGTTTGGCTGAACAAGGAATGGCTATTATTATTACTACCCATTTAATTGATGAGCTGGCCCAAATTATTAATCGTCTTGTTATTATTGAAAAAGGGGAGAAGGTTTTTGAGGACGTTATTAATAAAACTACTGATATTCGAAAAATCTATCAAGATGTAACAATAAGTAGTAGCGAAAAAATTAATTTGTCAGTATTTACAAGTAATTAATTATTAATGTTTATTAAAAAGGTATTTAAAAATAGGCTAATTGCTTGCTTTTAAATACCTTTTTATTGTTTTTGTTTTATTTTTCTTGATTGTCTAACGATTTTTTTGCTGATTTTTTCAAATCAACTATCATTAATTTTTTGTTTTAATTCTAATGAATAAATTGGTTTAAAATACCAAACTATTAAATAGTATATTGTAAATAACAGTGGCCATATTCATGAAATAACAAATAAGAAATAATAAATCTCTTTTTGTTGCCCGATAAATATTTCAGCTACCGCTTTATAACCAAAAGAAGTTCCAAATCCTAAGTTGTACACTTCAATTCCAAGACCGATAATTGTCGTATAAACAATACTTCTTTGGATAAATGTTTTATCAAAGCGGGTTTTAGTATAACCGTAAGTATATAAGAATAAATAAGAAAAGAAAATTGTAATATGCCCAAACATATCTTGTCAGTATCAATAATTTGTAAAACTCATATTACTTAAGTTTGCTGGAAAAAATACTGTTGCACAAGGGCCAATTAATCCTAATGGCAAAGTACAATCCATAAATAACTTATTTGGTTTAATCAATAAGATCATGATTGTAACTGCCGAGAAATTACAAAACTCTAATCAAAAATAATTTTGTCAATGTTGTCAGGCATGTTGTTTATCATCAAGATATAAATGATTTAAATAAAATCAAATTTCAGTAATCAATACTAAAAAAAATAGAAAATAGCGAAAGCTCAGATCATATTTCTTATTTTCCCTGATTTTTAAATAAAAATTAGGGAAAATATATAATGTCAGAGGTAACAAAAATAATCCAAAAATAGCGAAAATATATGCTGCTGTTTCCATTCAATGTTCTCCTTTTTTTCTTTCCGTTTAATAGTATCATTATTTTTTTATTAAAAGCAACAAAAATCGTATTTTCAGACAAGAATAAGGCAAGCAAAATTAGTTTTTATTTAATGGAAAATAACAAATAATAAGGGCTCTAAAGAAAATATTACAAATAAAAAGTTGAGTTACTATACTAACGGGGTAATTAAAAGATTAAAAAAATCAAAAAAACCAGATTACATTGTTAAAAACTTTATCCTATTCAAACTAAAATAAATAGCTAAGTTTTAAAAAACTAGGTTTAAGTGTAAAATTAAGATAGTAATGTAACTAAATTATTTACATCTTAGATAATAAAAATTAATTTATACAGAAATAATACTTATTAAAATAGGTAGGGTTTTGGGTGGGAATAATCTATTAGGAGGTAATATGAAAAAGTTAATTACAATGCTAGCGATATTAGGGCTTTCAAATTTGAGTGGGGCTTTTTTTGTTGAACACCTAGAAAATACTAAAAGTCAATTATCTAATATAAATTTGAATTGAGATAGTCAATTAAATGCATATAGTATTATATCATGTGATTATAATCGGTTTGATGTCTGACCAGGATATATTGAAGAAGTTGATTTATCAAATTTACTAACGTTATTTAATGATTTACAGAAAATTCATTTTGAAACAGGTAAAATTATTAGTGGCTATAATTTACCAGAGTTTGCTTTTATTAGCGATAATAAAGAACTTGTAGGATTAGGGCAATTTGATATGGAAGCTGCTATAAGTATTTTGGATTTAGTAAATGCCGATAATGTTGAGTTTATTTCGGCGTCATTAAAAGTAATTAATCTTGCGGAACCTATTTATAAAATTAATCTTCGATATTCAATTTGTGGAGTTAAACAATTAATGAAATTAACAGAAATATCAAATCAATATTTACCTTCTAAACAAAATAATTTATTAACAAATATTCATTTTTCTTATTTTTTATTATAATTAAATTTATAATTAAATTAAGTTTAATTACTATAGAATTTATATAAAGGTACAAAAACAATTATTTTTTATTTTATTGTATACTTCTGCTTTTAGTTTATAAGAACAAACGAGAAAAATTAACTTCACAAAAAAAGATAACAAAAATTCAAGTATAATAAATTCAATAAATAATTTAGTTAAATAACTTCAAAACAATTGCTTTTTATTTTAAGTATTCTATAATATTAATATTATTAACCATAACCGCATGTTTTTCCAAATGAATTAAAATAAAAACTTAAGAAAGCGAGATATAAAATATGAAACACTTATTAAATATTTTTAGTGTGTTTATTTTGTCAACAACTAGTATTAGTACAACATTAGTAAAAGATTATACTTATAAAGAAAGTAATACTATTTTACAACAAGAAGATACAATTGATTTAGAAAACTT